>NZ_JARIEF010000060.1 GCF_029266915.1 Tissierella sp. | reverse complement strand
TTAAGTGTTCCTTGCTCTACATATTTGTAGAGCCGAAAGTCCATAAGGAGGTGAATTTTTATGAGAAAATATGAAGCGGTATATATATTTTTACCAACAGCAGAAGAAGAAAAAAGAGTTAAATTGTTAGAAAGATTTAAAGGTATAATTGAAGCAAATGGTTCCATTACAAGCGTCGATGAGTGGGGTAATAGAAAACTTGCTTATTTAATCGATGATATAGGTGAAGGTTACTATGTCTTAATTAACTTTGAAGCACAGCCAGAAGTTATTGAAGAGTTAAATAGAGTTGCTAAGATTTCTGACATCATTATGAGACATATGATCATTAAAGAAGATGAATAATCTGAAGGATGGTGGACAAAGATGAATAATGTTGTACTAATAGGAAGATTAACAAGAGATCCTGAACTCAGATATATTCCAAATTCAGGTCAAGCCGTATCTACGTTTTCATTAGCGATAGATAAGAACTTATCAAAAGAGAAGAAGCAAGAGATGGAATCAAGAAATCAACCTACAGCTGACTTTGTAAACATAGTTGTGTGGGGAAGAGTTGCTGAAAATTGTGCTAATTACTTAGCTAAGGGTAGACTTGTAGCAGTACAAGGCAGAATCCAATCCGGCAGTTATGAAGCAAAAGATGGAACAAAAAGATATACTACTGATGTAGTAGCACAAAATGTAGAATTCCTAGAGTGGGGAGATAAACCACAAGGGGACTCTAATGCTAAATCTGAAGGTTCCGATTTTTCTGATTTACAAGATTTCCATCCAATAGACAATGACGATATTCCATTCTAGAGGAGGGGAAAAGAAATGCAAAGAAGATTTAAACCAAGAAAAAAGATATGTAGTTTCTGTTCAGATAAATCAGCTAATATAGACTACAAAGATATAAACAAATTAAAGAAACATATAACAGAAAGAGGAAAAATTCTTCCAAGAAGAGTTAACGGAAACTGTTCAAAGCACCAAAGAGAACTTACTATAGCTATTAAAAGAGCTAGGCAAGTTGCACTACTACCATACAGTGCAGACTAAGAGAGGAATTTTCCTCTCTTTTTTATTTTACTTATTTTGCTTATTGTTATTTGACTTATTCGTCTAAAATATGTATTATTTGGGTAAGACTTTAAAAAGAATGGGTATAAATTATAAGTGTATATACATAATATAGAAGAATAAGAGGTGAATATTTTGAAAGATGAAAAGATAGATAGTTTTTATTTAAGATCGCTCGTTATAATATTGGCTACTACAATATTGACACTTATAGGACTTCATTCATTGCAGGCAATTTTAATCTTATTTCCAGTACTCTTTATTGTAAATATTATTCAAGATGGATTAGTAGAAGGACTTACAAATATGCTGATGACGCTTATAATAATTTCGCTGGTAGAGTCAATCCCGGTAGGGCTATTTTTTGCAATTTCTTTTGTACCCTTTACCATTGTTATTTCTATACTAATTAAAAAAAGAAAAGGAAATATCAATATTCTAGGCTATTCTTCCATAATGTTTTTTGCGTCTATATTAATCATGCTGGTTATCGTAAAACTTGCTGGTGTAGATATAGTAAAGTCTATAGAAGAGAGTTCCAGAGAGATTTTAGATATGCAATTAGATGCATTTAAGAATCTAGGACTTGGTAATTATGAACTTTTCATTAGAACTGAAATGTTAGAAGATACTTATAAGTATTTATTACTTATTATACCAGCTGCTCTTTTAATCTTATCGTCAATTGCAAGCTATATAAACTACATCTTATCTGGTATAATACTAGAGAGACTAGGGATTAAAATAGTAAATATTCCTAGGTTTTCAAAACTTAAACTCCCAAACAATATAATGCTTGGAATCATTCTTATGTTTGCGGTAACCTTTATAGCTGGGCAATTAGGATTTCCCTATTATGAAACAGTAATTATAAATATAGGTGTGCTGCTTATGATGGGCTTTTTTATACAGGGTCTTTCTGTGGCAGATTTCTTTTTAAATCGTGTAAAAATAATACCGATTTTTAAGATAATATTTTACATACTTTTTTTATTAAATCCATCTATGATTCCAATTATAACTATGATAGGATTTATAGATACATTATTTGATATAAGAAAGATTAGAAAGCCAAGATCCATTTAGGAGGATACGTATGAATGATTTGTTTCACTGGCATGATTATAAAATTCAAATGATTATTTCTGCTATATTTGTAGTTATAATAGCTATATTTGAACCAGTACTTGGACTTATAGCAGCTCTTGCATTTTCTTATGTTGTCTATTTGAACTTTTTATCCGCACAAGATAATAACAGGAGAATTGATAAGTATGTTGAAGATCTATCAGAGACCTTTGAATCAGCTACAAAGCATGCTATATTCAATATGCCCTTTCCTTTAGTTATGATAGATGATATAGGGAGTATAATATGGTATAACACACCATTTTTAGACATGATAGTTGAAGAAGATATATTAAATGAAAGAATTTATGATTTATTGCCAAAATCTGGCTTAAGAGCTTCATTAGATACTAAAGGGACAGAAGCTATAGAGATTAACTATGATAATAAAGATTATTTAGTATATCCAAATTTTGTAGAGGGTAAGAAAAATGTTAAATTCAGAGGTATGATTACAATGCTCTACTGGGTAGATAATACAGAACTTGTAGCGCTTAAAAAAACCTATGAAGATGAAATAACGGTTGTAATGATTGCATATATAGATAATTATGACGATGTAAGAAATACAACACCAGACATCAATAGACCTCTGCTTCTAGCCGAAATTGATAAGACTATATCTCAATATTTCTCTGAATATGATGCCTTGGTTAGAAAATATGAAGATGATAAGTATATGATAATTATAGATAATAAAGGTTTTAAAACTATAAAAGAAAAAAGATTTGATATTTTAGATCAGATGCGAGAGCTAGAGTTTGGAAACACTATACCTATAACTCTTAGTATGGGTATAGCTGAAAATGGAAATGATTTTGTTACAAGATTTAACAATGCCAGGGCTGCTATTGATATCTCTTTGGGACGTGGAGGAGACCAGGCAGTTATAAATAAAGGTGGAAACTTCGAATTCTATGGCGGCAAGTCAAAAGCTGTAGAAAAGAGAAATAGAGTTCGTGCCAGAGTTATAGCTTATGCGCTTAGACAACTTATAGAACAGTCCAGCACTGTATTTGTTATGGGACATAAAAATCCTGATATGGATGCAATAGGTTCTGCAATTGGAGTTTTAAGAGGTATAAAAAATAGAAAGAAACAAGGATATTTAATCTTAACAGAGGAGAATCCTTCTATAAAAAATCTTTTCCAAAAATTAAAATTAGAGCAACCGGAGCTCCTGGAGGATATAATTACGCCAGAAAAAGCTAAGGAGATAATTGATAAAGATTCACTTATGATCCTAGTAGACCATCACCAACCAAATATGTCAGAGAGTCCAGAACTTGTTGATCTATCCGAGAAGATAGTAATAATAGATCACCATAGAAGAGGAGCGGCATTTGTAGAGGATCCGGTACTGACGTATTTAGAGCCCTATGCATCTTCTGCTAGTGAACTTGTCACAGAAGTTTTAAGCTATATGAGTGATGATATAAACTTAACTGAATTTGAAGCAGAAGCTTTGCTTGCAGGAATTACAGTTGATACTAAAAACTTTAGTTCGCAAACTGGAGTTAGAACATTTGAAGCGGCTTCAACTCTAAAAAGAGCAGGGGCAGATACTACAAATGTTAGACAACTCTTCCGAGATGACTTTGATACATTCGTCCATAAAGCTTATGTTATAAGTTCATCTAAAATAATCTTTGGTAAAATAGCTATAGGAAGTCTTGAAGAAGACCTTGAAAATGGAATCCTAATAGCTGCTCAAGCTGCAAATGACTTACTTGATATTAATGGAGTGGAAGCTTCGTTTGTATTAACTTTTCTAAGGGATAGAATCCATATCTCGGGAAGAAGTCTTGGAAATATCTCTGCACAACTTATTTTAGAGAAACTAGGCGGTGGAGGTCATTTAACAAGTGCAGGAACCCAAATAGAGGGTGTTAATATACAAAACGCAGAAGAAATGTTAATCAACGCAATTAGTGAATATCTAGAGGAGGCTGACGAATAATGAAAGTTATATTATTAGAAGACGTAAAAGGATTAGGTAAAAAAGACGAAATGGTGACTGCAAAAACAGGTTATGCTAGAAATTTCTTACTTCCAAAAGGAGCAGCTATAGAGGCAACAGCAGCAAACTTAAAGAAATGGAAAGATGAAATGAAAAACAAAGAGAAAAATCAAAAACAAGAAAAAGATCAAGCTATGGACTTGAAAGCTAAATTAGAAAAAGTTACTGTAGAGCTAAAATCTAAAGCTGGCGAAGGCGGAAGATTATTTGGTTCAATTACAACTAAAGATATTGGAGAAGCTCTTAAAAAACAGCATAAAATAGAAGTAGATAGAAGAAAAATAGAATTAAAAGATAATATAAAAACAGCAGGAGTTACTGTGGTAGAAGTAAGAGTTTATCCAGAAGTAACAGCTGATCTAAAGGTAAATGTAACTGTAGAATAGAATAGGACTTGATAAATATGCAAACAAGTATAGGGAGAATTCCTCCCCATAGTATAGAAGCGGAGCAATCCGTAATAGGTTCTATGATAATAGATAAAACTGCAATAAATACGGCTGTAGAGATAATTCGTCCAGATGACTTTTATAAACAATCAAATGGCGAAATCTACAGCGCTATCATAGACCTTTTTAATAAAAATGAGCCAGTAGATTTAATAACGCTTCAAGAAGAGTTAAAAAGACGTGGAAGTTTAGAAGCAGTAGGAGGAATCAGCTACTTGGCTAATCTATCCAGTGGAGTTGCTACAAGTGCAAACACTGAATATTATTGTAAAATAGTAGATGAAAAATCAACTCTGCGAAAACTTATTACTTCCAGCAATGAGATCATAGGAAAAGCCTATGAAGATAGTGAAGATGTAAATATTATAATTGAATCTGCTGAAAAAAATATATTTGATATAACTCAGGGAAGCCAAAGAGAAGGATTTGCTCCTATAAATGAAGTACTCCTAGATAGTTTTGCAAAAATTGAAGAAATGGCTGCAAATAAGGGAGGCTTAACTGGTCTTACGACTGGATTTATAGATATAGATTTAAAATTATCTGGTCTTCAAAAGTCAGACTTGGTACTCTTAGCTGCAAGACCTTCCATGGGTAAAACTGCTCTTGGGATAAATATTGTAACAAATAGTGCTCTTAAAGCAGGAGCTAAAGTAGCTGTTTTCTCTCTTGAGATGAGTAAAGAACAGCTTGTTCAAAGAATGATAGCCGCAACAGCCCATGTTGATCTTCAAAAGATTATAAGCGGAAGACTTGATGAAGAAGAGTGGCTGAATATAATAAACTCAATGGGGCCGCTTTCAGCAGCAAAAGTTTATATAGATGACACAGCTGGAATCTCTCTTATGGAGATGAAAGCAAAGTGCAGAAGACTGAAGATAGAACAAGGACTTGATCTTGTTGTTATAGACTACCTCCAGCTTATGCAGATGGAAGGAAGACAAGAAAGCAGACAGCAAGAGATATCCTCAATTTCTCGTGGACTTAAAGCTCTTGCTAAAGAAATGGATTGCCCTGTAATAGCCCTATCTCAGCTCTCACGTGCACCAGAACTTAGAGCTGACCATAGACCTATACTATCAGACCTTCGTGAATCTGGAGCTATAGAGCAGGACGCGGACGTGGTACTGTTTTTATATAGAGATGATTATTATAATGAGGACTCGGATCAAAAGAACATCGGGGAACTTATAATAGCAAAACATAGAAATGGACCAACTGGAACACTTGAACTTGTATTTAAAAAAGAATTTACAAAGTTCTTAAATAAAGAAAACTTTGCTAATTAACATTTTTATATAAAAGATGAGAAACTCTTTTCTAATGGGGTATAAGTATTATAACCGTGTTATTAGATAAGGAGGATTTAAATGATAGATGATAAAATTTTAGATGTAACAGATGATGTAAAATGGATTGGTGTACTCGATGAGGGTCTTGTAACATTTGACGTTGTTATGGAAACTCAGTATGGTACAACCTATAATTCATATTTTATAGATGCAGATAAAAAAACAATAATAGAAACAGCTAAAGAAGGATTTAAAGACACTTTTTTAGATAAAGTAAAAAGAGTTGTAGATTATGAAGATATAGAATATATAGTTTTAAACCATACAGAACCAGATCACTCCGGAAGTTTAAAGCACCTTATAAAGCTAGCGCCTCAGGCAACTGTTGTAGGATCAAAGTCTGCTATAAATTTTTTAAATCACATGATTGATTTTGAATTTAAACAAATGGTAGTAAAGGATGGAGATACGCTGGACCTTGGAAACAAGACTCTTAAGTTTATAGCAGCACCTTTTCTTCACTGGCCAGATACAATGTATACCTATTTAGAAGAAGATAAACTTCTATTTACTTGTGATTCGTTTGGATCCCACTATTGTGATAAAAGAATGTTTGATGACTTAGTGGATGATTTTGATGATGCATTTGAATATTACTTTGATGTTATCTTAAGACCTTTTAGTGGGTTTATGCTAAAGGCTATAGATAAGATAAAGGATCTTGATATAGATACAGTTTGTACAGGACACGGTCCAATATTAAGATCTAATTGGAAGAAATATGTAGACTGGACTAAAGATATGGCAGAACACACTGAAGAAGTTTGTAAAGAACTCAGAGTGTTTATCCCTTATGTATCAGCTTATGGTAATACAAGAAAAATCGCTGAAAAGATAGGCGAAGGAATAAAGCAAGCATCATCAGAGATAGATGTAACTATTATGGATATAGAGCATACAACTGCTCCAGAGATTGAAGAAGAAGTTTATAGAAGTTGTGCCTTTATAGTAGGAAGTCCTACTATGAATCAAAACACTCTACTTCCAATATACACTCTTATGGCAGTAATAAACCCTGTCAGAAACAGAGGAAAGTTAGCAGGCGCCTTTGGATCTTACGGATGGAGTGGTGAGGCGGTTAAGATTATACAAGACAATCTTAAAAACCTTAAGTTTAAAATTTATGATGAAGATGGACTTAAAGTAAACTTTGTTCCCTATGGAGCATCAGATGAGCGGGCTATAGAATATGGCTTAGGTTTTGGCAGGAAACTATTAGAAAACAGAAAATAATTTACTTCGGGCCTTCGGGCTCGAAGTAAATTTTATCTAAGGAGATAAATATGGAGATAATAGGAGAAAGAGTAAGGATAAGACCTCTAAAGGTTGAAGATGTATTTGATATGAGAAACTGGGGATTACATAAAAATCCGTTATTAGATGACTACAATTTTCCAGTTATGAGCGATGCTCAAATAAAAAGATGGTATGAGATAAAAACTAAATCGTTTTTTAATAAATACTTTGCCATATTTTCAGAAGAAGATAAGCTTATTGGATATATGGGAATGAAAGAAATAAAATATCTTAAAAAAGAATCAACTCTGGGAGTAGTCTTTGATCCTGATTTTATGAATAAGGGGTATGGAACTGAAACTCTTAAAATATTTTTAAAAGAATACTTTTGGTCTATGAATATGAAAATAATGTACTTAGAAGTAGCTGAATTTAACGCTCGGGCGCATACAGTATATAAAAAAATGGGATTTGAAAATGTAGGATACTACCTGGAAGAGTTTGATTTGGAAGTGGATATAGAAAACTCCTATTATAAGGAAGTCGAATCTTGTTTTGTAATAAGTGATAATAAGATATATAATTACATATACAAGATGAAACTGGAAAAAGAAGTTTTTTTCAATAAACTATCATCAATAGAGTAATTTAAAGTGGAGTGGATTAGATGAGCTTTATTATACAAACTACAGATATGGATTTAGGAGATACTCCTATTGAAAATATATTTATAAACGACTATGTGCCTATGGCAAATGGAACCTATGTTAAGGTATATTTACTTGGATATAAATATGCCCATGATAAGGATATAAATATAGAAGTAAACAACAGTACAATCTCAAAACACTTAGACATCCCATTAGAAGATGTCTTAAGATCATGGGATTTTTGGGAAGAAAAGGGAATTATAGAAAAAATAAGACCTGAGGGAACCCGAGAAGTGAATTATGAAATAAAATTTTTAAACTTAAAGCAATTATATATAAAAAATAATATAAATCTTTGGGCTGATGACAGTCAAAAGAAAGAACCTATCTACAATACAAAGGACCTGGTTGATGCAAACAAGGTTCCGGAGATAAATAATATGTTCAATCAAATAGACTATATCCTAAGAACCAACACAACTCCAAATGATAAGAAAATGATAGTAGATTGGATTCATGACTATAATATGAATCCAGATGTAATAGAAAAAGCAGTTTACTATTCGGTCGAAAGAAGGGGAGTAAGGAGTCTTAAATATATAGAAGCTATAGTAAGAAACTGGTATAAAGATGGACTTACCAATATGGAAGCTCTTATGGAACACTTTAAAACCAATGATGAAAAATTCTACAGATACCAAAGGGTTATGAAGGCTTTGGGCTTATCAAAAAGGCCTATCAGGCAGGATGAAATGGACTTGATAGATATATGGTTTGGCAAATGGAAGATGGACATTGAAGTTATAATGTATGCAGCTGAACAGGTAAAAATAGCATCTCCGTCAGTAGAATACCTTAACGGAATAGTTCAACCATGGCATGAAAAAGGAATCAAAACTATATCGGATGTTAAACTTCTAGATACAAAAGAAGAAAGAAGAGCTAAAAGTGCTAGTGTGGACAAAAGAGTTCAAAGCAAAAAAGCTCAGGCCACTGTTACCAGATTCCATAACTTTGAGCAAAGAACAGACAAGTATAGTTCAGATCAACTAGAAGATATAGCTAGAAAGAAAAGAGATGCTTACAGTAAAAGGGCTAAAGGTGATGCATAGATGTACAAAGATATCCTAAAGACTATACATTTAGAATATGAAAGAAAAAGAGATGAAGAATCAAGACTTCAGAGAATGAGAGTAGAAGAAGTCTATAAAAAGATTCCAGCTATAAGAAGGATGGATGAAGATATATTTAAAATAGGACTGGATATGGCCAAGTATATAATAGGAAATCCAGAAGGATATAAAAATCAGGCAGAAGAAGCTAGAGAAAAGATAGAAAAACTCAAGATGGAAAAAGCATTTATCCTAACTGAGTCAAACATTGACCAGGACTATATGGAAAAAAGGTTTGACTGCGAAGTCTGCAAGGACTCAGGCTATCTTGACAATGGCAGAAAGTGCAACTGTCTCAAGCAGAGACTGGTCTCTAGAGCCTATAAGATGAGCAATATTGAAACAAATCTTTTAAAGGACAATTTCAAGAACTTTGATATAAATGTATTTAAAGATGAACCTTTTGAAGGTGAGAGTATGACTCCAAGAGAAAATATGCTAGATATAGTAGGCATAGCAGAGAGTTTTATAGCAAACTTTTATGACAGCAATGAAGATAATCTTCTCTTTTATGGAACAACAGGCCTGGGTAAGACATTTCTTTGTTCTTGCATAGCAAAAGCCTTGCTGGATAAAGATAAGATAGTGGTTTATCAGACGGCATTTACAATTCTTGAGATATTAGAGAGAAAAAGATTTGGCAATCACAAAAGAGACAGTGAAAACGCTTATGAATATGATCTGCTTTTTGATGCAGACCTTCTTATAATAGATGACCTTGGAACTGAAGTAACAAATACCTTTACTAATGCGGAGATATTTAATATAGTAAATACTCGAATTATAAAGGGAAAAAAGACAATCATATCAACAAATTTAACTCCCAAGGAGATCTCTTCTATCTATACAGACAGAGTGTTTTCTAGGATTCTACAAAAGTTTATACCGCTAAAGTTTTATGGACATGATTTAAGATGGGAATAAGGTCTGAAAAAGATCTAAAATAAAAATCTATAAAATAAGGGGATAGTGGATTGGAAAAAAGACAAACTGGCGTTAAAGGATATTTTATCAAGGTATTAAATGGTATGGCACTTGGACTTTTTGCTTCATTACTTATAGGACTTATAATAAAACAAATTGGAACATTTTTTGAACTTGAAACACTTATAAATTTTGGAAATATTTCTCAAAAACTTATGGGGCCAGCTATTGGAGCTGCAGTTGCTCACGCAGTTGGAGCTCCTCCTCTTGGAATCTTTGCATCCATTGTAGCTGGAACAATTGGTGCTGGAAGCATAAGTTTTGATGGAGCTGATACCCTGATAAAAACAGGAGAACCGGTAGGAGCTTTTATCGCAGCTCTTGCAGGGGCGGAGAGTTCTAAACTTATAAGCGGAAAAACAAAGGTAGATATAGTTCTAGTTCCTATAGTTACCATACTAGTTGGAGGATTTGTAGGAAAGTTTGTAGGACCTTATCTTACAAGCTTTATGGACTATGTAGGAAGATTTATAAACCTGGCAACAGAGCTTCACCCAATACCAATGGGTATTATAATAGCAGTAGCTATGGGAATGATACTTACTCTTCCAATAAGCTCAGCTGCTCTTGCAATTAGTTTAAAATTAACAGGTATAGCAGCTGGAGCAAGTGTTGTCGGAGGAGCCTGCAACATGATAGGTTTTGCAGTTATATCTTACCGAGACAACGGATTTGGAGGATTTTTAGCTCAAGGACTAGGAACTTCAATGCTGCAGGTTCCAAATATCATTAGAAGTCCATTTATATGGGTACCAGCTATAGTTTCCTCCGCAATCCTTGGACCTGTTTCTACCTTTATCCTAAAGATGGAGTCAAATATGGTAGGAGCCGGCATGGGAACTAGTGGCTTTGTAGGCCAGTTTGGAGTAATAGACGCCATGGGTTCATCAGTAGAGGTTCTTCTTATGATCCTATTTATGCACTTTATCCTTCC
>NZ_JARIEF010000045.1 GCF_029266915.1 Tissierella sp. | reverse complement strand
ATTCTCTCTCTTGTTAAATTAAATATATTACCCACTTCTTCTAGAGTTCTAGCTCTACCATCGTTTAATCCAAATCTAAGTTTTAAAACTTCTTGTTCTCTTTCAGATAAAGTTTCTAGTACATCTAAAAGTCCTTCTTTAAGCATTACTAAAGATGTAGCTTCTGCTGGAGTTTTTATAAATTCATCTTCTATAAAGTCTCCAAGCTCACTTTCTTCTTCTCCAATTGGAGTCTCAAGGGATACAGGTCTTTCAGCTATCTTTTGAATTTCTCTAACCTTTTCAGGTTCCATATCAAGTATTTCTCCAATTTCTTCGGGAGTTGGCTCGCGGCCTAAATCTTGAATTAAGGATCTTTGAACCTTTACTAGTTTATTAATCGTTTCAACCATATGCACCGGAACTCTTATAGTTCGAGATTGGTCAGCTAAGGCTCTTGTAATAGCCTGCCTTATCCACCAGGTTGCATAGGTAGAAAACTTGAAACCTTTTGTATAATCAAACTTATCTATAGCCTTCATAAGCCCTATATTTCCTTCTTGAATGAGGTCTAAAAATGACATTCCTCTTCCCATGTGTTTCTTAGCTATACTAACTACAAGCCTGAGGTTTGCTTCGGCAAGTTGACTTTTTGCCTGAAGATCTCCTGCCTCTATACGTTTAGCTATTTCTATTTCTTCTTCTTTGTTGAGAAGAGGTACTTTACCTATTTCTTTTAAATACATGGTAACTGGGTCGTTTATAAATTTAGCCACAATAGCATCCCCTTCTTTTTACTACATACTTACTTCTATTTTACATTATAATACAATAAATATCAACCAAGCGATCTATAAACTCCTACTATATGACTATACCCATTATTTCAAAATCTCTACAATAAATTAATAATTCTTTTCTAATCATGTTATATTATGATAGAATAGAGGATAATGCACTTAAATAAAAGAAGCGTAAAGGAAAAGAAGGACAAAGAAGAAGAGAAAAAGGACGGTTAGATAATGATGAAAAGTTTTAAAGAACTTGGAATAAATGATAGGCTTGTAGACTTACTTGCAAAAAATGGTATAAAGACTCCAACTCCAATTCAAGAACAGAGCATTCCTAAGATAATAGATGGAAGAGATATTATAGGAGAGGCTCAAACTGGTACTGGAAAAACATTAGCTTTTCTGCTGCCAATGCTGGAGGGAATAAATGCAGAAAAAAATGAAATACAAGGGCTCATAATGGCTCCAACACGTGAGCTTGCAATTCAGATAACAGCAGAGGCTAAAAAGCTTTGTGCACCTTTTGGAATAAATATTCTTGCAGTTTATGGGGGACAAGACGTATTTAATCAGCTTAGAAAACTAGAAAATGGAGTTCATATAGTAATAGGTACTCCTGGAAGAGTAATCGATCATATGAAAAGAGATAGTATAAATCTAGGTGCTCTTAGATATCTGGTTCTTGATGAAGCGGACGTTATGCTAAACATGGGTTTTGTTCATGACATGGAAGATATAATATCTAAAACTCCTAAGCGTCGTCAAACCATGTTATTTTCAGCTACCATACCTAAAGGGCTTAGAAATTTAGCTAAAAAGTATATGAAGGAACCTGAAACCATAAGAGTAGAATCAGACAATATAATCTTAGAAGAAATAAATCAGATAGTTATAAAGACAACTGATAGGGAAAAAGAAGATGCTCTTATAAAGATCCTAAGAGAAGAAAATCCTTTTATGGCTATAATATTTTGCAGAACTAAGAGAAGGGTAAAAACTTTAAATAATCATCTTCAAGAAGAAGGATTTATAACAGATGAGATCCATGGAGATTTGAGTCAGTCTAAAAGAGAGAAGGTAATGAAGTCTTTTAGAAAGATGGAGATTCCACTACTTGTAGCAACAGACGTTGCGGCTCGTGGACTTGATGTAGAGGGAATAACACATATATTTAACTTTGATATACCTGAAGATGCAGACTCCTATATACACCGTATAGGAAGAACTGGAAGAGCTGGAGAAAAGGGAAAAGCCTATACATTTGTAACCCCTAAAAATGCAGAAGATTTAACTTCTATAGAAAAGAAAATAAATGTTACTATAAAAAGTAAAGATATGATTAAAAATAGAAATGAAAGACCTTCTAGAAGTTCTAAATCAAAAGCTGGAACAAAAGAAAAATCCTATAAGGGATCCAAGGAAAAGTCTTACAAGGGAAATCGATGGGACAAGGATTCAAGTTCAAAAGGAAAATCCAAATCAAATTCTAAATCTAGAGGAAGAAAAAAATAGATAAGAGAAGAGGTTAGATAAAATGGTAAATTTAGAACCAATAAAGAAAATGACTCCACAAGAGCGGTATAAATACATGTTAATTCTTTTAAAAGGTCAAGTGGCAAGTGAGAGCGACCCTCTTGCAAATATTTCAAATGCAGCAGCTCTTATTTTTAATATAGTAGAAGATTTAAATTGGTCGGGATTTTATATCCTGAGGGATGATGAATTAGTTCTTGGACCCTTTCAAGGCTTACCGGCATGTAACCGCATAAAGATGGGAAAAGGAGTTTGCGGAACGGCAGCAGAGAGTAAAGAGATCCAACTGGTAGATGATGTAAATGCCTTTCCGGGACACATAGCCTGCGATGGGGCTTCTCAGTCAGAGCTAGTTCTTCCTATAATAAAAGATGAAAGAGTCTATGGCGTTCTAGACCTAGACAGCCCATTAAAATCGAGATTTACAGACTTAGATAAAGAATATTTTATAAAGTTTATGGATATTTTGAATGAGTATATTGATTGGGAGAGAGTATAGATAATTTTATTGGATAATTATTTAAAAACAATTATCTCTGTTCTTCATCCAATAAGTATGGTTACACACATAAAAAAATAGAGACTCTTCGCTGGCTTAGAATGATCAGATCAAACCTATGCCGGTGATGGAGTCTCTATTTTTATTTCTATTATTATTTAGTTTTTAAATTCTACTAATCCTTTAAGGGTCTTATATGGGCTGTGTAGTATACAAGCGGGATGATGATTGATCCTGCTATTATGTTTCCTATAGTTACTGGAACTATATTGTCCGTCCACATACTCATCCAAGTGAAATCCATGCCTGAAAACTTTGCAAGCGGGAGGAAAAACATATTTGCCACGCTGTGTTCAAAACCTGCTAGTACAAAGAGCATTACTGGAAACCATATTCCCCATACTTTTGAAGAGATATCTTGCGCAGCATAGGCAAACCAAACACCCATTACTACAAGTATGTTACAAAGAACACCTCTCATTACTCCTGCTCCAAAACCTATACCCAGCTTACCGGTAGCTATTTTAGTTACATAATCTTGTACTGGTCCGTTTATCATTCCAGCCTTAACTATTACATAGGCTAGTATAACTGATCCGATTAGGTTTCCTAGATAAACTAAAACTAAAGTTCTCATCATATTTGAAAAACTTATCCTCTTATCCATAACTGCCATAGTCATCATAGTGTCTCCTGTAAAAAGCTCACTTCCTGTAAACATAACTAGCATAAGACCCACGGGAAATACACTGGCTCCTAAAAGCTTCATAATTCCAACGTCAAATCCTCCTATAGTCTGACCCACTAATATATATCCAAAAGCTCCCAGACCTATATAAGCTCCTGCCATTATAGCAAGAAGTAAAGTATTCAGTGTAGTTAGATTTGCTTTTGTAACTGAAGCGGTTATTATATATTTTGATACTTCAACTGGACTTAAATATCCTTTCTCCAAAATATCGTCTCCTTTTATAATAAAATGTTATCCTAATTTTTAATTATAACAAAAAAACATATGAAGGTAAACATATAAGAAAAAACTCTTTATTTACTAGTGAGTGAGGCCTATTACTATAGACTAAATCTGTTTAATATACTATGATAAGGGTAAGCATTATTATAGAAATAAAACTTTTATAGGAGGTAATTGTAAATGTCACAATATCATGAACCAGTGGAGTTTTTAGATTCAAAAGCACTTGATATTTCAAGAGCACTTAACAGTTTAAAAGAGGAAATTGAAGCAGTAGATTGGTACAATCAAAGAGTTGCGGCTTGTAGCTGTACGGAACTTAAAGATATAATGGCTCATAACAGAGATGAGGAGATAGAACACGCAGCTATGACTATAGAATGGCTTAGAAGAAACATGGGAGCTTGGGATGAAGAATTAAAAACATATCTCTTTAAAGAAGGAGATATAACTAAACTTGAAGGAGAAGCTATGAGTGGCGGCGGATCACAAGAAGCTAAAGGAGATAATTCTAGTTTAGGAATCGGAAACTTAAAATAGGAGGGGCAAATATATGTTATACAGAGACGTATCACCAGTAAGTAAAAAAGCATGGGAAGAAATAGATGAAAGAGCAGTAGAAGTTTTAAAATCATACTTATCAGCAAGAAAGGTAATGCATGTTGTGGGACCTATGGGGCTTAACTATAATGCAGTTCCAGAGGGAAGACTTGCAAATGTAGATGAAGTTGACGGAGTAAGCTATGGCAACTATAAGGTTGTTCCATTGACTGAAAGTCGTGTAGAGTTTGAAATTGACAGATGGGAACTAGATAATGTTGACCGCGGAGCTAAAGATGTTGATTATGGTCCATTAGAAGAAGCTATGCAAAGAATCGCTTTATTTGAAGAAAAAGCTATCTTTGAAGGATTAGATCAAGCTATTATAGAAGGTTTAGATAAAGAAAAGTGTCACGCACCTATAATTTTTGGTAGTGATGCCAAGGCTATAATGGATTCTATCACTGAGGGAATTATAAAACTTAGACAATCCTATGTAAAGGCACCATATACATTAGTGGTTTCACCTGAAGCTTATAAAAGAATCCTTTCAGAGGAAACAGCTTATCCTCTTGATGAAAGAATTGAAGAATTAATAGGCGGAAAAATAGTATTAAATCACGCGATAGAAGGAGCATATCTTCTTCCTTACGACCATGAAGATTTAGAACTTACTATCGGAAGAGACTTCTCTATAGGTTACCAAAACCATACAAATGAAAAAGTAAAATTCTTTGTAAAAGAATCATTTACTTTCAGAGTATTAGATGAAGCTATAATTATAAAATATAACTTAAAGTAAATATTAAGATAGACTTGATTTTCCTAAAGGCGGGGCGCAGATAAAGGTGCTCTGCCTTTTTTTATCCTTGTTTTTTAAGCCCTAATCAAGTAATATTAATAGAAATAAGGATATTGAAGGGAGTGGTAAAAATTGCTGGAATTATGGAGTCTTTGGATTAAGGATTTATTTGTAAATGTATCTATACTTATAACGCTTATTTTTATAGGCAGTCAGTTTTTTATGAAAGGCGGAATAAGTAAGTCTTCGTCACTGAAATCTAAAGTTGTTCTGGGTTTGCTTGGAGGAATTTCTGGAATAATTCTTATAAATTTTACCATTGTAATTCCGCCGGAGAATGTCTTTATAGATATGAGAAATATCTCAATACTTATGGCTAGTATTTATGGAGGGCCTCTATCTACAATTATTACAGGCGCTATACTGGCAGCTTTTAGATGGGTTCACGGAGGGATGACCTGGTCATCTAGAATAGCAGTTATATCTATATGCATAATTTCCTCAATAGCAGCTATACTCTCTAAGTTAAATATAGACAGGGAAAAACAATGGTTAATTATGTTCTTTACAGCTGTAAGTATAACAAGTGTAAGTCTGGCTATAATAATAGATAATAAAGGAATCTTAGCATCTATTATTATAATCAATTTTATCACTTGTATTATTTCTTATTCCTTTGCATTTATTCTAACCAAACAATTGGAGAGAAACTATCATCTTATAAAGGGATTAAAAAAAGAATCTACACATGACTTTTTAACCGGTCTTATAAATGTAAGAGCTTTTGACAAGGTATATAATGAAACGATTGAAGAAGTAAAGACAGATAAGGATGGCCAGTTGGCTGTTTTAATGATAGATATAGATCACTTTAAACTTGTAAATGATAACTATGGTCATAGCGTTGGTGATATAGTTTTAGCTGAAGTTGGCAGGGTTATCCTAGAGAGCGTTCGGAAAACAGATATTGTTGCACGAGTTGGTGGAGAAGAGTTTTGTGTTATACTTAAAAAATCTTCAGTTCCTCTTACGGCGGATATTTCAGAGAGAATAAGAGGAGCTGTTGAAAAGAATAAGTTTCCAATAAATGAAACTGAAACTATAAATATAACTATTTCAATAGGGGCTTCAATATATCCTGAAATGATAGAAGAAATAGAGATGATAAAGGAAGTTTCTGATCGGAATTTATACCGAGCTAAAGATGAAGGAAGAAACAGAGTAGTATTAGCTTAAAAGTGGATTAAAGATAGAGCTATAGGGTAATTAGTAGATAGCAAAAGGAGTTGAAGTAAGTATGTTTTTAGAAGAAGTATCCTGGGGAATGGCATTTGTGGCAGGTTTCTTATCGTTTTTCTCGGCTTGTATTCTTCCCTTGATTCCTGCTTATATAATGTATTTGACAGGAAGTACAATTGAAGAAGAGGTAAATGAAAGAAGACTTTTTGCACTGACCCGTACTCTTGGATTTGTATTAGGGTTTACTATAATCTTCCTTATAATGGGAGTTTCGGCAAGTCTTATAGGCCAGGTGTTTGTAAGAAACAGAGAGATATTCTCTAAAATAAGTGGTGTATTAATTATCCTTTTTGGACTTAATATGCTGGGAGTTCTTAAATTTGGAGTTATGAATAAAATAAATGTAAAAGCGCCCAAGACTATGACCAACTGGTTTAGTAGTGTTCTTATGGGAATGGCTTTTGCAGCAGGATGGTCACCTTGTTTTGGACCGGTTCTGGCATCAATTTTAGTTTATGCCGGCGGCACTGAAACCTTGTCGCAGGGAGTATTGCTGCTCTTGATTTATTCAGCTGGTATGGCAGTACCATTTATCCTAACTTCATTATTTATAAACAAATTTGTCGAGCTTATGGATAAGTATGAAAAGTATTTAAAGTATGTAAATATAATAGGGGGAACACTGATGGTTATATTTGGACTGTTAGTATTCTTTGATAAGGTAGTAGATATAAGCAGGCTTCTACTATAGAAGGAGGATTTGAAATGAAAAAGAATTGGATATATATTGCGCTTGTAATAGCGCTAGTAATAGGATTTTTCTATATAGTTTTAGAAAAACAAGAACCCAAAGAGCCGGTTGTAGATCAAGAACAAGGCCAGGCAGATAAGGAAACACCAGGAGAACCAGGTAAGGATAATCCTGAGGAAAAGCCCGATGAAGAAAATCCGAGCCAGGAGCTTCCTAAGGATGATGAAGAAGAGGATCCAGAGGAAAAAGAAGGACCGGGTAAAGTGGTAAATGCTGTACCGGTAGTAGGTGAGCCCCTACCAGACTTTACTCTTAAGAATTTAGAGGGTGAAGATGTTACCTTGAGTGAAATAAAGGGAAAAATAGTTCTTATAAACTTTTGGGCAACTTGGTGTACTTGGTGCGATAAAGAGATGCCAGACCTTCAAAGACTAAAAGAAGAAAATGAGGATCTAGTTGTATTAGCTGTAAATGTAGAAGAATCAATAGAAAAAGCTCAGAAGTATGTAAGAGATGGGGGCTATGATTTTGAAGTAGTCTTGGATGAAAAAGGTGAAGTTTCAGCTCAATATCTTGTTACAGGTCTTCCAGGTTCTTATTTTGTAGATGAAAAGGGAATATTCATCGGAAGAGTACAGGGAATGAGGACTTATGAGCAATTTAACACTATATTAAATGATATAAGAGACTTATAAAATATATAAAGACTTAAGAAGTGTAAAGATATATATTTTCTATAATGCTTATAAAAAGTATTCACAAACAAAAGAAAATAAATAAAAAAGCTTTGGATAGATTTTAAATTCTATCCAAAGCTTTTTATTTGCTGTTTTATTGCTCTATTTAAAGATGGATTTAAACGTTGAATCTAAATAGCACAACGTCGCCATCTTTCATGATATATTCTTTTCCTTCAATTCTGACCAATCCTTTTTCCTTTGCAGCTACCATACTTCCTGATTTCATTAGATCGTCAAAGGATATTACTTCTGCCTTTATAAATCCTCTTTGAATATCAGAGTGGATCTTGGAAGCCGCTTCAGGAGCGGGTGTTCCTATCTTTATAGTCCAAGCGCGAGCTTCCATAGGTCCTGCAGTTAAGAAACTCATAAGTCCCAGTAGTTTATAACTAGCTTGGACAAGTTTATCAAGTCCTGAGTGTTCAAGTCCCAGCTCTTGGAGGAATTCTACTTTCTCTTCATCGGAGAGTTCTGCTATCTCCTGCTCAATTTGAGCGCTTACTACTACAACTTCAGCGTCTTCTTTCTCAGCAAGTTCTTTAACTTGTACTACAAATTTATTATCTTCTGAGCCCACTAGGTCGTCTTCAGATACATTTGCAACATAAATGATTGGTTTAGCACTAAGTAGGTTAAGACTTCTTAGAAGTTTCTTCTCTTCATCTGTTAATTCAAGAGTTCTAACAGATTTTTCAGCTTCTAAAGCTTCTAACAATCTTCCTATTAGTGATATCTCAGCTGCAAGAGACTTATCTGATTTTAAAGCTCTTTGAGCACTTTGTAGTCTTTTTTGTAAAACTTCAATATCAGCTAACATAAGTTCCAGGTTTATGATTTCAATATCTTCCACAGGATCAATATCTCCACTTACGTGAACTATATCATCATCTTCAAAACATCTTACAACGTGAACTATAGCTTCAACTTCTCTTATATGAGAGAGAAACTTATTTCCAAGGCCCTCTCCCGTACTTGCTCCTTTTACCAGTCCAGCTATGTCGTAAAACTCTATAGCTGTTGGAATTACTTTTTTAGATGGATAAATTTGAGCTAGTTGTTCAAGACGCTCATCTGGAACAGAAACCATCCCAACATTTGGTTCTATAGTACAAAATGGATAGTTAGCAGATTCAGCTCCTGCTTTAGTTATAGCGTTAAAAAGTGTACTTTTTCCTACGTTTGGTAATCCTACAATTCCTAATTTCATAAAAAAACTCCTTATATTTAATTCCCTTTTAGCTTTAATAATCAGCTCTTGGGTTGTTTTACTAGGTCAAGATATCTTTGCTTGAAATTTTCTATATGTTTTTATATTTAAATTTTCTTCACAAGAAATATTATACTATAAAAAGGAGTTACTAGCAAAAATATAAGGAATAATCTTGTTTAAAATATATTTTTGCGTTAAACTAGAAGGAAGCTAAATAACTAGGTAAAAATTTTGATGGAGTGATTTATTTGAAAAACAATTATAGAGAAAATGAGATAGATGATAGTAAGGTTAAGGCAGAGTTTGTTTGTGAAGAAATCCTTCCTTTTAATGATAAAAAACCTTTGCAGGAGATAGAAAGAAGCCTGATAAAAACATATAGAAAGCAGGTATGGGCTAAGTTTATAAGAGCCATAAAAGAATATCAATTGATTCAAGATGGAGACCGAATAGCGGTGGCTATTTCAGGCGGAAAAGATAGCCTTATCCTGGCTAAGTTGTTTCAGGAGCTATATAGGTATGGCAAGAAAAACTTTGAACTTGAATTTATCGCTATGGACCCGGGTTATCACCCAGACATCAGGACCCTCCTAGAGGAGAACTGTCAGCACCTAGGCATACCAGTTAAGATTTATGAGGCTGATGTCTTTGAAGTGGCAAATAGGATCGCAGGAGACTATCCCTGCTATATGTGCGCCAGGATGAGAAGGGGTTCCCTTTATACCAAGGCCCAGGAACTGGGATGCAATAAATTGGCTCTGGGTCATCATTTTAATGATGTGATAGAAACAACTATGCTAAATGTTCTCTGCGGGGCGAATTTTAAAACTATGATGCCCAAGCTCAAGGCTCAAAACTTTGAAAATATGGAGATCATAAGGCCCCTCTACTTAATAAAAGAAGACTATATAATAAGATGGATAAAAAACAGTGGTATAATGCCCCTAAACTGTGCTTGCATGGTAGCGGCTAAGAAAATAGGAAGCAAGAGGCATGAAATAAAAGAATTGATAAAAAATCTGGATAAAACATTTGATAATGTTGAGATGTCTATATTTAAAGCTGCTGAGAATGTAAATATAAAAGGTGTGCTTGGATATGAAGATGAAGGAGACAAGCATTCTTTTCTGGATTTTTATGACGAAGATAATAATAACTATGATTATGAAGAAAATTAGGAGGCAGACTATGGATATATTAAAGAAACGTATAATAGAAGATATGAGAGTACTAGAAGGAGAAATAATAAAGGTAGATAGTTTTCTAAACCACCAGGTAGATATTAAACTGGTAAATCAGATGGGTGAAGAGTTTCAAAGGAGATTTAAAGATGTCAGGATTGATAAAATATTTACGGCCGAAGTATCTGGGATTGCTATAGCATCAATAGTAGCTCAGTACTTTGATGTTCCCATGGTATTTGCCAGAAAAACTGAATCTAGAAATCTAGATAAGGATAAGTATGAAAGTGAAGTATATTCTTATACCAAGGGAAAAACCTATAAGATCATGGTTTCTAAAAGATATATGAAGAAAGATGAAAATATTCTTATTATAGATGATTTTTTAGCTAATGGAAAGGCTGTAGAGGGTCTTATAGAGATAATAGACAAGGCGGAAGCAAATCTAGTAGGAGTTGGAGTAGCCATTGAAAAGGGTTTCCAAGAAGGCGGAAAAGTTCTCAGAGAGCAAGGTGTAAGGTTGGAGTCCCTAGCTATAATAGACTCTATAAATGATGGACAGGTAATATTTAGATAAGCATAGGATATAAAGAAAGTGAACCATTGAGAAGAGAAAAACCTTCTCAATGATTTTTTATTAAACATATCTATTTGTAGAAACTATACAAATAGATATATTTAAAGATTAATAAATAAATAACAATAATCCTCTATATAAGTAAGTTCCAGAGTTAGTAAATATAAAAATATGTGTATCTTAGAAGTTTAGGAAGAGAAAGAACTTAATATAGGCCTTTTCCTTGAAAAATTTTGTGTACTATCATTATATAAAACTAGAGAAAAATATTGTAGTATTATTATAATTAGTTGACAGATAAGTTTAAATATTTAAACTGCAATCGTTTGCATCTAAAATAAGTCAAAGGAAGTGTATCGAATGAAAGATAATTCACGGAAAAATTCAGGGTCTCTTTTTGAGTTAGAAGGAAGACCGCCTCTTGGAAAAGTAGCAACTTTAGGGTTTCAACACGTAGTTGCAGCTATTGTAGGAATTGTAACTCCCGCAATACTAGTAGCGAACGTTACAGGTCTTGGAGCAGCTGATAAGACTATACTTATACAGATTTCTCTAATTGTAACGGCACTTGCTACCTTAATTCAGTTATATCCGATCTTTGGAATAGGCTCAGGACTTCCAGTTATTATAGGAATGAGTTTTGCATATGTTCCGACCTTACTTGCTATCGGAGGCCAGTTTGATATAGCTACCATTTTTGGAGCTCAGATAGTAGGAGGATTAGCAGCCTTTGTAGTTGGAATATACATAAAGCAACTTAGAAAATTTTTCCCACCGATTGTAACCGGAACTGTAATATTCACTATAGGACTATCTCTATATGCAGTAGCCGTTAGATACATGGCTGGTGGAGGAGGAAATCCTACATTTGGTTCTCCAAAGAACTGGATGGTAGCATTTATAACCTTAGGAGTTGTAATATTTCTTACTTATTTCACAAAAGGTATCACAAAACTTGCCGCAATATTAATAGGAATGATAGTAGGTTATACTATTTCTTATTTCTTAGGTATGGTTCAGTTTGATGCTGTAAGTAATGCGAAATGGTTCCAACTAGTAGGTCCTATGCATTTTGGAGTAAAATTTGAAATCAGTGCTATAATATCTATGGTTATAATGTACATAGTAAACGCAGTTCAGGCTATAGGAGATATATCTTCTTTAACTATAGGTGGACTTGACAGAGAAGCTACAGATAAAGAATTGTCTGGTGGTATTAAAGCTAATGGAGTTACAAGCATGATAAGTGCATTCTTAGGGGGACTCCCTTCTGCTACCTATAGCCAGAACGTAGGAATTGTAACAGTAAACAGGGTAGTTAATAAAATGGTATTTACTTTTGCAGCAGTAATTTTTCTTGTAGCTGGTTTAATACCTAAATTTGCATCAATCCTAACAACTATTCCACAATCAGTTATAGGAGGAGCAACTATTTCAGTGTTTGCTATGATTACTATGACAGGTGTTAAGATGATTGCATCGGCTGATTTAAACCCACGTAATACAGCAGTAGTAGGACTTTCAGTTGCGCTGGGAGTTGGAGTTACTTCAGTTGCAGATTCATTAGCAGGTTTTCCGGTATGGGTAGGAACTGTATTTGGTAGTTCCTCAGTTGTAATTGCAACTTTAGCTGCAATTACCCTAAATCTTATACTTCCAAAGCATATAGACACTAAAAATGAAGATGAAGAAAAGACTAAAAGGAAGGATCTAACACCAATTAATGACGTGATAACTCCGATTGAAGATATACCATCGGTGAAAATATAAAACTATAAGTATGGTGGGACAAGATATATGCTCGGGCATATATTTTGTTGTATCAAAATAGGGAGAGGAGATAGGGTATGGTTAAATTTAAAGATTATATTGCTCCTAAAAGTGTTGAAGAAGCTTACGAGGTTTTAATTTCAAAAAAAACGGCAAGGCTTATAGGCGGAGGATGCTTTATTAGAATGGGAGGTAAAAAGATAGTGCTGGCTGTTGATTTAGCCCAGGCAGAACTTGATTATATAATAGACAAGGAAGATGAGATAGAAATAGGAGCTATGACAAGTCTTAGAACTTTTGAAACATCAGAGCTTTTAGAGGAAAATTTTGGATCTGCTGTAAGAGATTCAGTAAAACATATAATAGGAGTGCAGCTTAGGAACATAGCTGTCCTTGGTGCAACAGTTTATTCAAAATATGGATTTTCAGATCCCCTTACTCTTCTTCTTGCAATGGATGCTGATGTATACTTACATAAAGGCGGAAGAATATCCCTAGAAAGCTACCTTAAAGAAGATGAAGGTAGAAGAGACATATTAGAAAAAATAATCATAAATAAAAACATAGATAGTTTGAGATTTGAAACAATGAGAAATTCAGCAGTTGATTATGCTATACTTTCAACTGCTTTCAGCCAGATCAATGGAAAGAGTAAAATATCGGTCGGAGCAAGACCTAGAAAAGCAACACTGGCATACGATGCTATGAAGTATTTAGATGAAAATGGAATAAATGAAGAAACTGCTAAAAGAGCAGGAGAAATTGCAGCTGAAGAATTAGAGTTTGGAGATAATAATAGAGGAAGTGCAGTTTATAGAAAAGAGCTCTGCAAGGTATTGGTTAAGAGAGCTATTTTAGGGGTGACAAAATGATTATAAATATGAGCGTTAATGGTGTAAAACAAAGTTTTATGGCGGAAGCGGATGAGTTTTTGCTGGAGGTTCTTAGAAGAAATGGATATATGAGCATTAAAAAAGGATGCGATACAGGGTCATGCGGAGTATGCAGCGTTCTTATAGATGGAAAACCAACCCTTTCATGTGCTTTTTTTGCAGTAAGAGCTGAAAACAAAGAGATAACAACTATTGAAGGAATTAGTAAAGAAGAAAAGAAGATAGGTGAGTTTTTGGTAGAAGAAGGCGTAGATCAATGCGGATACTGCAGCCCAGGACTTATTCTTACGGTTTCTGCTATGAAAAAAGAGTTGAATAATCCAACTGAAGAAGAAGTTAAGAGCTATTTAACAGGAAACTTATGTAGATGTACAGGATATGTAGGGCAGCTTAGAGCAATTATGAGATACATGGAGGTGAGCTGATGAAAGAAAATATGGATTCAGTGGGAAAATCTTTTTCAAAAGTTGACGGAATGCACTTGGTGACTGGAAAACCGGCTTATACAGACGACTTGGCCCCTAAGGACTGCTTAATAATCAAGATACTCAGAAGCCCGCATGCTTTTGCTAAGATAAAGAGTATAAATACAGAAAGAGCCGAAAAATTAGCAGGAGTAGAAGTTGTTTTTACTCATGAAAATGTTCCTAAAAACCTTTATACGAGGGCTGGTCAATCCTACCCTGAGCCTTCAACTTATGATAAGTTCATCTTAGATGAATATGTAAGATATGTTGGTGATGAAGTTGCAATAGTGGCAGCTCTTACGGAAGAAATTGCTTTAAAAGCAATAAAGATGATAAAGGTTGAATATGAAGTATATGAGCCAATACTTGATATGTTCAAGTCACAGACGAGTGATAGCAAACTTCACTTTAGAGACAGAACTTTTTCAAATATGGACAAGGGTTTTAATCCTGAAAAGAATATTGCAGCAGTATATAACTTTGAGACAGGAGATATGGAAGAAGCTATAGGGCAAAGTGAAGTTGTAGTTAAAAAATCATACTTTACGCAGGCCCAGGCACACGGAATGATGGAAACCTACAGAGCTTATTCTTATATAGATCAATATGGAGGTCTGGTGGTAGTTTCATCTACTCAGATACCCTTTCATGTAAGACGAGATGTAGCCCAGTCTCTTGGGATTCCTGTAAATAAAGTAAGGGTTATAAAGCCTAGAATCGGCGGAGGATTCGGAGGAAAACAAACTGTACAGGTTGAATTTTATCCAGCGCTTGTTACCTATAAAACTGGAAAACCTTCAAAGATAATATATGATAGACATGAAACTTTTATAGCTACTTCAACTAGACATGCTATGAATATAGAAGTAACAATTGGAGCAGATAGCGACGGAAAAATAAATGCAATAGACATGACTGCTTTATCTGATACAGGAGCTTATGGCGAGCATGCTGCTACAGTTCTTGGAGCCGCGGGCTACAAATCCCTGCCTCTTTACAATAGGGTCAAGGCAGCGAGATTTAAAGGCACTGCTGTTTATACAAACCATGTTTCGGCAGGAGCTTTTAGAGGTTATGGTGTTACCCAGGGTACTTTTGCTCTGGAATGCGCAATCAATGAATTAGCAGAAGCTTTAAAAATGGATCCGACAATTTTAAGAGAAAAGAATATGATAAGAAGAGGCGAAACTTCTAAAATAGTAGATATGACAACTATAGGAGCCGGAAAAGAGCCCATAGTAATTGAAAGCTGTGAGTTAGATTACTGTATCTCAAAGGGCAAGGAACTATTTGATTGGGATAATAAACTAAAAGTAAACCAGGTGTCTGAGACAAAGTACAGAGGAATCGGTATGAGTATTGCCATGCAAGGCTCAGGCATACCAGGGATAGATACAGCTTCGGCTACAATAAAATTAAATGACGGAGGAAACTTTACACTTTTAACCGGAGCTGCAGACCTGGGTACTGGAAGTGATACTATCTTAAAACAGATAGCTGCAGAAGGTCTGGGAGTATCAAATGATACTATATCAGTTTTTTCAGCGGATACAGAGCTTACTCCTTTTGATGTCGGAGCATATGCATCGGGAACAACATATTTCTCAGGCAATGCCGTAAAAAAGGCTGCTCTAATTATGAGAGAGATGCTTAGAAAAGAAGGGGCAAGAGAAATAGGAGTTGACCTTGAAGATGTTATCTATGATGGGCTTGAAGTCAGAAGCACAGATGGAGAGAAAAAGATATCTTTGGCAGATTTAAGCAACCGATTAATATATAAAGGTCCTCACAATCAGTTGACTGCGACAGGTTCTTTCTCTACAGTTGACGTTGCACCTCCTTTTATATCAGGATTTGCTGAAGTTGAGGTAGATATAGAGACGGGAAAGGTTGATCTTTTAGAATTTACATCAGTTATAGACTGCGGCAAGGTTATAAACCCAAAACTTGCAAGAATTCAGGCAGAAGGCGGAATAGTGCAAGGAATAGGTCTTGCTTTATTTGAAGAGGTTAAAGAAACAGAAAAAGGAAAACTCATAACAAATAGTTTTATGCAGTATAAGATTCCCTGCAGAACTGATATAAACAATATAACAGTTGATTTTGCAGATGGATTTGATCCAACTGGCCCTTATGGAGCAAAATCTATAGGAGAGGTTGTAACCAATCCAGTAGCTCCAGCTATAGTAGATGCAGTTTATAATGCTGTAGGCATAAGGATAAGAGATCTGCCTATAACACCTGAGAAATTAAAAATGCTGCTTTTAGAAAAAGAAATATAAGAGAAATATAAGAGAAATATAAGAGAAATATAAGAGAAATATAAGAGAAATATAAGATAGTATAAGAGAAATATAAGACTTGTGTGGATTTGATTATTGGATCAATCCATCCAGGTCTATATTTACTTGGAGAAATAAGTATAAATAGTTCTTGACTAAAAAACTTATAGAGTATATAATTGTCTCTTGTGCATAAGAGAACTTTAAGCAGATGGGCAGCGATTAAACCCATTTGTTTTTTTATGCAAAAAAACAGGAGGTATATTATGAAAAAGACACTAGCAGGATTTAAGGACAAAACATTTTTAATGACAATACTTACACTTATTCTACCAATAGCGCTTCAAAACCTAATAAGTTCATCGCTGAATATGGTAGATAATGTTATGATAGGAAAACTCGGAGAGTCTTCTATAGCAGCAGTTGGACTTGTAAACCAATATTTCTTTATATTTATGCTCTGCCTATCGGGAATAAACGCAGGAGCAGGAATATTTATTTCTCAGTTCTGGGGAAGAAAAGATGTAAAGAATATCAGAAGGATGCTGGGACTGCAGCTTATACTTAGTACTTTAGTAGCAATTGGATTTGGACTTGTAGCATTTTTATCTCCAGAGAGTATTATAAGAGTATTTACGAAAGACTTAGAAGTTATAGCTCTGGGAAGTTCTTATATAAGAGTAATCTCGATTACATTTTTAATATCATCGGTTTCAATGGCCTATTCTACAGTACTTAGATGTATGGGAATTGCAAAAGCGCCAATGTACGGAAGCCTTATAGGGGTTCTAGCAAATGCATTTTTAAACTGGGTACTTATATTTGGTAATTTAGGATTTTCAGCTCAAGGGGTAGTCGGAGCGGCTATTGCGACGAGTATTGCAAGAGTAATAGAAGTAACTTATATCTTGTTTGCATCCTACAGGTCAAATGAAGTTATAAGATGCAAGGTTCGTGAGATGTTTAAGTTTAACAAAGGATTTATAGGAGCTTATTTTAAAACATCATCAGCAGTAATGATAAATGAAATAGTTTGGGCTCTTGGAATAAGCACTTATTCTATTATATATGCAAGAATAGGCATCAGAGAAGTTGCAAGCATGCAGATAGCAAACACTGTAAACAACCTGTTTATGGTATTTGGAATAGGCCTTGCAAGCGCCGGAGCTATAATTGTAGGCAATAAAATTGGTCAGGGAAAGCCTGAAGAAGCGATAGACTATGCTAAGAGACTTGGAATTCTGGCACCATTAATAGGAATAATTTCAGGCGCTGCACTTTACGCCGGAGCGCCTTATATAGTAAATATATTTAATATAGAAGCTAATACAGTTAAGATGACAATAGGTGTCTTAAAGATCATGGCAGTATTTGCACCACTTAGATTCTTTAATGTTCTTATGATAGTAGGAATCTTTAGAGGGGGCGGAGACACCCTTTACTCCATGTTCCTTCAACTTGGAACAGTATGGTTTTATGCCATACCAGTTGGAGCAGTAGGAGCCATATTCTTTAAACTTCCGCTGGAGCAAGTTTTCTTCCTACTTCTTTCAGAAGAAATAATAAAAGTAGCATTTGAATTCAGCAGATTCAGATCTGGAAAATGGATGAAAAATATAGATGGAACTATAGAACCAGCAAAACCTAAAGAAAAAGTAAAACACAGAGTAGCAGAAGTTCATTAAGAAATAGTAGAAAAAGAATATAA
>NZ_JARIEF010000036.1 GCF_029266915.1 Tissierella sp. | reverse complement strand
GAATAATTGTCTATCTTATAACAGAGATTTTTTTATATTATAATGAATAATTGTCTATCTTATAACAGAGATTTTTTTATATTATAATGAATAATTGTCTTAATTATAATTAGTTTTTTCACAAAGGTCAAGCTTATTTTGTATTTTTCTTCCAATTTTCTAATTTATTTATGGATTCATCATCTAATCTTCCAAGCGATAGATTATTTACCTTGTTTCTGTGCTTAATATTTTTATTAACTATCTTAATTTTATTGTTTATTTCTAATTCTAACTCTCTCGCTGAAATACGAGTACCTCCTCTTGATAGAATTATCTGTTGCTCCAGCCAATCTGATGTTGCAACCCTTATTCTCTTTATTCTTCCTTCTTTATCTAGTATCTTTTCTATATAGTGGTCTGCTGTTTCTCTTTCTTTTGTAAAAATAACCTTTATCCCTTTATAGTCTATTTCTGTACCCATATTATTTTTTACAAAGTGAGCATCAAATACAAGTATTATTTCCATAGCAGAATAGTGGTGGTATTCTGCTAACTTTTCTATCAGATCATCTCTTGCTTCCTCTAAACTTATATCTTTTTTAAGCTTTAAACTCTCCCAAGAGTTGATAATGTTGTAGCCATCTACAAACAGATACTCTTTGGCTTTAAGCCTTCTTTTTTTCATCTTTTTGCCTTATTACTTCATATATTAATATCGCAGCAGAAGTAGAGGCATTTAGAGATGATACATTACCAAACATAGGTATTTTTATAAGCACGTCACATTTTTCACTTACAATTCTTGACATGCCCTTGCCTTCATTTCCAATTACAAGACCGATGGCACCTTGAAGTGATTCTTTATAATAATAGTTCTCTCCCGATAAATCAGCTCCATATATCCAAAGTCCCTTATCTTTTAAAATCTCAAGGGTTTTCGATATATTAGTAACACTGCTTACCAGCATATGATTTACAGCTCCGGCAGATGCTTTATAAACTGTTTGATTTACTCTAGCTGATCTTCTCTCTGGGATTATAACTCCATGGACACCGGCGCATTCACAAGTTCTTATAATAGCTCCTAGATTATGAGGATCTTCTATCTCATCTAGTATAACTATAAAGGGCGGTTGGTTTAAACTTTCAGCTTTTTTAAATATATCGTCTATACTGGAATACTCGAAACCAGTAACTAAAGCTGCGACTCCTTGATGGGTTTGTCCATCGCTAAGTTCATCCATTTTACGTTTATCTATCTCTTGAATTATAATTTTTTTATCTTTTGCAGCACCTATTATCTTCTTAATTGAACCTTGCAAATCTCCTTTAAGAATATATATCTTATCTATTTCTTTATCAGTTTTAAGTAACTCTAAAACAGGATTTCTACCTACTATATAAATATCTTCCATTTATCTTATACCTCCTTTAAATTTTTCCCTAACCTCTTGAATCTTCCCGCAAGTCATGCTGCCTTCTGGACAAGCTCCTCTTACACATCCAGGACCTGCTCCTTTAAACAAAGTAGGATATACCTCCTGAACCTGTTTAAGCATCTCTATACTGAGTTCCCTTATTTCCCACTGAGCTCTATTGCAAGTTCTAAGCTTGAAGAAATTCAGGAGAACTCTCGCATTCATAGTAAATATTATCTTAGTTTCGCAGGCATTAGGAAAAACATACCTAGCATCTTCTATTGCTTCTTTTTCAGCTTTACTGGCAGCTTTCTTTTCGCTCAAGCCTTCTTCTAAGTATCTTTTTAAATGCTTTGCATACAAGATATCTGTCAATTTATTATAATATTCCATGTCCTGTTTCATAGCTTCTATAAATACAGATTTTGCTTGTGGGTCACCTTCTATAGAAGGAGGAATTACATATTCAAAGTTTTCAAGCTTTACATATCTTTGGGATTGCTGAGAGTAACTAGCTATCCTGTGCCTTACAAGCTGATGGGTAAGTACTCTAGAAATCCCCTCTGCTCCAAATGTAAAACTAATATGTTCTATAGGACTCTCGTGCCCTAGGTCTACTAGCATCTTGAGAAAAGATTCGGTGTTTTCTTGCGTCAATCCTTCTTGAATTTCTTCTATTCCTACATCTGAGTAGCAAAGCTTAGCAGCAGAAGCTATAAGCTTCTCTCCTTCGGGAGTGTATCTTAATAATTCTACCTTTAGCATCTTATCCTCCTTTTTGTTTGTTATTTTATTTGTTTGCATTTTATTTTTTTGTATTTTCTTTTGGTTTCTTATTGATCGATAGATTGATTTAATTTAATTTATTTAATTTATTTAATTTATTTGTTTTTCTTTGCTTATTGGCTTATTTAAGTTTTTATTTGTTCTATTACATTTAATTTTTCATTATAATAAAGTTTATTAAGCTTTGATTATCTATGCTTCATTATAAGCTTCATCTTGAATTATTTGATTAAATATTTCACTTAACCGCTCTTCTTGATTGCTAAGATATAGATAGCCAAACAAGGCTTCAAATCCAGTTGAATACTTGTAATCTATAAGATCTGCATTCTTAGGATTAGAATTAGTCTTGGTATTTCTCCCTTTTTTAATGACTGATTTTTCTTTTTCAGTTAAAATTTCCTCTAAACTATGAACAATCAATGCTTGTGATTTCGCTTTTACATATCGGATAGTTTCTCTATGAAGATTATTAACTGAAAGGTTTTTATCCAATAAATAAGTTCTTACCATAAGTTCATAGCAGGCATCTCCAACATATGCAAGTTGAAGCGGCCCCATCATCTTTATATCTTCTTCACTAAGTGAAGAATTAACTTTTCTAAATATATTTCCTTTTGACATCTTTACACTCTCTTCCATTTAACACCGTCTTTTGCATCCTCTAATAATATGCCTTTTTCTTTTAGCAAATCCCTGATATCATCAGATAACTTATAATCTTTATCTTCCCTTGCTTGATTTCTTTTTTCTATTAAGCCCAGGATCTCCGCTTCTAAGATTTCATCTTTTTTACTTAATATACCCAGAACCTTACTAAGTTCCATCAGCGTTTTAAGAGACACTTCTAAAACAACTCTGCTTGTTTGTCTATCAAATTCCGTGTTTGTATATTTGACAAGTTCAAATATAGCAGTTATTGCGTCCGCTGTATTTAAATCGTCTTCCATAGCTTTTATAAAATCAGATTTAAAGGTTTCTATTTTTTCAACAGTAGCTTCATCATTTTTAGAAGAATCTACTTCTACATTATTTAGGAGATATTCTAAGTTTTTCTTTCCATTATAGATTCTCTCTAATCCATGTTTCATATGATCCATGACCTCACGACTAAAGTTTATTTGGGATCGGTATTGAGATGATAGGAGGAAAAACCTTAAGACTTCTAGGTCATATTCTTCTTTTACATCTTTAATATTGAAAAAATTGCCATCTGATTTAGACATTTTTTTGTTATCAACTGTTATCATTCCGTTATGAAGCCAATAGTTTGCAAAAGGCTTTTTAGATAGGGTTTCAGATTGAGCTATTTCATTTTCGTGGTGTGGAAACTGAAGATCTTCTCCACCAGAGTGAATATCAATTGTCTCTCCTAGTATTGATTTAGCCATTACAGAACATTCTATGTGCCATCCCGGTCTTCCTTTTCCCCAAGGACTATCCCAGTATGGCTCTCCTTCTTTTGCTTTTTTCCAAAGAGCAAAGTCGGCTGAACTTCTTTTTTCCTGATTTACTTCAACCCTTGAACCGCTGATGAGTTCATCTAAATTCTTCTTAGACAACTTTCCATAATCCTCGGCTTTTTCAATATTAAAATATACATTTCCGTCCACATTATAGGCAGCATCTATCTCTATAAGCTCTTCTATAAAGTCCATCATTTCATATATATGGTCTGTTGCTCTTGGGTTTATAGTTTCGTAGTCATAAAGATTAAGTCCGTCTGCATCTTCCTTAAAAGCTTCTATATATCTATCTGCTATGGCCTTTACTGTTGTTCCTTCATCGTTGGCCTTAGTTATCATCTTATCGTCTATATCAGTAAAGTTAACTACAAATTCGACATCCATACCTTGATAGATAAAGAATCTTCTAAGCGTATCAAAGATAACTAAGGGTCTTGCATTTCCTACATGAATATAATTATAAACCGTCGGCCCACAGTTATACATCTTTACCTGACCTTCTTTTAATGGTATAAATTCTTCTTTTTTTCTAGTTAAAGTATTATAGAGTTTCATCTCATACCTCCACACTTTTATTTTTAGTAATTATTTTTATAAATTTTTATTTTCAGCAACCTTTACTTTATCAACCTTTACTTTTATCAACCTTTAATTTAGCAAGCTTTCTTTTCAACAAGCTTGATTTTAAAAAACCTCCCATCTCTAATATTGAGACGAAAGGTTTTTCGTTTATCCACTCTAATAGACCCTCTAGTTTAGTCTATTCTAATATGTCCTATAACGCTAGGCTACATGCGTTTCTCTCTACATATCGAAAGAAAGATTCAAAGGTGCAATTCAATAAAACAAGCACTTAGAACTCCTTTCAGCCTATAAGAGTTCCTCTCTAAAAGTATTATTTTATTTACTAGTCTTCTCATTATCTTTTATTATCTTTTATTATCTTTTATTTTAAAAATTCTTTATTTTAATAATTCTTTATTTTAATAATTCTTTATTATAAATATTTGTTTTCTATATAATCTATTCTAGCTAATATATTCTCTTTACCCAGAAGATAAATTATCTTAGCAAACTCTGGTCCATGAAGGCTTCCCGCTAAAGCTACCCTTGTCGGCATAAACAAGTTTTTGCCCTTTATACCAGATCTTTTTTGAACTTTTTTCATAAATCCATTAGCGTAGTCTTCATCTATAGATTCAACTTCATTTAGTTCTTCTCTAATAGCTCCTAATATAGTTAAAGTTCCTTCACCCTTAAGTGTCTTCAAGGCTTCTTCTTCAACGTCAAATTCATTAGTAAACATAAACGCTACTCTGTCTACTATTTCATCCATATGGTGCATGCCCTCTCTTACTATATCTACTAAAATCTCAAGCCATTGTCTGTTTTCACCTATAAATTTATCATCTATAAGATCTGCTTCCTTCATATAAGGGATAGCTAGGTCTGTTATTCTCTCTATAGCTTCTTCTCTTATATAATGACCATTAACCCAGTCTAGTTTATCTTTATCAAATATACCACCAGTTTTAGAAACTCTCTCAAAGCTAAACTTTTGAATTAGCTCATCCATAGAAAGTATTTCTTGATTGTCATCCGGAGTCCATCCAACTAAAGCCAGATAGTTTATTAATCCTTCTGGAAGATAACCTTTTTTTCTAAAGTCTTCAACCGCAACATCGCCGTGTCTTTTACTTAATTTCTTTCTTTCCTTATTTAAAACTGTAGGTAGATGAACATAGGTTGGTTTCTCCCAGCCAAATACTTCGTAAAGATAAATATGCTTTGGAGTTGATGGCAACCATTCTTCCCCTCTAACTATATGACTTATCTTCATTAGGTGGTCGTCTACTACAACTGCCATATGATAAGTTGGGAATCCATCTGATTTCAAGAGAACCTGATCGTCCATATCATCTGTATTTATAGTGATATCACCTTTTACAAGATCATGGAACTTTATATCCTTGTCTCTTGGAAGTTTCATTCTTACAACATATTCTTCACCATCAGCTATTCTAGCCTTAGCTTCCTCATTTGTAACATTTCTACAAAATCCATCATATTTTGGAACAAGTCCTTTAATCTTTTGTTCTTCTCTTACACTGTCGAGTCTTTCTTTAGAGCAAAAACAGTAATAGGCATGACCTTTTTCTATAAGTTCGTCCACATATTTACCATATATGTCCAGCCTTTTAGATTGTATATAAGGACCATATTCTCCCTTTTCTACTATTTTTCCATCTTCTATAAAGACACCTTCATCGTGTTCTATACCTGACCACTTAAGAGCATCTATAAGGTTTTCAATTGCACCTTCTACAAATCTAGTTTGGTCAGTATCTTCTATTCTTAATATAAATTTACCCTTGTTTGCTTTAGTAAAAAGATCATTATAAAGCGCTGTTCTAAGTCCTCCTATATGCAAATATCCGGTTGGACTTGGAGCAAATCTCAGTCTAACTTCTCCCACAACTACACCTCCGTTAATTTACCCATCTAGATAAGATAAGGAAAGTTCAACTAGCTACTTCTTTATTAATAAAAAAGATCTAGGTTTTTAATCCTATCTATCTATAGATAAGTGAAATTGCATCAAGCTCTAGCTCTAGACAATTTCACTATATTATTACATCTATTATATAATATATCCCACTATATTTCAACTGATGGCTTAACTTCTTAAGTTCATCCCAGCTTCTTTAAATTCTTTTTCTATTTTTCCCATTAGATCTTCAACTTTTAGATCTTCTTTTTCTCCAGATTTTCTAGTTGAATATTCTACTATACCTTCGCTAGCACCTTTTCCAACTACAATTCTAATAGGTATTCCAATCAAATCTCTGTCGTTAAACTTTACTCCTGCTCTTTCTTTTCTATCATCTAAGAGAACTTCTACTCCTTTATCTAATAGATCATTGTATAGTTTTTCTGAAAGTTCCATCTGTTCTTCATTTTTAGTGTTTATGATAGTTATGATAGCTTGATAAGGTGCAACATTTAGTGGCCATACAATTCCATCTTCATCATGAAATTGTTCTATAATAGCTGAAACTGTTCTAGTTACTCCTATTCCGTAAGAACCCATGTGGAAGAATTGCTCTTTTCCGTTTTCATCTAAATACTTCGCGGAAAGACCTTCAGAATACTTTGTTCCAAGTTGGAATATATTTCCAACTTCAATTCCTCTAGCCATTTTCAGAGTTCCTTGGCACTTAGGGCAAGCATCTCCTTCTCTAACCATTAGAAGGTCCTCTACTTCTTCACCTTTAAAGTCTCTTCCATAATTTACATTCTTAAGATGGATATCTGTTTCATTTCCACCTACTATTAAGTTTTTCATCCTTGTAATTCTAGAGTCAACTAAAACCCTGGTTCCTTCTTTAAGTCCTACAGGTCCTGTATAACCTTTGTTTGCTCCCGTAATATCTAGTATCATAGCTTCATCAGCCATTTCTATATCATGAGAAGCTATTCCCAGATAGTTTTCAAGCTTTGTTTCATTGAGTTCTCTGTCTCCTGGAATTACAACTACCAGTGCTTTTCCTTTTACTGAGTAAACTAAAGCTTTTCCAAAAGATGACTTGTCAATCTTAAAGAAATCTTCTAGTCCTTCAATAGTTGTAACATTCTCAGTTACTACTTTCTCTATTTCCTTCTCTTCTTGGTCTAGGTTTTCTACATTGTAGACAACGGTAGCTTTTTCATCAGTAGCTGCGTAGTCACAGTCATCACAATAGGCCATGAAGCCTTCACCGGCCTCACTAGTTGCCATAAACTCATGTGATACTCTACCACCCATAGTACCAGTGTCTCCCTCTACAACCTTGTACTTAAGGTTTAAACGTGTAAATACGCGGTCATATGCTTTCCACATTATATCGTATGCTTCTACTAAAGCTTCTTCATTAGTATCAAAACTATAAGCGTCCTTCATAATAAATTCTCGACCTCTCATAAGTCCAAATCTAGGTCTTTTTTCATCTCGATATTTAGTTTGAATTTGATATAGGTTTAATGGAAGTTGTTTGTAAGATTTTATTTCATTTTTTATCAAGTTTGTAAAATATTCTTCATGAGTAGGTCCAAGGCAAAACTCTCTATTGTTTCGGTCATGCATAGTAAACATCTCTGGACCAAAACTTTCCCATCTTCCAGTTGCTTCCCAAAGTTCTCTAGGCTGGATGGCACTCATAAGTAATTCTTGCGAACCGGCTCTATCCATTTCCTCTCTTACTACCTGTTCTATTTTTTTAATAACTCTAAATCCTAATGGAAGGTAGGAATAGATTCCACTTACAAGTTGTCTTATCATTCCAGCTCTTAGTAGTAGTTTGTGACTTACTATCTCAGCTTCGGAAGGATCTTCTTTTAATGTTGGCATATACATCTTTGACATTTTCATTTTTCTTCCTCCTTAAAATATGCAGTTTGCCTCTGAAATCTACTTAATTTTTCATTTCTATAGATCTAGTGCTCCTTGCGTTTTATCATAAATAAAACCCTTCATCTCTGTATAGAGACGAAGGGTTATTTCCGCGGTACCACTCTAATAAACCCCGTAGGGTTCACTTTAAGAGCTTATAACGAAAGCCATCCGTTTAGAATTATCTTCTAAAAGTTCTGGGGTAGGTTCCTTATTAAGAGGGCAGAAACATCTCACCATTAGTTTCTTCTCTTGATCCATTAATAAATACTATTCCCCTTCGTAACTTATAGGATTATAATACTCTATAACTACCTCTTTGTCAACTACTTAAGAGACTTAAGCATACAAACACTATAAGAAGACATACCTTCTTTTCTTCCTACAAATCCTAATTTTTCAGTTGTTGTAGCTTTTACATTTATATCGGTTATAGGACAATCCAATACTTCTGCTATATTCTCTCTCATCTCTAAAATATATGGAGCCAGTTTAGGAAGCTGCGCGGCTACTGTTGCATCTATGTTGCCTACTTTGTATTCCGACTCATCCATAGTCTTTTTAACCCTTTTAAGCAGTTCTAAACTTGATATATCCTTATACTCCGCATCGGTATCTGGAAAGTGAGCTCCTATATCTCCAAGTGCTAACGCTCCGAGTATACTATCCATAATAGCATGGACAAGTACATCTGCGTCTGAATGTCCCAGCAATCCCTTGGTGTGGGGAATATCTACTCCACCTATTAGAAGTGCACGTCCTTCTACCAATTCATGAACATCATAACCAAAACCTATTCTCATCTATAATCACCTATTTACTTTCAAATAATATTTTTTGTTGAACTTTTAAACTTGCATCTACTTTTAAAAGCGACTCTGCAATAATCAAATCTTCAGGTGTTGTTATCTTTATATTATCATAATTTCCCATTATCATCCTAACCTTATATCCCACTTTTTCAACTAAAGAACTATCATCAGTTCCTACTATTCCTTCATCTATTGCATATTCATAGCCCTTTTGAAGTATAGTCTTCCAAAAGCACTGAGGTGTTTGAGCCGCCCAAAGTAAGCTTCTTTTAGGAGTATGATGAACGTCACTCTCATCATCTATAACTTTTATAGTATCTTTTACCGGAACTCCTATTACACATGCATCATGAGCAAGGACTCCCTCAATTCCATCTATTATATTTTGAGCTCTAACAAAAGGCCTAGCACCATCATGAGTTAAAACTATATCGCACCTTTCGTCAAGTGCTAGGATTCCATTGTAGATGGAGTCCTGTCTTTCTTTTCCACCTCTTATAATCTTTTTCACTTTGGTAAAACCATATTTTCTTACTATCTCTTTTCTGCAATATTCCACTTCTTCCTCTTTAGAAATAAGTATTATTTCATCTATATATGTACTAGCCTCAAATTTATTTAAAGTATGTACAAGTATAGGCTTATTATCTATATCTATAAACTGCTTATTGATCTTACTTCCCATTCTATTACTCATTCCAGCTGCAGCTACTATAACAGATACATAGTAATCTTTATACATTTCTTCACCTCAATTTTAAAAGTTTTCTATAACATTATATCATATTTATTATATAAACTATAATACAAGCAAAAAAAAGACCCCTAAGGGTCTTAAACTGCTTTTTCCATTATACTTTTAGGCTTTGCAAAGATCATCTTGCCTGCCGATGTTTGGAGAACGGAGGTGACTACTACATCTATAGTTTGTCCTAAAAACTTTCTTCCTGATTCTACAACTATCATAGTACCATCATCTAAATATGCAAGTCCTTGTCCTGCCTCTTTACCTTCTCTTACAACACTTACAACCATCTCTTCCCCTGGAAGAACTACTGGTTTTACTGCATTGGATAGTTCATTTATATTTAATACCTCTATCCCCTGAACTTCAGCAACCTTATTTAAATTATAATCATTCGTTATTATTTTACCGTTCATAAGCTGAGTAAGTTTTAAAAGTTTTGTATCTACTTCCTTAACATCTTCAAACTTTTTCTCATGAATTATAATTTCAACATCTAGTTCTTTTTGTATCTTGTTTAAAACATCCAGCCCACGTCTTCCACGATTTCTCTTTAGTCCATCTGAAGAGTCTGCTATATGTTGAAGTTCCTGCAGGACAAATTCCGGTATTACAAGTGGTCCTTCTATAAATCCAGCGCTGACAATATCAGCTATTCTTCCATCAATAATAACACTTGTATCGAGTATTTTTGGAGAAGCATTGTACTGCGATTTTGTCTTTTGCTTTCCTGTTTTTCTATCAATTGTTATGTCTTGCCTTTCATCATCTCGGTTATCTTTTTTCCTAATGTTCATTTCTTTGATTACATGTGATATATCATCTTTTTTCCTAGTAGCTGTTTTAACTCCCAAATAACCAAATAATGCAAATAAAATTATAGATCCCATAAATCCTAAATAGGAATTTTTTAAATTTTCTAGTGGTTTGCTTAAAAAGAATGCAATTATAAGTCCGATTATAAGTCCAAATGTTCCTAAAGCTATATCATATGCTGGTACCTTTTGCAGTTCATTTTCTATTACTGTTGCTATCTTGCTTCCAAGTCTCATAATAGCTGGTGATAACATATAAAATATAAAACCTAAAAATAATGAAGCCCCTAGGTTTATTACTAGTCCTAGCAACCCTGTGCTGGGTAATACTAAAATTTGTGATGTCCTCACTATAACTAGAATTCCATATCCTAAGAGCGCTCCCATAATACCTATGAAAATTTTTAATACCTTACGAATCATAGCTTCACCTCCTGTATACTTTTCCTTTAAATAAAAATACATAACTCAAGGTTATATATTTTTATTCTTTTTCCAACACTTCTTCTTTTTCATCTGTTTCAATTTCTTCATAGTCTTCATCATCTAATTTGGGATTAAATTCTACAGATTTTGCTACCAACTCTTCAGTTTCTTCTAGTGTAAGTTCACATACTAAAACCATTTCTGATATAAGCATTTGCTTAGCATCATTTAACATCTTTCTCTCTCCTGTAGATAGTCCTTTTTCTTTATCTAAAAGCATAAGATTTCTAACTACAGCTGCTATCTCATAGATATCACCCGATTTGATCTTGTCCATATTGAGTCTAAATCTTCTATTCCAGTTTTGAGGCATTTTACCTTTTTCGCCCTTTAAAATGGTTATTACGTCTTCCATTTCTTCTTTGCTTATAATCTCTCTAACTCCAACTTCTACCATATTGTCGATAGGAATCATAACTTTCATTTCTCCTATAGGCATCTTCATAATAAAGTATCTTCTTTCTTCGCCTAATATCTCTTTAAGTTCAATATTTTCTATAGTTCCAGCTCCATGCATTGGGTAAACAATTTTATCACCAATTTCAAACATCTTACTACCTCCCTATAAAATAGTCCCCTTAATTATATAACATATAAGCCTTTTTGTAAAGGTGCCATTCTACCATAAAGCTATTTAAGATGTCAACTTATTTATTTAAAATATATGTTTATAATTATTTGACAACTACTTGTTCTTAAAAGTATAATGGGAGTATAATCTAAAAGATTTAAGGAGGATATTATGGATAAAAACGTTGAACATATAAAAAAAGAGAATATTTGTGTAGATTTTCAAGACAGCATATCTGATGTTTTAATCAGACATAAGAGTATTTTAGATATCATGACAAAAATGAACAGCTACAATGCCCGTATAAATAGAGCTGTAGTAAAGGCAGTTACAAGTTGCGGCTGTATATCTATTGATGCAAAAAAACAAGATTTTATTGGAGAATCCTATAAAGATCTTGCCGATACTCTAGACTCTCACCTAAGAGGCGAGATGTGTGAAGGATGTAAAGAAGTAGTAGATTTAGAAATGGGAAACTACCTTTTCTATATAACAGCTCTTTGCGATACTATAGGTTTAAATTTAAATGAAGTTATAGAACATGAATACGATAGAAATAAAACACTTGGATTATTTAATTTAAAATAAGCTAGAAGATCTTCTAGCTTATTTTTTTTTGAAGCAATCCCTTATAACATCTTTTAATATATTACATTCAATAATCTCTAAGTTCTTAAACTCTCCTACTTTTCCGCTTCCCTTAGCAATATAGGCCTTCTTAAATCCCATCCTATCTATTTCACGAAGCCTTACTTGAAGTGAAGGCACTCTTTTAAGCTCACCAGTTAAGCCCACATCAGAAATAAATACAGTATCGTTTGGTATACTCTTTTGGAAAACTGAAGAAGCTATACTCATTATAACAGCTAAATTTGAAGCTTGTTCTTTAAGTACAATTCCTCCGGTAGTTTTTATAACTACATTCTTATCATATAGTTTTATATCCCCCCTCTGTTCAAGGATCGATATGAGAGTATTTAACTGTTCTTTTCTCATAGTCTCACCAATTCTAGATGGATAAGGTGTAAAAGACGCCGACACTAGCGATTCTATCTCTAAGATTATAGGTCTTGTTCCCTCTCTTACAACCGACAGGGCGCTTCCCGATATATCTGAACTAATCTCTCTTTGAGTCATAAAGTATTCCGAAGGGTTATCAATTGAAGTCATTCCTTCTTCACCCATATTAAAGAATCCCATCTCTCCGGTAGATCCATATCTATTTTTTGTAGTTAAAAGCGTTCTAAGTTCTTCACCACTTTCTCCATCAATTATTAAAACAGTATCTACCAAGTGCTCCAGGGCCCTTACTCCCGCAAGTTCATCTGCCTTGGTCATTTGTCCTACTAAAAAAACAGCACGAGGTCTATCAACATCTTTAGCTATAGTAACAAGTGCGTGAGCACACTCCATAGTTTGAGTAGGCGAGCCTGCTCTAGAACCTGGAAATGCATCAAGCGTAAATGTTTGTATACTATCTACTATAACAATATCTGGATCTATCTTATCTACTATATCCAATATATTATCTAGGTTATTGTCTGAAACTACCCATACATTTTTATTGATACTTTTAAGGATTCGGTCAGCCCTGGATTTTATCTGGGACTCAGATTCCTCTCCCGATGCATAAAGAACTTTAAATCCAAGATTTGCAAGTTCTTCAGTAACTTGTAGGAGCAAGGTAGATTTTCCAGCTCCGGGTTTAGCTGAGAGTATGGTTACAGAATCTCTTATAATCCCGCCGCCCATAACTCTATTAAACTCACCAATACCTGTAATTATCCTATCACTATTTGATGTTTCTATATCAGTTAGCCTCTTAATATTGTCCTTGTTTATGCTTCTTTTTCTTGCAGAGCCCGCGCTGGTAGCTCCTTTCTTAGTAAGTACTTCAGTTTCCTCTAATGTATTCCAACTATTACACTCTGGACATTTTCCCATATAGCCTATTGATTCATAGTTACAATTATTGCATATATATATGGTTTTTTTCTTCATCCATAGGCCTCCTTGCTTAAAAAAAGGCCTTTACAGGCCCTTTTCAAATTTTAATTTACCATCTTCACTTTTTATTAATATTTTATCATCTTTAGACAGATTTCCTCTTAGAATCTCTTCTGCTAATTGGTCTTCTATCATTCTTCTTATGGTACGCTCAAGAGGTCTTGCTCCGTATATTGGATCAAATCCCTGATCGCTTATTTCACGTCTAGTCTCTTCACTAACAGTTACATCTATATCAAGTTTTAGCATTCTCTTTTGAAGATCATCAACCATAATATCTACTATTTCCTTTACTTGATCTTCTTCAAGTGAATGGAAGACTATAACTTCATCTAGTCTGTTTAAAAACTCTGGTCGGAAGGTCTTTTTAAGTTCCTCAGTTATAGTTTCTTTCATCTTTTCATATTCTTCTTTATTTTCATCTGTGTGGGTTGCAAATCCAAGTACATTTTGTTTTTTTATTGAGTTTGCACCAACATTTGATGTCATAATTATTACTGTATTTTTAAAGTCTACTGTTCTTCCTTTAGAATCTGTAAGTCTTCCGTCATCTAAAATTTGAAGCAGTATATTAAATACATCAGGATGAGCTTTTTCTATCTCATCAAAAAGTAGAACTGAATATGGTTTTCTTCTTATAGCTTCTGTAAGTTGACCACCTTCATCATATCCTACATATCCTGGAGGTGAACCTACCAGTCTTGAAACTGTATGCTTCTCCATATACTCACTCATATCAATTCTAATCATAGAATCTTCATCGCCAAAGAGTGTTTCTGAAAGAGCCTTGGCAAGATAAGTTTTACCAACTCCTGTAGGTCCTACAAATATAAAACTACCTATTGGTTTATTAGGATCTTTAAGCCCTACTCTAGCTCGTCTTACTGAGTTTGAAACAGCCTTTACTGCTTGTGACTGCCCTACAACCTTTTCGTGCAATATTTCCTCTAAATTTAAGAGTCTCTCTGATTCTTCAGTTGTCATTCTCTTAACTGGAACTCCGGTCCATTCTGAAACTATTTTTGCAATTTCTTCATACCCAACTACCATATCAGAAGTTTGCTTCTTACGCTGCCATTTTTCTTTATAGTTAGCAAGTTGCTCTTTGGTTTGTTTTTCTAAGTCTCTTACACTCGCTGCTTTTTCGTAGTTTTGAGTATTTATAGCTTCTTCCTTTTCCTGCTGTAATTCTTCAAGTTTTGCCTCTAGTTCCTTTAATTCATCAGGTGCTACATAATTATTGATTCTTATCATCGATGCTGCTTCATCTATAAGGTCAATAGCTTTATCGGGCAAGAATCTATCAGTTATATATCTCGCTGATAATTCTGTTGCAGCTCTTAATGCATCGTCTGTAATTTTAACTCTGTGATGAGCTTCATACTTATCTCTTAGTCCTTCTAAGATCTTTATAGTATCTTCTTCATTTGGCTGTTCAACAACTATAGGTTGAAGACGTCTTTCAAAGGCTGCATCTTTTTCTATATGCTTTCTATACTCATCTATTGTAGTTGCCCCTATCATCTGAAGCTCGCCTCTTGCTAGTACTGGCTTGAGAATATTTGATGCATCTACGGATCCCTCTGCAGCTCCGGCTCCTATAATAGTATGGAGTTCATCTATAAAAAGAATAGTATCTTTTTCTGCTATAAGTTCGTCCATTACTTTTTTAAGTCGTTCTTCAAATTCACCCCTATACTTTGCTCCTGCTATCATACCAGGAAGATCAAGTGAAACTATTCTCTTGTTTTTTATAATTTCAGGCGCTGTTCCTTCATATATCCTTTGAGCTAAACCTTCTGCTATAGCAGTCTTACCTACTCCCGGTTCACCTATTAAAACTGGATTATTTTTCGTTCTTCTGCTTAGAATTTGAATTACTCTTTCAATTTCTTTACTTCTACCTATTACAGGGTCTATTCTTCCATCTTCTGCCATTTTATTTAAATCAATACTATATTTTCCAAGGCTTTTCTTAGGAGCACTTTCTTGTCCCACTGTGCCTGGTTTATTTCCCTTATTATTCATATCAGAAGTTATCATACTAACTACCTTTTCAGCTAGAGCTTTTATATCAACTCCCAGTCTTTTTATAGCTACTATTGCAACTCCTTCACCCTCTGCTAGGAGTCCTAGAAGCAAGTGCTCTGTACCAATATAATTGTGTCCTAGGTTTCTAGCTTGTAAGAGGCTAAGTTCATAGACTCTCTTAGTTCTTGGAGTAATACCTATCATATCTTCTTCCGAACTTCCAAGTCCAACTATCTTTTCTATTTCAGCTCTTGCATTTTCGAGTTCTACGCCCATTTCCATTAAAGAAACAGCTGCCACCCCTTCTTTCTCTCCAATAAGACCAAGGAGAACGTGCTCCGTTCCTACATAATTATGCTTCATTCTTTTAGCTTCTTCTTGAGCTAAAATAATAGCTCTTTGTGCTCTTTCTGTAAATCTACCAAACATTCCCATATCTATACCTCCGATTTTAAAGTAAATTCTCTCATCATATTTGCTCTTTCAATATCTCTTTCCTTGCTATGCATTTCTTTTCCTAGTTTTCTTTGTATGTTTCCTGGCTGTATATCCACCATAAGCTTAATGGCATTACCCAACTCTAAATGCTTTAAGATGCCCATGGTCTGACCCATTCTTACATTTGATATATGCTCCATAGCTTCTTTAGAATCTAAAATCCTGCTGTATCTTAACGCAGCTAGAGATCTATAGACTTTATCTTCCATTTCAACTAGTCTCTTTTCTATTAAATAGCTTCTAGTATTTCTTTCTCTTGCTAATATTTGATGCACAACTTTATTTAGCTTATCTATTATCTCCTCTTCAGAATCTCCAAGTGTCACCTGATTTGAAATCTGATATAAGAATCCAAGCGCTTCAGAACCCTCTCCATACAATCCTCTGGCTGTAAGGCCAACTTTTCTGAGTCCTTCAATTATAACGCTTATATTTCCAGTCATAGAAACACATGGAAGGTGAAGCATAACTGACGCTCTAAGCCCAGTACCAACATTTGTAGGGCATGCAGTCAAGTATCCAAGATCTGCGTCATATGCATATTCCAGTTTCTCTTCTAAAAAATCATCTATAGAAGTACAAAGCTTCCAGGCTTTCTCTAAGTTAAGTCCTGCAAATAAGGTTTGTATTCTTAAATGATCTTCTTCATTTATCATGATTGTAGCTTTTTCATCTTTTCTAAGGAGAAAACTACTCATAACTTCATTTTTTATTATACCTGGACTGATCAGATGATCTTCTACATATACTTTTTGCTCATTCTTATTTAAATCTCTAAGCCTTTTAAACTCATATTCATCTATATTATCATTCTTAACTACATTCAATATATCAAGGGTTAAATTATCAGACTCCTCAACATTCATATACTCTGGAAATTTATATTTAGAGAGGTTTCTAGCTACACGAACTCTAGTACTTATAACTATATCTTCTTCCTCTGCTACTTCTTCTAACCATTGAGGCATCTCTCTCACTCCTTAATCTCCTCTAATTTTGAACTTATACCCTTGAGCTTATCTCTTAAAACAGCTGCTTTTTCGAATCGTTCTTCTTTTATTGCAGTTTCTAAATCATTTTTAAGATTATCTTTTTCCCTTTTTAAAAATATATTATCATTGGAATGTTTTGGTATCTTACCTCTATGATGGATATGTCCATGAATTCCTTTTATTAAGGGATCCAATTTATCCTTAAAGGTAACATAACATTCATCACATCCAAATTTTCCGCTGCTTTTAAACTCATTATAAGTCTGACCACATTTTTCACATTTCAAAGTGGATTTATCATTACTATTTTCACCTGAGGGATCTATAAGACCTGTAAAAAACTTATTTATTGAAAAGTGTTTTTCAAAGTCAAAATCAAAATCATAATCTTCACTCGCACAGTGTTCACATAAGTGTTTTTCTTCTATATTTCCATTATAAATCTTTGTATAATGAAACTTTGCTTCATTTTCTCCGCAAGATTCACATTTCATAACATCAACCTCCTACTTACACAGGATAAGAAGAATATTTTTTAGTATATTTGCTCTAAGCTTGTTTGTCGACTCTATACTTTCTGATATAGCTCTATCACTTATAGCTGCTTTCATTATCTCTTCTTCCCGAATCTCTATTAACTCTTCTTCTCTTAATCCTTCTATTATATGATAAGCCTTGGATTTAGTTATAGATTCACCAATTGTTTCGACTATAATATCATTTAAATCCGAATATTTTTCTATACTTACCTTTACTATCTTTATATACCCGCCTCCACCTCTTCTACTCTCTATATAATAACCTTTATAGGGAGTGAATCTAGTAGAGAGCACATAATTTATCTGAGAAGGCGAACATTCAAAATGCTCGGCCATTTCATTTCTCTGTATTTCTATTGTACCCGTATTTGATTCTTGTAAAAGCTCTCTGATGAAAGCTTCAATTATATTGCTTATGCCCACAACAAAATCACCTCTCTGACTTTGACTATCTTTGCCCTTCGTTGTTTAAAAAATAAACTTTTATAATAAAAGTCCTTTGTATTTTACAGCTATATTATTATCTTGTTTATATATTATATCATTTTTTAGAATTTTGTAAAGTTAAAAGAACCTACTTCTTTAAAAGATAGGTTCTTTTTTGATATTATATTATAGGTTTTTTATATTCATAATTTATATTCATAATTTACAATTACTTTTTTTATTTATTTTCTCTTTTTATAGACTCCTATACCTAGCAACAAGGTCAATCCACCTATTAGAAAGTATAAACCATCTGGAGTAGCACCTGTTTGTACTAGTCTATCTACAAAGCTTTCAGGGCTAGTTGGTTTAGTAGGTTCTTCTGCTATTGCAGGAACTTTAGGTTTTTCTGGCTTTTCTGGGTTTACTGGAGCTTCCGGGTCTACTGGATTTACTGGTTGTTCTGGATCTTCTGGATCTAATGGTTTTTCTGGGTCTAATGGTTCTTCCGGATCTACCGGATCTAGTGGTTCTATTGGTTCTTCCGGATCTACTGGTTGTTCTGGGTCTACCGGACGTTCCGGGTCTACCGGATCTGCCGGGTCTACTGGATCTACTGGGTTTGCTGGATCTACTGGGTTTACTGGATCTACTGGATCTACTGGGTTTACTGGGCCTACTGGGTCTACTGGATCTACTGGGTCTACTGGATTTACCGGGTCTATTGGGTTTACTGGACCTACTGGGTCTACTGGGTCTACTGGGTCTACTGGATCTACTGGATCTACTGGATCTACTGGATCTACTGGGTCTACTGGATCTACTGGGTCTACTGGGTCTACGGGCTTACACTTACTTATAGCAGTAAATATCCAATTTACCTTTACTTCTTTTCCTTGAAATTCATTTCCTGTCCCTGCTCCAGGAAGATGAACTGTTACATCCATTTTTTTTGTATCACTTGGTTTTAATGTACCAAGATCTATATTTGATTTAGCAAAGTCTATCATGGGTCCACTATAAAGTGGTTTATCTCCTAAGGTAACTGTGATTTCAAGTTGTTTAAATAAGTCGGGATTTCCTTGCTCAGGTAGTGGAGTAGTTCTTTGGGTTCTAAGATATATAGTAATATCACAATCTTTGTATTGATTCTCTAGAGTTACTATAGAATCTTCTGTATCACCAGGATTTAAGTTGTTAAGCTCAAACATCTTTGCATTTTTTAATACTACTTTCAATCCTTCCGAGTCTCCTACAACTTTTATGTTGTCCGCATAAGAGAGTTTTTTATAAAAAACGGAGAGGCTAGTAAATATAAACAAAATTACGAATAAAAGTGTTAATTGTTTGATATGTTTAAATCTAAATATCTTTTTCATTTTCTATCCTCCCCTTTTTATAAAAACTAGAGGCATCATGCCTCTAGTTTTTGTAATATTATATTCTATTTCTTTAATTATCTTTTAATATCTATTATGGTGCAAGTGATAGTGGATTTACTCCCCACTCAGCTAGTGCTGCGCCATTAGTTACTTGTATAGCTTCTGATTTTACAGTAAGTGTAAATTTAGCACCTTGATAAGTGTTATCCATAGCTGGTCCATCAAAACATACTTCTGAAATAATTTCTGATGTCTTTCCAGTAAGTGGTGCTACTTCTTTTGTATAGTAATAGTAACCATCTGTATGAAGCACCCAATCTGCTCCAATATCGTATGATACTACTCCATCCATTTCTAAAGTTTCATCTATAAATTTTGCATCCAATTCTACTCTTACAAACATTCTCTTTGTACCATCGTTATAAAACTTTACATGTTTTTGAATACAATCTCCAGGGTTAACGTTCGCTGCGTCACATGCATTAAAACATTCGCCAACTCGAATAATTACTGTTCCTGCTTTAAATTCATTTACTACTGGATCTGCTGTTGCTGTAAACCATGCCATTGTTCCTCCTGCTACTAAAAGAATTACTAAAATCAATGAAGAAACTAACATTATTCTACGCTTTTTCATTTTTCTTCCTCCTTTTAATATAAGTACGATCAACTAAAATAAGATTATTATGTCATATTATCGATATGCAGTTTTATGGTAAAGTTCATATAGGAGATAAAATCCCTATATGAACTTTACTTATTTAGTAGTATCTTTATTAAATTTATTCTAAATTTAATGCTTCAAACTCTGCGTTTTCTGCTGCAACTATTGCAAGTACATCTGCTTCGGTTAGCATTTCTTCTACTGGTTCTTCTCCTTTAGAATAAGGTTTTATAGTTGGGTAATTTACTCCCCACTCTGCTTTTGCTGCTCCATGAGTCGCTTGTATAGCATCTGCATTTATAGTTATATCTAATGATGCACCTTGATACTCATTTCCCATTTTTGGTCCATCAAAACAAACTCTATTACATTTTAATAATGGTTTAGTAAAATGATTTGGATGTACTATACGGTCATAGTAGAAATAATCGCCTTTTAGAGTCCATCCTGGTAATAATTTAGGTGGCCAAATTTGAACTCCTGGTCCTGCTATACCATAATTTAATACTCCATTACTTAATATATCGCCATTTACTGCTGTAAATACTGCATCTGCTTTTATTCTTACATAAGCTTTTTTAGTTCCTGTATTCTCAATATAAATTACTTTTTCATAGCAATCTCCAGGGTTTACATTCTGAGCTGCTTTTTTGTCAAATTGTTCATGTACTTTGATCCCTACTGTTCCTGCTTTAAACTCATTTACTACTGGATCTGCTGTTGCTGTAAACCATGCCATTGTTCCTCCTGCTACCATAAGTACTGCAAGAAGTAGTGCTGAACCTATCATCCACTTTTGCTTTTTCATTTTTGCTACCTCCTTATTTTTTAGTAAAACTTAGGAATATAGCAACTGGCTACCATCTATTTAGAAGGCCCTATAGTTTTGCGTCCTTTGGTTTCCCAAAGTTTGCCGAACAATTTATATAATGGAGACCAAATATTAGTTAGATGGGATAAAATCTATTCCCCAAACTGACTTTATTGCCTGCTTATTTGTTTGGACTCCTTCTGACACTACTTTAAGGGTAAAATCATTTAATGTAACTTGATATTCATTGTTTACAATTTTAGGATTATAAGATATAGTGCTTGTTTTTTGAGTGTCGGATATAGAATTCTTATAATAGTAATATCCATCACCCTGCAACCTTGTCCATCCTTCTCCCAAATCCAAATTTAGTTGAACATTTGATATCGGGATGCTAGGATCATTCCATTGAGGGATAAGTCTAACTCTTACATATGTCTTTGCATTTCCTTTGTTTTGGACTTCTATGCTTCTATCAGTTTGTAATGTTGATATATCTATAACTGATAATCCAATTCTCTTATCTCCATTTCTAAATAAATTATCACTGTAATTATTATCACTGGCTGTATACCAAGCAAAAGTATTACCAGCTACTGCAAGTATTAATAATAGGAGTGTAGATACTATTATAATTTTTTTTCTCATTTTTATCCCTCCTTTTATTAATAGTTTATTATTTCTTTTTTAGAAGTTTTGGAAGTATTATCCAAGATTCTCCTAGTACTACTAAGGTCGCTATTGCTATAGGATTTGATAAGATGTTTAGCAAAGCTCCTAAAAGTGGTATTGCAAATAGTACTTTTCCTATAACTTTATCTTTTGCTACTGGATTTGGATCATT
>NZ_JARIEF010000030.1 GCF_029266915.1 Tissierella sp. | reverse complement strand
ATATATTGCTTTAATAACAGAGATATCAATGTAATTTAGATAAATAAAGAATACCATAGTTATAAAAAGTATTATAGAGCAGATAATTAAATTTAGTATTATTTCTTTGTTTCTGTTCATATTAACTCCCCACCTTTCATATTTTTCTTCGCATAATTCTACTGATGCGAACTAGAATACTTTATTTTTTGATTCTGATTCTGCTGTATTTTTGTACAACTTATCTAATAGGCTATACTCTAGAATACATAACATCATAATACTACCAGCTAGTAAAAGTTTTATAAAATAGTTATTAATATCAGCTATATACATAGTGAGAATAACTATTATAAAAAATCTACTTATATCTTCTCTTCCCTAAAACCATATCTAATAACAAATGGATACACTCCTACCATAACTGCCATATACATTGTATAAAGTAAAACTACTAGGATTTTTAATTTTATTGTCGTTGCCATGCTGCAAATAGATCCCATAAAAAGAATTGGCAGAGATAATAGTACTGCTATAACTACTACATACATAGCCCTTAAATCATGCTTGCTTCCACATTCTCTGCAAATTACAGGCTTATTACCCCATCCAAATGATTCTAATATATCTACATAATTAAGCCGACTTCCGCATTTACTGCATTTTTGAATTCCCATATTAATCCCTCCTTGCTATACTAACGATTGCAAAGGATGATTTGTGACAAATAATTTAAAATATTTTTATTTATTTTTTATAATACTTTTTGCTACTTTTATAAGCTTATCTTGCTCGATAGTTGAAGATAATCTATACATATCTAAATCATCATTCCAATAGATTTGACTTACACCTTTATTGGTAAAAAAGTTAATCTCTTGGTTATTTATCTCCATAGTCTTAACTTCTACTCCCTCAGTATCAAATATTGTTTCTCCATTTGATATAATTCTTTGTTCATAAATTATTTCTTCATCATTAGCATTTGAATAAATAGTCCTATTTACATAATCATTTAGATTCTCTTCAAGTATAGTAAAACCTTCCGGAATATATCCCGGATTAATTGGTTTTAAGATTCGATCCACTATTTCATCATCACTTTCTATCCTTACGGATGTAAACTCCTTTTTTACATCGGTTATTACTTGAAAAAATTTCTCTCTATAAGCCTCAACGCTCATAGTAACTAGAAAAGATACAGACAGTGCTATGATTAGTATAGCAGCAGCCCTTTTTCCATATCTATTAAAATTTCTTATAAAAAAGCTTTGTTTTTCTTCTTTAATAAGCTTGTTCATCTTGTCTTCAAAAGCCTTTGAAAAGTTGTGGTTTAAATCTTCTTCTTTAGGTAACTCATCCAAGGTTTTAATTTCCAGCTTTCTGATATGTTCTGACAAAAACTCATCATCAATTATTCTTTTACTCATAGGACAGGCCTCCTTCTTCAGATAAGATTTCTGCGAGTTTCTTTTTACCTCTTGAGACTCTCTGCCTTGCAGTTGCTTCGGATATCTCTAAAACTTTTGCTATTTCTTCGTAGCTGTAACCATGTGAAAACCTAAGTTTAAATATACTGAGATAATTTAAAGGAAGTTTTAGTATAGCCTCTTCAACTTCATTTGGAACAAAATCATCCGCGCTCTTTACATCTTCTAAGTAAAGTTCGACTTGATCAAAAGATATATTGTTTTCACGCTTTCTTTTACGATAAAAATCTATTGCAATGTTCTCTACTATTATAACGATGAAGCCCCTCGTTTTGTGACAGTTAATTTCATTTATTTTATCTAAATTATCAATAATCCTTAAAAATGACTGGTGCACTATATCTTCTGCTAAATATTCATCTCTTATAATCCTATTGGCTAGATAAAACATTCTTTGTCTATATGTATTATAAATTTCTTCAAATTTATTTTTATCCTCTGGAGACTCTACCATGCTCAAATATAAAAACATCTTTTCACGTCCTTCCGGCTCTGCTCTTTGATATAAAATAAAGACTTAATTCTCTTGAACCGAATAAAAGTCTTTATTTCCTTGAAAAATCCTTTAAATCTCTCTTAGATTAGATTTATTTTTTCTTATTATTTTATTGATATTTTTTATTCTTCTATCTTTAAAGTACTAATAATATAAAGTGCAAGGCTTAAAAATACTGAAGCTATTATGATTAGTAAAGGAAAACCTCCTATTCTATAAATAATAGGACCTACTAAGCTGTAGAATGTTATTGTTATGGCATTTACAGTGTATATCAAACTCATAAAGGTTCCTCTTTTTTCAGGAAATATTTCAGAAGCTAGTGTTTGATAGGAAGTCCAGCCTCCATCCATTCCAATTGAAAACAAGATGGCCAGCAGTATAATTAATATTAAGTTTTTTACAAAGGGTATAGGTATTATTGCAACTAGCATGATTGAAAACAAGATCTTAGCTAATTTGTACTTTCCAATCTTATCAGAAAACGTTCCTGAGAAAAATGTACCAATAACGGTGCCAGTAGCTGCAATAGTATATATGGTTCCGATATTAACTTGAGATACGTTGAAGTTATTTATTAGATAGATTCCTAAATAGTTTAAGATCAGTGTTGGTGCTGTTAAAATAAGAAAGACTGTTATCAGCATTTTCTTAGCTATAGGGTTGTGGAGTAAGGACAAGAACTCTTTTTTATTTACAACAACATCTGGATATTTCTTTGTTTCTGGAAGCTGGGTTAAAAAGACCAAAGCCAGCAGGGCTACTATAGCATAAGGAATATATATAACTGCTAAACTATCATATTTATCTACCAAAAAAGCTGAAACCATGGGACTTACTAAGATTGACATAGCAAATGCAAATCTAAGCATCCCAGAAGCCTTACCCCTGTTTTGATAGGAAACGAATTCTGAAATATAGGATAGGTTCGTAGCACTTAGTGAAAAGTAGGCAAATCCGATAAATATTCTTGCAAAAGCAAATATAAATGCCGATTTTGCTAAAGCGCCTAGCACCGAACCCAGTATCAGTAAGATCAAGGAAATAGAAATACTTCTCTTCTTCCCAAATTTATCGCCAAAAACCCCCAAATATGGTACCAAGAAACCCACTGCAGAATATCCCAGACTCAGTAAGATAACCATACTTTGATCTATTCCAAAATAAAGAGCTAAAAATGGTGATAGCGGACCAATGATAGCCATTTCTGAAGCTATTATGAGTTGTATCAGCACTGTTGTCAAAAACATAAATTTCCTTTTCATCCTTACCTCCATATGTGCCTTTTTATTTTTATCTATTATAACATTTTTTCTACTCTTTTATTTTTAACTGTAAATATATTATTATAAAGTCCCTTGCTTTCCTTAAAAACTATATGACTTACATTTACTACTGTTATATCTTTTAAATCTAAGAGAGTTCTTTCTATCTCTCTTGCAACTTTTTCATCCAGGCTTGCAAAAGCCTCATCTAAAAATAGAATGTCTGAGTTAGATAGAAGACCTCTTGCTATAGCTATTCTGGATTTTTCCCCTCCTGAGATATTCTTTCCATTGTCAACTATGAGAGTATTCAGTCCTTTTTCAAGGCCCGATACAAAGTCGGTAAGTCCGGCATCTTTTATGGAGCTAGCTATTTCACTGCTACTATACTCCTTGTAGAGAGTTAGGTTGTTTTCTAGTGTATCTTGAAATAAAAACACTTGTTGCTCTATATTTGCAATATGATGAAAGTAACTTCTTTTTTTAATATCCTTAAGATCTTTATTATCTATTAATATCTGTCCTGTATTTGGATTGAAATATTTTCTTAAAAGTTTCAGCAAGGTAGACTTACCGCCTCCACTGGGTCCTACTATAAGATACTTCTCACCTTTTTTTAAATCTAAATCTATATCTTTTAGGATCTCTTTTTCTCCATAGCTAAAAGATACATCCTTGAAGCTTATATTATGGGAAAAGCTTTCTAATTCAACCTTTTCTTCATAGTTATCATGATTTATTAAGGCTTCATCCATCCTGTTAAATATAGACTTTACTGAAAATATCTTCGGCATCCATTCTGATAGGTTCATCAGGGGATAGATAACCCTTCCTATGGTATTGGCAATTAAGATTACTGCTCCCGCTGTTATAGATCCCTTGATAGCCATATAAACTGCTATAGCTAGGATTGATATATTGGCTATATTCATAATAAAATGTTGGCTAGCTGTTATATAGGTATATATTCTATCTATTAGATATCCTTTATGTTGAATATCTCGACTCTTACTGGTAAAATCTTCTTTTATTTTCTTATTAAGATTGTTTGATTTTATAATCTGAAAGGCTCCAAGCACTTCTTTTATGTAGGAAGTATAGCTTCCAAACAATTCGGCTCTTTGTTTTTCATACTTTTGAAGGGGTTTACTTACTAGTACAGACATTATAGTGCTTATGATTGATATAGCTATGCCGATAAATAAAGCTGACGGACTTACATAGGCTATAACTATAAATGAAACTATAAAACTAATAAAACTGCCCCCAACTTCATAAACTCCCTCCATATATTTCTTTTCTATGGTGTTCATGTCATTGGTCATGGAGGAGAGGTAGATGGAATTGTTCTCTGCTTGAAATTCATTTATATTTTTATTAAATATCCTTTCCATATAGGTAACTTTTCCTCCAACTAGTGACTTCAGTATATAGAGTCCCTTTGTATAAGAAGCTAAGATACTGGCTGGAAGAAGAGCCGCTACAAATAAAAACGCCTCTATACTTTCTTTTCTAAATAAGCTCATATCTCGGCTCATTGCAGAGTCTATTATTCTCATTATCTTTATAGTGATGTAGCCGTCTAGAACTGATACTATGAGCAAAACTAAAAATGCTAGTATTAAGTAGCCCCAAGACTTATTTATAGTTTTTTTCATATAGCTACCTCCCTAAAATAGTCTTTAGACTTGTATTGTTCTAGTTTGCCATTTTTAATTTCTAATACATAGTCATATTTTTCTGTTATCCCCTCGTAATACCTATGTGATATTGATATTACAGTGCTATCTAGGGATAGTATTGTATCTTCTACAAGCCTTCCCAGTTCTTCATCCAGACTTGATGTTCCTTCATCTACAAAGAGTATTTGAGATTTTTTTATAATGGCTCTTGCAATAGAGATTCGCTGTCTTTCTCCGCCCGATAAATTTTTACCATTTTCCATCAACTTTTCCTCTATCCCAGCTTCTTTTTTTCTAAGTAAACTATCAAGGCCTGCTCTATGGGCTGCATTTAAAACCTCTTCTTCTGAATAGTCTTTATAGAGAGCTATATTGTTAAATATGCTATCTTCAAAAAGAAACACATCCTGATAGATAAAGGAAACCTTATCATTTAAACTTGTCTCCTTTATCAGGTTATAGTTAAGGCCGTCGGTTTCTATATCTCCTTGATAGTCATTGTAAACCATGGATAGAAGCTTGATCAAGGTTGATTTACCCGCACCGCTTGCTCCCTTTAGGAGATATTTTTTCCCTTTTTCTATATTAAAGGATACATCTTTAAATATTTCTTTTTCTCCATAATCAAATGTAAGATTCCTAACCTTTATTTCTTTATCAAAGTTAAAGTGCTTCTCTCGACTGCTATCAATTGGAACTTCTTCTCTTTTAGTTATTTTATCAAATATATTGGCTGATGACTTGAGCTCATTAAAAAGAGGCAATATACTTGTAATATGCCATATACAACCATTGGATAATTGAATGATAAATGTAGCTTTTGTAAAGGTCATTCCTTGAGATATAAGTGAAGATATATATATGATGGAACCTATAAGGAATCCAAAACCTAGAAACTCCATAATCTGTCTCTGGCTATTGGTATATACATTATAGCTGAATTTCTTTTTTTCAAGAACTGTTATAGACTTTAAAGAATTCTTTAAGAAGCGGTCTTCTATATTGTTTAGTTTCAAGATCTCTAGACCATTAAAGGTATTGGAGAGTTCAATAGAAATATCCTCATTCGACTCTGAAACTTCCTCTTGAAGCCTTACTGTTTTCTTCTCAAAGCTTTTACTAATTACAAACAAAACTATGGAAGCCACTAAAGATATAAGAGCAAATTTTATATCCAAAAACCCTATTATAATAATAGAAACCACAAATACTCCGCCCCTATATATAACATTGATAAGTTTCAGGAAAAACTCATTTTCAAATATATTTATATCATTGATTAGATTTGATATATAGCTCTCTCTGGACTTACTGCTGAACTGTTTATAGGATGATCCTAGTATCTTATCAAAAGCTAAAACTCTAACATCCAAAAGTATGTCTCTCATAAAAGTAATTCTCATAAATCTAGATAAGATATACATAAGAGTACCAAATATAATTATTCCAAGTGTTACCGCTACTATTGTAAAAAACCTATCTAAATCCTGACTCTCTACACTACCTATAATCAAAGATACTGCTAAGTTTATCAAAACGCTATCTACTACGGGTATAAAACAAGCAATCAAATAAAAAATAAATCTTGATTTTTTTCTAAGTAAAAGTTCTTTCAAATTGTCCTCCTAAGTATATGTTTTTAATTTCCGTATCTCCTGCTTAAGATACTTTTACTAATTTGCTCTAAACTATTTATTAGAGCTAGGTAGATAAAGCCCAGTAAAAGAGGCATTTCTATTGAAAATGATAGGAATATGATAATAGAATATAAAAAGCTCATGATAATATTTAGCTTGCTATAAAACTCATCATATTCACTTAAGTCTATTAAGCTCGTTGCTTCTATCTCAGTTTTAGTTGAAGAGGCACTCCAAACATATATAATCATGATACCAATTAATGTAATTACGATATTAAATGCCCAAGCTGGAATAGTCATTTCTTACCTCCTAAAGTATAATAATATAGTATATACTCTTATAATTTATATAATATATTTACTTTTTGTCTCTATAATAGGGATTGTCATTTGGATCTACAAATCCATGCATAACAGTTCCGGTAGTGATTTGTAATATCCAGTTATCATTTTTATCTTGGATAAAAAGATGTTCTAGTTTAGATAATTCTTCATCTATTTCATATTTACCTTTGATTATAAGTTCTTCTTTTTTCTTAAAGCTCTTTCCACTTATATATGAATATAAGCTGTCCCTTCTTTTTTTTATATAGGATTTTGTAATTATACTGTCTTCTGAATATAAAGTGGGTATATAAATTTCTTTATCAATATATAGCTGTCCATCTTTTTCAATAACTAAGTTTTCAAATATTTCTTCTGCCATCTTCTCTCGCATCTTATTGTCGAACAATTTAACAAAATCATTTTTATCTTTAATTTCTGATGGTATGTTAAGTAGTCCTTTATCATCTGAAGTTGTTCCCGACTTAATAAAATCTTCCAGGGGCCTATATGCTCCTCTTAATATCTCTTGGGCCTCTGATGGTTCTATTTCTACATTATAAGGGATTTGAAATATAAACACATATACTATAACTACCATTATCATAATTATTTTCATGACTTTTTCTACAGTTTTCATACTCTAACTCCTAGTCCAAATTTATTTTATTTTTTAGCCAAACTCCATAGGGCTATAAAAAATTTTCTAATTTTATCTCCTATATCATTTGCTATGTTCATATAGAATTTTGTTATTATTATATATACAAGTAAAACTAGTAAAAAAGCTGGTATAAATGGGATTTCTAGCATAGCATGCCTCCTAATTTCTCATATACTAATTGTCTTGTTTTTTATATCCTCTTGAATCCACTTCATCGATTTACCTAATTATACCATTTTAAATAACTATTCCAATCTTAAAATAAATAAAAACAGCCCCATAACCACTTAAATGGTATGGGGCTATATATTTATACTAGTACTTCTGCTTTTTCACTTATAACCATTCTTCCCCTTCTTATTGCTTCTTTATTTATAGGAAGAAGGTGCATCTTATTTTCACCAAATACTTTACCATAAGCTTCATACATAGACTCTAAACTTAGAATCTTAAGAACTTCAAGATATGCTCCAAGCATTACCATGTTTGCAACTCTTGTGTTTCCAAGTTCATTTGCTATCTCATTGGCAGGAACATAGTAGATGTCAAGGTCATCTCTTGTAACTCCACCTTCTATCAGTGAAGAGTTTATAAAAAGTTTTCCCCCACTCATAAGTGCACTTTCAAACTTTTCAAGTGAAGGCTTGTTAAGCACTATGGCAGTAGTAGCTTCAACAACTACAGGAGATGCTACTGGGTCATCTGAAACTATTACGTTACAGTTTGCAGTACCCCCTCTCATTTCAGGGCCATAGGATGGAAGCCAGGAAACCTGTTTCTCTTCTATCATACCTGCGTAAGTTATCATCTGTCCCATAGCCATAACTCCTTGACCACCAAATCCTGCTATTATTATTTTCTCTTCCATATTATTTTTCCTCCTTAGGATTTCTAAAGTTTCCAAGTGGATAATAAGGAATCATATTTTCTTGCAGCCATTTAGTTGATTCTACTGGTGTAAGTCCCCAGTTAGTTGGGCAAGTTGAAAGAACTTCAACTATTCCAAAACCTAATCCATCTAATTGCAATTGGAAACATGCTTTTATAGCTCTTTTAGCTTTTCTAATGTTTGCAGGAGTGTCTACTGATACTCTCTCTACAAATTTTGCGCCATCTATAGTTGCAAGCATTTCAGCCATCTTTAAAGGTCTTCCTGTAGTAGCTTCATCTCTTCCAAGTGGAGAAGTTGTTGATCTTTGTCCTATTAAAGTTGTAGGCGCCATCTGTCCACCGGTCATTCCGTAGATTGCATTGTTTACAAATATAGTTGAGATTTTCTCTCCTCTGTGAGCTGCATGAATTATCTCAGCTGTTCCGATTGATGCTAGGTCTCCATCACCTTGATAGGTAAATACAAAACTGTCAGGGTGAACTCTTTTAACTCCCGTAGCTACAGCCGGCGCTCTTCCGTGAGCTGCCTGCTGCATATCACAGTTAAAATATTTATAAGCTAGTACTGAACATCCAACAGGCGCTATTCCTATAGCATCATCTAGTACTCCTAGTTCTACCATAACTTCTGCTACTAGTCTATGAATAATTCCATGAGTACATCCCGGACAATAGTGTGTCTCAACATCTGTAAGTCCGTGGGTTCTGTCAAAGACTACTTTTCTTTTAGTTTCTTCTGATGTCATAGTCATTATTTTTCACCTCTCATTATTTTCTTAACTTCTTCTACTATCTCTTCAGGAGTTGGTATCATACCACCTGTTCTTCCGTAAAAATATGTCGGCATTCTTCCATTAAGGGATAGTCTTACGTCTTCTATCATCTGTCCGGTGTTCATCTCCACTGTAAGAACTCCCTTACAATTTTCTCCGATTTTGTCGAATTCCTTTTCAGGATAAGGCCAAAGAGTTATAGGTCTTATAAGTCCAACTTTAAATCCTTCTTCTTCTAGTTTCTTTATAGCTGTTTTACAGATTCTAGCTGTAGTTCCATATGCTGCTATAACTATTTCTGCATCTTCTAAATTTGAGCTTTCAACCAGTGTTTCTTTTTCTTTCATCATAGTATATTTAGCTTGAAGTTTAGTATTGTGATCTTCTAAGTCTTCAGCGTCTAAGTAAAGTGAATTTATTACATTTGGAGAACGCTCTCCTTTCGTTCCTCCTGTAGACCAAGGCTTTTCAGGTATAGTGATTACCTTCTCTTCTGGAAACTCTACTGGCTCCATCATTTGTCCTATCATTCCGTCTGCTAGAATCATAACTGGGTTTCTATATTCATCTGCTTTTTCAAAGCCAAGCATAACAGTGTCTACTAGTTCTTGAACATTTGCCGGCGCTAAAACTAAAAGTCTATAGTCTCCGTTTCCGCCTCCTCTTGTAGCTTGGAAGTAGTCAGTTTGTGAAGGTTGTATTCCTCCAAGACCAGGTCCGCCTCTCATAATATCAACTATAACGCAAGGAAGCTCAGCTCCAGCGCAGTATGATATTCCTTCTTGTTTTAAGGCAATTCCAGGACTTGATGAAGAAGTCATAACTCTTGCTCCAGCTCCTGCTGCTCCATAAACCATGTTTATTGCTGCAACTTCAGATTCAGCTTGGATAAATGTTCCTCCAACTTTCGGCAATTCTTTTGACATATATTCCGGTACTTCGTTTTGTGGCGTTATTGGGTAACCAAAGAAAAATTTACATCCTGCTTTTATAGCTGCTGCTCCTATGGCTTCATTACCCTTCATAAGTATCTTTGTCATATGTATTAAACCTCCTATTATTTTCTTTCTACTGTTATAACTAAATCAGGACACGTAACTGCACAGTTTGAACACCCTATACATTTTTCTGGTTCTACAACTCCCGAAGGATGATATCCTTTTTTATTTATTTTTTCCATATTCAGTGCTAAGATATTTACCGGGCATGCTGGTATACAAAGTCCACACCCTTTACATATATCTTCTTTAAAATAAACTTTACCTTTTGCGCTATCCATAAATTCTCCTCCTTTGATTTAAACCATCCACTCTTCCCGCATATATAATTCTATAGGGAATATTTTTTCCTGAAGTTCTTCTGGTAGTTCTGCCTTTAGATCTTCTTCTAATTCTTTTAATACAGTTATATATTTTAAAGGGATACCCGTCTTTTGAGAAACTTCCTGCGAAAGTAGGGTTCCATCCAATATATCTTCTATAGTGGTACTTTTAAGAAAATGTGCATTTGATACAATTCCAGTAACTTTGGCTCTTGAGACTTTTTCTATCTCTCTTATATAACTTATTGCTTTATCAACAGTATCTGTTTCTTTTCTATATCGGTTTAAGACAAAAAACATATCATAGTTTCCATCCTTTAATTGTTCTTTATATCTACCGAGAGTCCTAGCTCCAGCTGGATCACCACCGATATCAAGAATAGCTTCCGAGGACTGGTCGCTGAAAACGGCCGCTACTGCAGGGGAAACTGCAGGAAGATCTAAGGAACTTGCTTTTATTGAGCTTCCTATCAAGCTTATTCCCAGACTTTCAAGCATGGAAGCTTTTTCTCGGCTTCTAAAGTATAGGTTTACTATATCTAGGTCTACCAGGGTTACTTTTTTATCAAGCTTTGCCAGTTTTACAGCATAATTTATGCTAAATTCAGTTTTCCCACTTCCATAATGTCCTATTACTATTTTAACGCGATTGTCTTTAAGCATATTCGGCCTCTTTTTCTACTCTTAAGGCTGAAAGATTATATTCTTTTGCTACTTCTTCTCCCTTTAAAACTCTTAAAGCTCCTTCACTCAGCGCTTTAAGCTCGTCTTCTCCAGGGAAAACTACTACTTCTGCTAAAAATTCTATTCTTTCTCTTATATAAGAAGTAAATAGTTCATCATAGGCTATCCCGCCGGTAAGAATAATTGCATCTATTTCACCTTTTAAAACTGCTGAAAGAGATCCTATTTCTTTTGCCACCTGATAGGCCATGGCCTGATAGATTATTTCTGCGTGAGCATCGCCCGCCTCTATTCTTTCAACAACTTCCCTTGCGTCACTTGTTGCAAGATAGGAAACCATACCACCTTTTCCAACTATCATCTTATCTATTTCTTTACGGCTATAATCACCAGAAAAACATAAATCTACTATCTCTCCTACTGGAAGTCCTCCTGTTCTTTCAGGAGAAAATGGTCCTTCTCCATCCAATGCATTTGCTACATCTATTACTCTACCTTTTTTATGAGCTCCAACTGATATTCCGCCTCCAAGATGTGCTACTATTAGGTTTAGTTCATGATAGTTTCGCTTATTCTCATGAGCATATCTTCTGGCTTCTGCTTTTTGGTTTAGGGCGTGAAATATACTCTTACGCTCTATCAGTTCCAGCCCAGATATTCTGGCTATATCATCTAGTTCATCAACCACAACAGGATCTACTATAAAAGCATCTCCCTCACACTCGATAGATAATTCGCATGCCAGTATGCCTCCTAGGTTTGAAGCATGCTCGCCTGATATTCCAGACCTAAGGTCTTCTATCATTTGCTCATTTACTATGTAGGTACCTCCTTCTATAGGTCTTAAAAGGCCTCCTCTTCCAACTACGGCATCTATTCCTTTAAGATTAACCTTGTGATCCTTAAGTGACTGCAAAATAACATCTTTTCTAAAATCATATTGATCAAATATATTATCAAATCTTTCTAAGTCTTCTCTATCATGTCTCAGACTCTCTTCAAATAAAAGTGTTTCATCTTCATAAACTCCTATCTTAGTAGAAGTAGAACCTGGATTTATAGCAAGTATTCTTTTCATTATTTTCCCCCCTTGATAATTTTATTAATCTACCATAAGTGTTGCAAGTACTATAGAGTTAAGTTTAGTTTCTTCATCATCAGCTCGTGATGTTAAGATTATAGGTGCTTTTGTTCCTACTATTATTCCAGCTGAGGAAGCTCCGCCTAGAAATGACAGAGATTTGTAGAGGACATTACCTGCTTCAATGTTTGGAGCTATTAGTATATCCGCCTCTCCTGCAACTTCACTTTCTATTCCTTTTATTCTTGCTGACTCCTTGCTTACTGCATTATCAAGTGCAAGCGGTCCATCTACTATGCAGTCTTTTATTTCTCCATTCTGATTCATCTCTTTAAGCTTTGCAGCGTCTACAGTAGCTTCCATTTTAGGGGAAACTTTTTCTTTAGCTGCTAATACTGCAACCTTAGGCTTTTCTATATCCAAACATTTTAAAAGTTCTACTGCATTATCTATTATTTGCTTTTTTTCGTCTAGACTTGGCGCTATATTCATAGCTGCGTCGGTTAAGGCAAATATTTTATGATAAGTTGCTATATGGAAAATTGCAACGTGGCTTATCAGCTTATCTGTTCTAAGTCCTATATCCTTATCCAAGACTTGCTTCATAATAATAGATGTATCTATCAACCCTTTCATAAGTACACTTGCCTCTCCCTTGCTTACAAGTTCAGTAGCAAGTCTAGTTGCAAGTATTTTATCCTTTTCATCTATTATTTTTACTTTTTCTAAATCTAGTCCTATGGATTTAGCTATAGTTTCTATCTCGGCTCTATCGCCTACTAAAATCGGATCTATAATCTCTTGATCCATCGCCATCTTAACAGAAAGTAGTACATCTTCATCTCCTGCTTGGGCAACTGCAACTCGTTTTGGAGTTCTTTTCTTTGCAAGATTCATTAAATCATCAAAATTCTTAGCCATTATTACACCTCTTATTATTTGATTTGTTAAAATTATATTTTGCTTATAATTCTATCTTACACTAAACTTGAAACTAATAATAGTCTTTTTATGAAATCGTTTACAGCGGAGTTAAATAATAAGTCTAGCTAAGACTAGACTTATTAATTTTTATTGTTTTTATAGTTTTTCCCTAGGGCTTAATTTCTTCCTCGGGTTTGGTTTCTTCTTCATCTGGAGAAACTTCTTCTTCAGGTAAAGGTTCTGTATCCTTGCCGCCTTCTATTTTTTCTATTTCTATATCAGTCTTAGAAGGATCGATAGATTTAACACTAAGCCCTTGTATATCTTCAATATTTAAAGTTATTTCACTGCTACCAGCTTTATAGCCCTTTAAATCTATATACAAATTTACATTCTCTTTAGAGATGTTGTTGAATATAGATTTTGCACCTTTTAGAATGACCTTTACTTGAGTTGGTATGCTGGTTTTTTTAACTTCAAAGTCTTCGTCCAGGTTTCTTATTTTTATTTCTTCGCTTGAGAAAATATATTCTTTTTCTATAATTTCCTCTACGCTGTAACTTATGCTTATCTTCTGCTTAGGATCTACCAGTTTGAGTCCATCAGGAAGAGCTAGCTCTACTTCCATTGAAGTTTTTCCTATAAGTGTATTTATGTCTATTGCCTTAGTTTTAATCAGCTTTATATCAGAAAAGTCTCCACTGCCTTTGACCTTTACCTGCTCTGGATATATTTTTATATCTTTTATGTTTATATTTTCTGGAAGTTCATTTATAGTTTCAATTTCTATTGGAAGCATCATTGTCTTTGATATATCTATAGAGATTTCAACTATACCAGGATCTTTTTCAATGCCTCTTACCTCTTCACCCTTATCATCTAAGAGCTGAACAGGTTCGCTGATTACAGTTGAACTAGTTTTGTTGTTAATATCAACTATGGCCCGAGCCTCCGATACTTCATTGACCCAGCTTCTAGGTCCTTTTATTGTTATATTCTGAGGCTTTTTATTAATTTCCTCCAGTATATAACCATCGGGAACTTCACCTTCTGTTTGAATATTTACGCTTACCTGTTTAGATATAATCTTATCTATTTTAAATAAAATCTCTCTTGGTTCTTTATTTACTAATTTTACATCATAGGATGCGTTTAAAAGTTTAACATCTACTGGTATCTTCATTTCTCCTTCTGAATAGCCTTTCAGGTCTACTTCAGCTAATATATTAGAAGATGTAACCTCATCTACATCAGATTTTTTTCCTTCAACAGTTACATTTACAGTAGCAGTTTCAGGTTCCATTATTACAAGACCCTGACGGTCTAATGAAGTGAGATTTGTAATTGTTACATTTACATCTCTAACTGTTTTTTTAATTATTGGATTTACTTCGCCCATGACATAGCTCCATAAGAATATTGCAATCAGAAGGGCAAAGAGCTTAGCGGTCCAGTTACTTTTAACTCTGCTCATTTTTACCCCTCCATCTGCTTAAAAAATTTATTGACTCTGTTTCTGGTTTATACATATCATCTAAAATTTGTCTAAGTGTTTGTATGTCTAAATATCTTGCAATCTCTCCATTTTGGGCAGTTGAAATTCCTCCGGTTTCTTCAGAAACTACTATGGATATACTGTCAGATCTTTCAGATATTCCCAGAGCTGCTCTGTGTCTTGTTCCAAGTTCTTTGCTGAGAGAGTTGTTTTCAGTTAAGGGAAGAAAACATGCTGCAGCCTTTATCTTATCTTCCTTTATTATAACGGCTCCATCATGAAGCGGAGTGTTTGGGATAAATATATTTATTAGAAGATCACTTGAAACAAAGCCCTCTATGCTAGTTCCAGTATCCGCTATTTCATTTAGTCCCGTCTGTCTCTCTAAAACTATAAGAGCTCCAATCTTTTGACGAGATAGAGAGGCTACTGCTTCTATTATCTCTTCTGCTACTTCTGAGAGACTCTCACCTCTTATTTCCATTAAAGATTTTTTAAACAAACTGCTCCGTCCAAGGTACTCCAGTCCTCTTCTAAGCTCGGGCTGAAATACTACAAGAATTGCTATAGCTCCAAGCGTCATTGCATTGTTTAATATCCAGTTTATGGTAAAGAGTTTCATCCATTCGGTTATTTTTGTAAGTACAAGCAAAAATATTATTCCCTTGATAAGCTGTTCTGCTCTTGTTTCTTTTATAAGTGTAAAAAGTTTATAAAATATAATAGCTACTATCAGAATATCTATTACATCTCTCATTCTTAAATTTGTTAACATATTTGTTATAGCTTGCATAGCATCACGCCTTTAAAATATTTTTAATACTATATCTATTATATATGAAAATTGATACAAATAAAACAATATTAGCTTAAATATTGTTTTATTTGTTATTTATTGATAATTTAGTATTTCCAAGCTGTCTCTTTGTGATTTTTCTATTCTGGCTTTGATTTTATCTGATAGTTGAATATCAAGCTTTCCCTCCAATACATCTCTAGTTGAGAGTATTCTATAAATATCTCGTCCATCTTCATTGTACTTATCTATCCAAGTTGGCAGGAAATTAACTGATTTCACCCAGGTTTTATCATTTGCAATATCTTTTTCTATGTCTATTTCAACCATTACTCCATCTTCTGTAAAAGAGTTACCCATGGTCTCTTGTCTTTGATTAGAGAAAAAGTTTCCCATGGAATATATAATAAAGTTATCCATTCCATCTTTTTTTATAATCTCTGACTTTTGAAGCACATGAGGATGGCTTCCAAGTATAACATTCGCTCCCCAATCTACCATCTTATGTCCTAGATCAATCTGCTGTTGCCCTGTTTCTCTTTGGTATTCAGTACCCCAGTGAACTGATACTACAACTATATCAGCCTGCTTTTTTAAGGCTTCTATATCTCTTTTTATCTTTGTTTCGTCTATTATGTTTACCATGGTGGATAGTTCCTCTGGACTTAGGTAGAATTCTAAACCATTGACACCATAGGTATAGGCTAGAAAACCTAGTTTTATACCATTTTTCTCTTCTATTAAATATTCTGTTTGTTTTTCTTTATAAGTACCTATAGTTTTTAGTCCGTAGCTTTTAGCATATTCTAAGGTTTTTAAAATCCCTTCCTTGCCTTGATCAAGCGAATGATTATTTGCAGTTGAAACTATATCAAACCCGCTTTCTTTTAATCCCAGTAGAGTCTCTTTAGGACTATTAAACTGGGGAAAGCCCGAAAATCTTTTATCGTTACCAGCTGTTACGCTCTCAAAGTTTGCTATAGAAACATCTGCTGCTTCTATATGGTTTTTCACATATTTAAAACTGTCCGCAAAATCATAGTTCCCATCTCCTATATAGGCTGATTTTACCTGCGGCATATGAAACATCACATCTCCAACTGATAGGATTTTTGCATTTGCTTTTTCAGCTTCTGCTGGTTTTTCTTTTTCTTTATCCTCAGCTTGCTCCTTATCTTTATCTTTAATTGGAATAGTTTCTTTTCCGGGTTTTTTCTCAGATTCCTTATCCTCTCTTCTATCGCTTATGCTACTATATAAAGATTTACTTCCCCTTACTAATAAGCTTGTTCCTTTATAAATCAGTGGAATTAAAACCAGTAGAAAAATAAGTAGAAGGATTCTTCTTCTCATTATAACTTTCTTTCTGCGTCTTTGCTTTTTTCTATTTTCTCGGCTCATACAAATTCTCCTCTATCGATTCCCTATTGTTTGTCTTTATTATGTAAATATACCTATTTTCATTCTACCCTTTATCCCCATAAGATTCAATAAAATTCCATAAAAATATACTCTCCTTGTCCAAGAAGTTCTAAGGCTTCTTTAGAAGGAGAGCATATATTTGGCTTAAGATCTATTTAATATATTTTCATCAATATATCTTTCAACGTCCTCTGCAGTTGAAAGGTTTAATATAGTCTCTATGTGAGGCTCTATTTCTTGCTTACTGGTATTTCTTATCTGGTATCTGGCTCCTAGAATCGATCCAGAACTCATACTAAATTCATCAAGTCCCATCGCAAGGAGTATTGGTACTAGCTTTTTATCTCCTGCTACCTCACCGCACATACCAACCCATATACCTTCTTCATGACCTCCGTCTATAGTCATCTTTATAAGTCTTAAAACTGCAGGATGGTATTGATTGTAAAGTTTTGAGATGTTTTGGTTTCCTCTGTCTACTGCTGTTGTATACTGGATAAGGTCATTGGTGCCTATACTAAAGAAATCTGCTTCTTTAGCAAAAGCCTTAGCGTGAACCGCTACTGCCGGTATTTCAACCATTATACCTATTTCAACATCTTCAGAAAATGGTATGTTTTCAGATTTTAAACTCGCTCTTACATCTTTTGCAATTTTCTTGGCTTCCCTAAGTTCTTCTATGCTTGAAATCATAGGGAACATTATTTTTATATTTCCATAGTGACTCGCTCTATAGATTGCTCTAAGCTGTGTTATGAGAATTTCAGGTCTGTCAAGACCTACTCTTATAGCTCTGTAGCCAAGGAAAGGATTCATCTCTTTTGGAAGGTTGAGATAAGGTATTTCCTTGTCTCCTCCTACATCGAGAGTTCTTATAACTAAAGGCTTTTCTCCAAGCTTCACAGCTACTTCTTTATAGGATTCAAATTGTTCATCTTCTGTAGGAAGAGTTTCACTGTCCATATATAAGAATTCACTTCGGAAGAGTCCTACACCTTCTCCATCTTTTTCTAAAACCTTATCGATATCTGATGGCGTCCCTATATTCCCTGCTAATTCTACCTTGTGACCATCTTTTGAGATAGTTTCTTTTCCTAACATATCTTTAAGATTTTCTTTTAATCTTTGTTCTTCTTTATATATATCATTGTATCTTTTTATTTCATCTGCAGTTGGATTAATTATAACTTCTCCGCTTTCTCCATTTATAATCATCATATCTCCATGATTTACCTTTTCAGTTATTCCTTTAATACCTGCTACAGATGCTATTTCTAAAGTTCTAGCTATGATAGATGTGTGAGAGGTTCTTCCGCCAAGTTCTGTAACCATGCCCACTACCATTTCTTTATTCATAGCGGCTGTGTCAGAGGGCGTTAGGTCTTCTGCAACTATTATAGATTTTTCATCTATACTCATCAAGTCTATGCTTTCCTTATCCAAGAGAATTCTTAGAACTCTGTTGGATACGTCTTTTAAATCTGCTGCTCTGGCTTTTAAATATTCATCTTCAATATTTTCAAATAATGAAATAAAGCTATATGCCGTTTCCTTAACTGCAAACTCTGCATTAGCCGTTTGATTTGTTATTATCTCTTCAACACCCTTTATAAATTCAGGGTCTTCAAGCATCATTTTATGGGCGGAGAAAATTTCAGCTTCTTTTTCACCGACATTTTTTAATGTTCTTTCATATAACCTATCAATTTGCTCTTTAGCTATCTCCATGGAACTATGGAATCTTGCCAGTTCTGATTGAGGATTATCTATCTTGATCTTTTCTATTTCAAACTTTGTTTCTTTATATAAAAAAATCCTCCCTATACCAATTCCAGGAGAAGTACCTAGTCCCTTCATACTAACACTCCTATTATTTCATATTTTTAACTATTTCTACTAAGGCCTTAACTGCCGCTTCTTCATCTTCGCCTTCTGCTTCTATTACTAATGTATCCCCTTGCGCCGCTCCCATGCTTAAAAGTCCCATAATACTCTTAGCATTATACTTTTGTTCTTTTCTGATCAAGTTTATATCACTAGTATACTTTGCAGCTTCCTTTACAAATAATGATGCCGGTCTTGCATGTAGTCCTGTTTCGCTCTCTAATACCACTTCTTCTTTATACATATTTGCTACCCCCTATATTTAGTTTCTAAATAGATTTTTATAATTACCACATATATACCCTTATATTAATATATTCTACATATTTATGATTAATTTTATTGTTTTTTAAGTTTGAGCCTTGGGAAATTGTTTTCATAAAAAAAAAGACGCATATATGCGTCTTTTTTTAGTATTCTATAAATAGTTCTTTTTTAGCGCTACAAAGCGGACATATTTCTTCTTCGCCTGTTAATGTTATGTATCCGCATACTGGACATAGGTGCATTACTTTTGCTTCTAAGTCTTTTCCATTATCTACTGCTTCTTTAGCTAGTGTAAATAATTCAGCATGAACTTTCTCTGCTTCTATTGCATATCTCATTGCTCTTATAGCTGATTTTTCTTCCTGCATTTCTGCAACTGCTATATAAGCTGGGTACATTTGGTTAACTTCAAATAATTCTCCATCAATAGCCCCTTGAAGATTTTCAGAAGTATTAGTTAAACCAAAACCTGCCATTGAAGTTACAGGATAGTCTCCACCTACGTCTTTTAGAGCGGTAAAGTGAAGTGTAGCGTGAACTTGTTCTGCATCTGAAGTACACATAAATAGTCTAGATACTGTTGGAAAATTTTCTTTTTGAGCTTTTTCTCCCCATATTCTGTATCTCATGTGTGCCATGCTCTCTCCGCCAAAAGCAGATCTTAAATTTGCTTGTGTCATATCGTTCATTAATCTTTTCCCCCTTATAATGTTTTTATAATGTAAGTTATATCTTTAACATACTTACATATAGTTTTTTATAATAATATTATCTTAAAATCTAAATACAATGCCCAATACTGCTGCCCCTATAATATAAAATATGGGATGTTTATTGTATTTTTTTATTAAAAATAACATTACTACAAATAACATTATACCTTTAATATCAAAAAAATCCAATAGATTTTTGTTAATTAAATATTTTTCGAAATTAAACAAGGTGATTTTAGCGATTTCAAATCCGGCAGCTCCTATAAGCCCTGCTACTGCTGGTCTTATTCCATAAAATGCTGATTTTACAATATGTTTCTCACTAAACTTTGCAAAATAATGAGCTATGATTATTATTATAATTATAGATGGCATCATCAGTCCTAAAGTTGCTATTAAACCTCCTATGACACCAGCTGTGTTATTGCCGACAAAAGTAGCTGCATTTATACCTATGGGTCCTGGGGTTGATTCTGAAATAGCTATCATATTTACAAGTTCTTCTGAGGTAATCCATCCGTATTTTGAAACTAGCTCCTGCAAAAAAGGAAGTGTTGCAAGGCCGCCTCCAACTGAAAAAAGTCCTATTTTAAAAAATTCCAGAAATAATTTTATATAGATCATTTATCCCTCTCCTTGAACTCTTTATTTCTAAATCTCAATATTCCTGCCATGCTTGAGCCAATTACCACTATAATGGGTGAGAGTTTTAAAAATCCAATTATTATAAATGACATTAAAAAAAGTATCTTCCCATAATTATCCTTAACTGATTGTTTAAACATATTTGCTACAGTTATTGTAATAAGAGCTACTACAACTACCTGGATACCGTTGAAAGCATGCTGGACTAGTTCATAGTTTTGGAATTCTTTAAAAAATTTAGATATTATAGTTATAATGATTAAAGACGGAGATACAAGTCCCATTGTTGAGAACACCGCCCCTATTATACCTTTCTTCTTATATCCTATGAAGGTAGCTGTATTTATAGCTATAATTCCAGGAGTACACTGGGCTATAGCATAGTAATCTAATATTTCTTCATCTGTTGCCCATTTTCTTTTATGAACTATTTCTTCTTGGATAATAGGCAGCATGGCATATCCGCCTCCAAAGGTAAAAGCTCCCATTCGAAAAAATATCATAAACATAGTCATTAATTCTTTCAAAAAAATTCCTCCTCAGTCAAATATTGCTACTTATAAGAAAAAATGCTGGAGAATAGTCTTCAGCATTTTTTCTCTCTAACTTATTTAATTATTGTCTTTTATTTAAATTACTCTCTTCTAGCTAATTCTTTATCTAATAGATATAATCCTTGGAACTTACCATCTATTCCTTCTAATTTGAATATGATATCTTTCATACTAGCTTCTTCTTCTACTTGTTCTGCTATGAACCATTGTAGAAACTGTAGTGTAGGATAGTCATTTTCTTCTTTAGCTATATCTAGTAAATTGTGGATCTTTGAAGTTACTAGCTCTTCATGATGAAGTGCTGCTTGGAATACTTCCAAAAATGAACTGTAGTCATTTTTAGGCTCTACCATTGCCTGCATTGTAACTCTTCCGTCTATATCATTTAAGAATTCATAGAATTTCATTGCATGTTCATATTCTTCTTTTGCCTGTTCCTGTAAGAAATGAGCAAATCCACTCATGTTTTCTGAATCACAATATGAAGCCATTGCCATATAGTAATAACCTGATAATAATTCGAAATTAAATTGATCGTTCAGTTCTTTTAATAGTCTTTCAGATGTCATTTTTCTTCCTCCTATTTTTTGCTTATTCAATTAATTATATTACCCAAGTAAATCATCTTCAAACGGTTATAACCTGGATACTATTTAAATTTAATTATTACGTTTTTAAAATCCATCTCCCTTAAAAGTGAAATGAGTATTTCTTCCGCATTGTTTTCAGCCTCAAGCAATAGTCCACGACTCAAAGCTTCTTTTCTAACTTTTTCTTTTTGCCCTACCAACAAGGTATAGAGATCTTTATAGTTTAATTTGTTAAAAAATCCATCTCTTTCATCAAAGAAAACTACATCTTCTTCATTTATTACATTCTCTAAGACTGCTGCTTTATTCATGGAAACTTCAACAGTTTTATCATCTCTAACTTTAACATCTAGTGTTTCAAGATTTATTCCTGCTTTTAAATATCCACTATACTTTATTATAAAGCTCTTTTTTGTAAAAGGCAAGTTCATTTCTCCAATTTTTAAACTATCATTAAAGTTTACTACATCTGTATAATTGTACTTCACTGTAGATAGCTCTACTATATTTTCAACTTTTTCTTTTATAGTTTCTGATATTATTTCTTTATTATGACCGCTTCTATATTTAAAGCCAGCATATATAAGCCCTAGGGATATTATAATTATTAGTATGATTACAGAGTATTTCTTAATTTTAATCCATATATTTTTATCCTTTATAGTTTCCATATACTTCTCCCCTTATACCAATGGATCATATAACTCATATATACTATATATATCTATATCCGCCTCCACCAATTTTTTTATTATTTTAGGTATGTTTTCTTCTTGCATAGATATTTCTACGCCATTATATTTATATACTATATTTTCTTTTCTTAAAAAATCTACTTCATTGAGGGTATCCATAAGATAGTTCTCAGTATCATTTTTTTGAAGATCTCCAATTAAAAAGAATATCCTTTTCATATCTTCTTGAAAGTCTTTGGTGTTTATCCTATTTATAAGTAATACTTTATTCATCCCATTACTCCTTCCCTTTCATGTCTATTTTTAATTTACCCAATATATTTTTAATTAAAACAATTCTATTTTTTAAAAAATTGTAGTATGCGAATATATGTTATAAAATATAGTTATATTAAAGAAAAAGAGGTGAATGTTTTGCAGAAATATCTTAAGAGCCTTTCAAACTGCGTCTTATTTAAAGGTATGAAAGAAGATAGAATAGATGAAATTTTAAGTCTTATTGATTATACAATTAATGATTATAAAAAAAATGAAATAATAGCTATAGAAGGTGATGACTGCAACAGCCTTGGTATTATATTAGAAGGTGACATCGAAATCCATAAACCTTTTCCATCTGGAAAAATCGTTACTATAAAGCATTTCTCAGCCGGCAATGTCTTTGGAGAAGCTTTGGTTTTCTCAGGAAAACATGTTTATCCTGCTACTATTATAGCAGATGAACCTTCTAAGATAATGTATTTAAAAAGACAAACCATTGTTACACTAATGACTGAAGATGAGATGATTATAAATAACTTTATGGGAGTTTTATCAAATAGAATTATAATGTTAAACAATAGATTGACTGATTTAAGCTTGGATACCTTAAGAAAAAAGATATCAAATATCTTGATTACCGAGTACAAAAATCAACAATCTTTAAATATAAAGCTCCCCTACAGCCGAAAGAAAATGGCCGAACTATTAAATATCCCAAGACCTTCACTATCTCGAGAGTTAGTAAATATGAAAGAGGCTGGGATTTTAGATTTTAATAGAAATATGATTAAAATATTGAATTTAAAGGCCATAGAAGATTCCCTATTATAAATTTGTTCGATTTTCGAAATAATTGTTGACTTTTCTAAAAATTCTCATATAATTGAATTATAAGTAAAAAAAGGAGGTTGCGAGCCATGAACAAATTAAAAGATTTTGGATTTAAATTAAAATATAATATTTTACAATCGCAACCTATAGATAAAATTTGATTTTTTTTAAATATTGATCCTTTAGCTGTCCTAGAACTTATATTTATGGATGGGGATTGATTTTTTGCAGTCAAGATCAAGATGAGGATTAAAGTCTAGCCATAGGTATGCATACCTATGGCTTTTTTATTGTAGTATGTTTTGTTTAATATTTGTCTTATATTTAAAGGGGGAATTTATTTGAAAGAATTTAAAAAGCTTCTCAGTTTTACTAAGGGATATCGGGGACTATATCTTTTTGGAATTATATCAGTTATAACATCTCAATTTATTGTAATCCTGAGTCCTTTAGTTTTAAGAACTACAATAGACTCAATTATAGGCGATCTTGAGATTGAGTCTGTATTTTTTTTAAGGGCTGTAAATGCTCTAGGCGGCAGGGAGGATTTAAGGGATAATCTCTATAAGATAGGGCTTATTATAATCTCTATAGCTCTGCTTAGGGGAGTATTTTTATATATAAAAAACACTCTTTCCAGTCAGGCAGCTGAGCGTATAGTTGAAAACATTAAGAATGATCTTTACGATCATATTCAGCGCCTTCCTTATAAGTATCATGTAAAAGCAGAAACTGGTGATCTTATTCAAAGATGTACATCGGACGTTGAGACTATTAGAAAGTTTTTAGCTATTCAGGTTATGGAGGTTATTGGTTCGATCTTTATGCTCCTATTTATATTCATAGTTATGCTTTCTATAAATCCAACCCTTGCCTTTATTTCAGTAGCCCTGCTTCCTATAACCTTTATCTTTTCGATTTACTTTTTCAAAAAGATAAAAACAAATTTTACAGCTTCTGATGAAGCAGAAGCCGCTCTTACCTCCACTCTTCAAGAAAATATAATTGGAGTTAGGGTTGTTAAGGCTTTTTCCAGACAAAAACATGAAATAGAAAATTTTGACGAGAAAAATAAAACTTATATGAAGCTTACAAACAAGCTAGTTCTAAATCTTTCCTATTACTGGGCTCTATCGGATCTACTAAATATAACTCAAATAGGTCTTGTTATAGTAGTTGGAAGTTTCTTTGCTGTTAGGGGAGTTATATCTATTGGAACCCTCTTTACCTTTACAACTTACATCAATATGTTGGTGTGGCCTATAAGGCAGATGGGTAGAACTCTTACCGATATGGGTAAAGCTTTTGTTTCTATAAAAAGAATCGAAGAAATTTTAAATGAGCCTATTGAAGATTTAGCCCCAACTGGAGTCCAAAATCCTATCAAGGGAATTTTAGAATTTAATAATCTATCTTTTTCCTATGAAGATGGTAAAGATGTACTGAGGAATATATCTTTTAAAATAAAACAAGGACAGACTGCTGCTTTTATAGGACCAACGGGTTCTGGTAAATCTACTCTTATTAGCCTTATAGACAGGTTATATGACTATGAAAGGGGTTCTATAACTCTTGATGGCCAGGAATTAAATTCTATAGATAGAAACTGGGTTAGGAGAAACATAGGCCTTATACTTCAAGAAACATTTCTCTATGCTAAAACAATTAGAGAAAATATAAGACTTTCCAATCCTCAGCTTCCAGATAAGAATGTTGTAAGTGCTGCAAAGTCTTCTTTTATACATGATGATATATTAGAATTTAAGGAAGGATATGAAACCCTAGTAGGAGAGAGAGGTGTTTCTCTCTCCGGTGGACAAAAACAGAGGATGGCTATAGCTAGAACACTTATAAGAGACCTGCCTATCATAATCTTCGATGACTCTCTTTCTGCAGTGGATTCAACTACTGACCGAGAAATAAGAAGTTCTCTTAAGAGCCGAAATGAAAAGTCTACAACTATCGTAATCTCTCATAGAATATCTACAGTTTCAGAAGCTGATATAATCTTTGTGCTTGATAAGGGCCAGATTGTTCAACGAGGAACTCATAAAGAACTTATAGGTGAAGAAGGTTTGTATAAAAGAGTATTCCAGGCTCAAAGTTCTTATGATGATAAAGTTATAGCAAATTAGGAGGCATTTATGAAAAACGAAGAAGTAAAAGATGGATTAAATTTAAGTATATGGAAAGACTTTTTTAAGATATTAAAACCCTATAAGAAGGATTTTATAATTTTAGTTTTTATTATGATAGTAACTGCTGCCTTTGATACTATTTTTCCTTTGATGACTAAGTATTCAATAGACAATTTTGTAGTAAAGAAGAATCTTGATGGTATAGGTATATTTTCCTTGATCTACCTACTTGGATCTTTTGTTTTCTCAGCAACTATTTTTCTTTTTATATCTAAGGCTGGAAAACTTGAAACTAAAATGGCCTATGATATAAGAACAATATCCTTTAAAAAACTTCAGGAACTCTCCCTGTCTTATTACGATCAAAGAGCTGCTGGATGGATTATGAGTAGGATGACGTCAGATATACAAAGACTTAGTGAAACTATCTCCTGGGGCCTTGTAGATCTATCTTGGGGGCTTTTTGTGATGCTTGGGATAACTATTGCCATGATGATTTTAAACTTTAAGCTTGCTCTTATAGTTCTTTCAGTTATACCTTTTGTAGCTATAGTAAGTGTATATTTTCAAAAGAGAATACTCGACGCTCAAAGAATTGTAAGAAGCAAAAACTCGGAGATAACGTCGGCCTTTAACGAAGATATACAAGGAGCTAAAACTACCAAGTCGTTAGCTCGTGAAGATGTTAATTTAGATGAGTTTATGTCTATAACTAAAGGTATGAGGCTATCTTCTATTAAGGCAGTTATCTTATCCTCTCTCTACCTTCCTATTGTCTTAGTTCTTGGAAGTGTGGGTGTTGCTCTTTCGGTAAGCTTTGGAGGAGATTTTTTAATCAAGAATATAATTTCCTATGGAACTTTAGTTGTTTTTATAACTTATGCAGCACAACTCTTTGAACCGGTAAGACAGATGGCTGTTATATTTGCAGAGCTTCAATCAGCTCAAGCTTCTGCTGAGAGAATCTTCGCCCTTATAAATGAGGTTCCTGAGATACAAGACAAAAGTGAAGTAATAAAAAAATATGGAGATATATTTAATCCTAAAAAAGAAAACTGGCCAACTATAAAAGGGGATGTGGTTTTTAAAGGAGTATCTTTTTCTTATAACGATAGCGAACCTATCCTTAAGGACTTTGATCTAGATGTAAAAAGCGGTCAAACTATAGCACTCGTTGGAGAAACAGGAGCTGGAAAAAGTACTATAGTCAATCTTTTTTGCAGGTTTTATGAACCAACAAAGGGTCAGGTTTTTATAGATGGAATAGACTATAGGGATATGCCTCAAAACTGGATACACGATAATCTAGGATACGTTCTTCAATCACCTCATCTCTTTAGCGGAACTGTAGAAGATAATATAAGATATGGTAATTTAAATGCGACAGATAAAGATATAAAAGATGTCTGCAAGCTTTTAAATATTCACGACTTTATAAGTAAACTCGAAGATGGATATAAGACTGATATAGGTGAAGGAGGAGGACTTCTTTCAACTGGAGAAAAGCAGCTTATATCTTTTGCAAGGGCTATAGTTAGAAACCCCAGACTCTTCGTCTTAGACGAGGCAACCTCCTCTATTGATACCGAGACTGAGATAATAGTTCAAGAGGCTATAAAGACCGTTTTAGAGGGCAGGACTAGTTTCATTATAGCCCACAGGCTCTCTACTATAAGAGGCGCGGATAAAATCCTGGTTATAGAAGATGGTCGGATTATAGAAGCCGGATCCCATAGAGAGTTAATAGAAGAAAAAGGTTATTATTATGATCTCTACAAAAACCAATTTATAGAAGAAGAAAGTAAAATAGTTCTTGGATAATTAAACTTCTGAAGATTAAAAATAGGAGTTTACTTTTCTAACTGTAAAAAATAAGACTTCCCATATCAGGAAGTCTTATTTTTTATTAAATATTTATTTTATTACCTACCATATACCTAATAATGTTTGAGCCGCCAAAGAAGTTAAAGCTACCGCTATCCAGCATAGCAAACCCAATAATATGGGTTTTATTCCACCTTGGATTAAAGATTTAACATCTGTATTAAAACCAATTGCTGCCATAGCCATTGTTATCATAAATTTGCCAAGAGTTACTAGGCTAGATGATATAGATGGATCAAGAGAAAAAATAGTGTTAATTATCGCAGCTATTAAAAAATATACTATAAACCACGGAAATATCTTCATAAGACTAAAATCTTTAGATTGATCTTTCGATTTTTCCTTTTTAGCCGTATAAAGTGCTAGTACAAATGTAATTGGTATTATTGCCAGAGTTCTAGTTAATTTTACTATAGTAGCCATTTCAAGAGCCGTGTTATTTCCTGCCATAACTGACCATGTTGTTGCTGCAGCTACTACAGATGATGTGTCATTTACAGCCGTTCCGGCAAACATCCCAAAACCATAGTCTGTCATGCCTAAAAACTTTCCTATACTTGGAAATATTAATGCTGCTATAACATTAAAGAAAAATATAGTTGAAATAGCTTTCGCAACATCTTCACTTTCTGCATTAATAGCTGGTGCTGTAGCTGCTATTGCAGATCCTCCACATATTGAAGATCCAACACCTATTAAAATTGCTGTTTTTTGAGGGATCTTTAAAAACTTACTTACAAGGTATGCGGTTATTAAAGCAGCCGATATTGTTGAAACAATTATAAGTAAAGAATTTTTACCAACTTCTAGTATATTGTATAAATTCATGCTAAATCCTAATAATACTATTGAATATTGAAGTATCTTTTTAGCTGTAAATGATATTCCAGGAACAAGTTTATCGTTACTATAGAAAATACCTAATATGAGCCCTATTATAATTGCAAAAACTGGTCCCCCTATAACTGGAAATTGCCTACCTAAAAACCAAGACGGAAAGGCTATAAGTATTGCAAATACAATACCAGAAATTAAACTTTTCTTATTATGTCCATTCATAAGACTCCTCCTTTTATCTCTTGATTATATAGCCGACTCAGCAAAAAATCAAGTTATAGATTGTAATATATCTATTATTATAAATTAATTTATCTATGTTTATTTATCTATGTTTATTTATCTATATTTATTTTCTCCATTATTAACTTTTTACTTGTTTGATAGAGAAGATAGCCGCATATATATCCTCCTATTATATCAGTTGGCCAGTGAACTCCCAAATACATCCTACTAATGCCCATCATGGCTATATAACCGCCAGCTAACACTCCTATTACAATTCGTTTGTTTCTATTTTCTTGGTTTTTAGTTAAGAGATAGAACAAAGCTAAATACATACTCATAACCACCATGGAGTGTCCACTTGGATAGCTTAGTCCGCCTTGTTTGACCAGTGAAAAATCAAAAGGTCTTGTTCTTTGAAATACTTGCTTTATAAGTGAATTCAGAAAAAAACTTCCCAGTGTATTTACTATTAGAAATATGGCTTCTCTATTTTTTTTCTTTGCCACGTTATAAACTATCACAATAAACATCACTGGAACTAAAAATTTTTCTGCACCCAGAAATGAAATTACTTTCATAAAGCTTAAAATAGTCGGGTTTGTAGCTTTATGGAAAATTTCTAATACCTTTATATCAAACAAAATGCCCTCGCCTGTATTTCTAACTAGAAATCCAAGAGTTAAAAATATTATTATAAGTACTATGTTGAGTATAGTTTTTCCTGTTGATAGTTTCTTTTTATTTTTCACATTTACCTCTCTTTCCAAGCTCTTATAAATAGAGTCGCAATCTTATTTTTGAATTAATAAAAAATGAGAAAGATATCAAAATATCTTTCTCATTATCTATTTATCTTTTTCTTTTCCTTCTAGGCGGTGCCATATGAATAGCTCTATCATGAAGTCCTTCTACTGATTCTATAAAAGCTTCACTTAGAGTTGGGTGAGCATGAATAGTTCTTGTTATAGCATCTATTCCAAGTCCATTGGATATTACAAGTGCTCCTTCATGAATTAAATCATTTGCATGAGGACCTAGTATTGTAACTCCCAGAAGTTTATCGTCTTCTTTAGAACTAAACACCTTTATAAATCCTTCCCCCTCTTCAAGGGAAAGTGCCTTACCATTTGCTGAAAATAAGAACTTACTTGAATTGAATTCTACTCCCGCTTGCTTAAGTTCATCTTCAGTTTTACCAACAAATGAAACTTCCGGCAGCGTAAATATACAACTTGGCCAAACATCTAGGTTTATATCTGGATTTTCTCCAAGGATTGTTTCTACAACAAATGTTCCCTGGCTTGATGCAACGTGAGCTAACTGAACACCCAGGTTGTTAACATCTCCAATTGCATATATTCCTTTGATATTTGTTTCATAATTTTCATCAGTTTGTATACCTGTTCTATCAAATTCTATACCAAGTTCTTCAAGTCCTAATCCTTCAGTTACTGGTTTTCTTCCCGAAGCTATTAAAACATAATCAGCTGTTACTTCTATTTCTTCGTCTTTTTCCTTATACTTTGCTAGAACTTTTAAAGAGTCTCCATCTTGTTGGATTTCTTTAGCTCTAATATCTGTATAAACTGTCATTCCTTGTTTTTTAAAGAACATTGGAAGACGTCTTGATATCTCTTTATCCATGTCCTTTAGTATTCTAGAAGCTAAAAGAGTAACTTGTGTTCCTAGCTCTTGATATATACTTGCAAACTCAAGACCTATTACTCCTCCACCTACTACAACTAAACTCTTTGGTATTTCATTCATCTCAAGTAAATCATCCGATGTTATTACACCTTTAAGATCTACTCCTTTAGTTTCCGTCATTTGGGGAGTTGAACCAGTAGCTATTATAATATTATCTACTTTTATCTCTCTGTCTTCTCCTTCTTTAACATCTACCATAACAGTGTTTTTATCCTTAATAGAAGCTGTACCGTTTATAACTTCTATATTTTTATAGGATTCAAGAAGTTTTTCGATTCCACCAACAAGATCGTTAACAACCTTGTTTTTTCTGGATTGAAGTACTTCTCCATCAAGATCATAATTATCTATCTTAAGACCAAATTCTTCAGATCTTCTTACGTCTCTCATAAACTCTGCATTTTTAAAATAAGTTTTGGTAGGGATACAGCCTCTGTTGAGGCATGTTCCACCAATTTCTCTATTTTCGATTAAATATACATTTGCTCCAATTTGAGCTGCTCGAATAGCAGCAACATATCCTCCCGGACCTGCTCCTATTATTGCAATATCTTTAGTCATGGCTCAATCTACTCCTTATAAGTTACAACTGGATTTCTAGCAGCTTTAGTTTCATCTGGCCTTCTAACTATTGTATCGTGTGGCGCTTCTTTTAGTATAGAAGGATCTTCTTTAGCTTCTTTAGCTATAGCTAATAAAGCATCTATAAATTCATCTAAAGTTTCTTTACTTTCAGTCTCAGTTGGTTCTATCATCATTGCTTCCTTTATAATAAGAGGGAAGTATACTGTAGGAGGATGGAAACCAAAGTCTAATAATCTTTTGGCAATATCAAGAGTTGTTGCTTCTTGAAGACCGCCTTTTAGTCCTGACAATACGAACTCATGCTTATAAATAGTATCTATTGGTACATAATAATCATCTTTCAACTTGTGTAACATATAGTTAGCGTTTAGCACAGCCATTGCTGATGCTTGCTTAAGTCCATCACTACCCATAGTTAAGATATAAGTGTAAGCTCTAACTATGATACCAAAGTGACCATAGAAGTCTTTTACCTTTCCTATAGTGTTTTCTATTTCGTAGTCTAAGAAGTATCTGTCTCCGTCTTTTGCTACTATTGGAACTGGAAGGAATTCAGTTAAATGTTTCTTAACTCCTACAGGTCCACATCCTGGTCCCCCTCCACCGTGAGGTGTTGAGAATGTTTTATGGATGTTGAAGTGAACAACGTCAAATCCCATATCTCCAGGTCTTGCATGACCTAGTATAGCGTTTGCGTTTGCTCCATCATAGTAAAGCTGACCGCCGGCATCGTGAACAATGTCAGCTATTTCCTGAATATCTTTTTCAAATATTCCTAATGTATTAGGGTTAGTCAACATAAGTCCTGCAGTGTTTTCATCAACAAGAGCTCTTAATGCTTCAACGTCTACTAAACCTTTATCAGTTGACTTTACTTCTAATATTTTATATCCAGCCATTGCTGCAGTTGCAGGGTTAGTTCCGTGTGCTGAGTCTGGAACTATTATAGTATCTCTCTTAGTATCTCCATTTTTCTCATGGAATGCTTTTATTACCATAATTCCTGTAAGCTCACCGTGAGCTCCTGCTGCAGGTTGAAGTGTAATTTGATCCATTCCTGCAATTTCCTCTAAAGATTCTTGTAATTCGTACATTACTTGAAGTGCACCTTGAGTACAGTCTTCTCTTTGACGAGGATGAAGGTTAGCAAAACCATCAATTCTTGCTGTGTTTTCATTTATTTTAGGATTATATTTCATTGTACAAGATCCAAGTGGATAGAATCCTGTGTCCAATCCGTAGTTTTTATTAGAAAGATTTGTGTAGTGTCTTATTACTTCAAATTCATTTACTTCTGGTAGAGTAAGAGGATTTTCGTTTATAAATTCTTCTGGAAAAAACTCACTTATAGATTTGTCTTCTACATCTAGAGGCGGAAGCATATAACCTTTTCTACCTGTTTTTGAAAGTTCAAATATCAGTTTATCGTAGTCTCTCATTTACATCCCCTCCAATACATTGCTAAGTTTATCAATTTCATCTTTAGTTCTTTTTTCAGTTACAGCATAAAGTATACTGTTTTTAAACTCAGGGTAGTCGATACCAAGGTCATATCCACCTATGATATTTTCTCCTCTAAGGTCAGTAATAATTTTATCTGCATCTATATCAGAAGAAACTGCAAACTCTTTAAAGAAAGGTTGATCAAATACTCTTTTGAACTTTCCGGACTCTTCAAGTTTCTCTAAAGCATAGTGAGCTTTTTGAGTAGATTGCATAGCTACTTCTCTTAGCCCTTCTTTACCTAGAGTTACCATGTAAACAGTAGCAGCTAGTGTGTTAAGTCCTTGATTTGAACAAATATTTGATGTAGCTTTATCACGTCTTATATGCTGCTCTCTAGCAGTAAGAGTTAATACAAATGATCTCTTACCGTCTAAATCAGTAGTCTCTCCTACTATTCTTCCTGGAAGTTTTCTCAGGTATTTTTCAGTAGTTGCTAGGAATCCAAGGTATGGTCCTCCAAACTGCATTGGAATTCCAAGTGCTTGACCTTCTCCTACAACTATATCTACTCCTAAGTCTCCTGGTCTCTTTAAAATTCCAAGAGAAATCGGATCAACTGAAGCTATTATTGCTCCTTTTTTACTTGTATGAACTAAATCAGCGGATGCTTTTAAATCTTCAACTATACCAAAGAAGTTAGGACTTTGAACTATTGCTGCTCCTACCTCATCGTCCATTTTAGCTTTAAAATCTTCCATATCTGTTATTCCGTCTTTCATTTCAATCTCTACAAGTTCAAGACTTTGAACATGAGCATATGTTTTTAAGATTTCTCTTGTCTGAGGACTTACAGTTTTTGAAACTAAAATCTTTTTCTTTCTTCCAACGTCGCACGCCATAAGAGCTGCTTCTGTTACTGCAGTTCCCCCGTCGTAAAGACTGGCATTTGCTATAGGAAGACCTGTAAGTTCAGATATAAGTGTTTGGTATTCAAATAGATATTGAAGTGTACCTTGACTTATTTCTGGCTGATACGGTGTATATGAAGTATAAAATTCACTTCTTGATATTATATGATCCACAATTGTTGGTATATAATGATCATATGCTCCTGCTCCTAAGAAACATATATTTTCTGTAGCAGAGCAGTTTTTATTAGCAAGAGATGTTAAATAATTTACAACTTCTAATTCTGATTTTGCTTTTGGCAAGTTTAATTCCCTGTTTAATGAACTTGCCTTTGAGATATCAGCAAAAAGGTCATCTGTAGAATCTACTCCTACAACTTCAAGCATTTCCTTTATGTCTTCTGGTGTATGCGGGATATATGGGAACATTTTACGCCTCCTCACTAGTGAATTCTTCGTACTCCTTGCTTGACATTAAATCATCTAATTGTGATTTGTCAGTTAATTCTATTTTAATGATCCAGCTCTCAAAAGGATCTGAGTTTATAAGTTCAGGACTATCAAGTAAATCTTCGTTAACTTCAATTACTTTTCCAGAAACTGGAATATAAACGTCTGAAGCAGCCTTTACAGACTCAATAGCTGAAAAGTCGTCGTCTTTTTCTAATTCGTCATCAATCTCAGGAAGTTCAACATATACTATGTCACCCATTTGATGCTGTGCAAAGTCAGTAATTCCTATATAAGCTTCTTCACCTTCAACCTTAACCCACTCGTGATCTTCTGAATAAAATAAATCTTTAACAATTTTCATAATAATACCTCCTATTGGTTTTTATCTATTTTTTAAAAAATTCTTGCTTATAATTTTAGCTTTAACTGGTTTTTTTCTGATCATTATATCGATTTCATTTCCCATTTCTTTTTCTGAAATCTTTATAAGAGCATTTCCAATGTTTTTATTTAATGTAGGACTCATATAGCCTGTAGTAACATGTCCTATTTTTTCTCCATCTTTGTAAACTTCATAACCTTCTCTTGGAATTCCTCTTCCTAATAGTTCAAATCCTACTAGAGTTCTTTCAAGTCCTCCGTCAGCTTGAGCTTGAAGAGCATCTTTTCCTATAAAGTCAGCATCTTTCTTAAGTTTAACAAAGAATTTAAGTCCTGCTTCTAAAGGCGAAATATCTTTTGATAATTCTTGACCATATAGAGGCAGCATAGCTTCAAATCTTAATGTATCTCTAGATCCTAGACCAGTTGGTTTTATTCCTTCTTCTTTTCCAGCTTCTAAAAGACTCTTCCATACTTTAACTACATCATCATTAGTTAAATATATTTCAAATCCATCTTCACCTGTATATCCTGTTCTTGAAATCGTAGCGCTAGCTCCATCAATCTTAACATCTTCTTTAAAGTAGAAGAATTCCACTTCATCAAGTTTTGTGTCAGTAAGCTTTTGAAGGATTTCTTGTGCCTTAGGTCCTTGAATTGCTATGATAGCAGTTTCTGGGGAAAGGTTTTCAAGCTCAACATCAAAGTCTGCCTTATGCTCATTTACCCAATCCCAATCTTTGTCTATATTTGCTGCATTTACGATTAAGTTAAATTTCTCATTATTAGTTTTATATACTAGTAAATCTTCTACTACTCCTCCATCAGGGTAGCACATAAAAGTATATACGATTTGGTTATCATTTAAACTACTAATATCGTTTGTCATAAGATGATCTAAAAATGGAAGTGCATCTTTACCTTTGACACTTATGTTTCCCATGTGGGATACGTCAAATAAACCTGCTTCATTTCGAACTGCATTATGCTCTGGAACTAGACCTTCATACTGAACTGGCATTTCCCAGCCTGCGTAGTTTACAATCTTAGCCCCCAAGTTTTTATGTTCTTCATATAACTTAGTTTTTTTACCGTCCATTAAACCACTCCTTCCAATATTTAAAGTATATCAATAACTCCAATACTATAGTACCCTCTTAATTTTTTTTTAAACTTAAACTTAAATTGCAATTTATATTTTAAAATATTTCATCGGTTACTATAGGTCCATTATATAAGAGAAAATATGTTTATGCAACATTAATAATTATTTATCGTTAAATATTTAACTTTCAACTTATTTTTTCTACTAAAAACCCATATATTCCTCTATTTTGTTATAAAAGTTTAACTATGATAGTTTTAATAGCCATAGACTTTATAAATTTTTACAAACCCAAAACTTCCCTATATGGTTATGTGGGTTTAATTAACTACCCTTAAAATTTAATCATCCGCTACTAAGACTCCTATATACCTATACCCTATACTTGATATATTATGTGATATTTAGTTAAATAAGCTGAATATCTTAAGATTTAACCTCAATTCAAGCCATTTCTAGTAAAATTTAGCTTAAAATGAACTTATTTATATAAAGTATACTGAAATATCAGATATAAAGAGAAAATGTGGACATGTGAATAGTTCTCCACAAATTATTGTTAACTTATATTTTATGGTTTATTAGCATGCGTCACATATAAAATGTAAATAATTTATAAAGTAAGGGTTATCCACATTATCCACAATCGATGTGGGTAACGTTCCATTTGAAAAAAGATCATTTATTTTAATTAAGGATAGGCTATCCATCTCTGATAGTCTATAAAACTATATAAAAAAAATCCCAAGAAATTTTCTTGGGATTGGGTTTCTATCTCTTTGAGAATTGTGGGCTCTTTCTTGCTTTCTTTAAGCCGTATTTCTTTCTTTCTTTCATTCTTGGGTCTCTAGTTAAGTTACCTGCTTTTTTAAGCGTTGGTCTAACCTCTCCATCAACTTTTAGTAAAGCTCTTGCTATACCGTGTCTGATAGCTCCTGCTTGACCTGTATATCCTCCACCGTTAACATTTACTAGTACATCAAACTTCTCAAGATTTCCAGTAATTGTTAGTGGTTCTCTAGCTATTGTTCTTAAAGTTTCATAGTTAAAGTATTCAGCGATATCTTTTTTATTTACAGTAAATTTTCCGTTTCCTGGAACTAGTCTTACTCTTGCAACTGATGTTTTTCTTCGTCCTGTTCCAATGTATTGTTCTATAGCCACTTACAGTCCTCCTCTCAATAAATAATTAGATTTCGTATACTTCTGGCATTTGAGCTTCGTGATTGTGCTCAGTTCCAGCGTATACTTTCATTTTTTTGATCATGTGTTTTCCAATTTTGTTCTTTGGAAGCATTCCTTTTACAGCTAATTCTATAATTTTCTCTGGTTTAGTTTCAATCAATTTATTGTAAGGAACTTGTTTAAGTCCTCCTGGGTGTCCTGTGTGATAAGTATAATTCAGTTGATTTATCTTATTTCCAGTAAGTTTTATCTTCTCAGCGTTTACTATGATTACAAAATCACCAGTATCAATATGAGGAGTATATGTTGGTTTGTTCTTACCCATTAATATTGTTGCTACTTCCGATGCTAATCTTCCTAAAACTTTGTCTTCAGCATCTATAACGTACCATTTCTTATCTAATTCGTTTGTCTTTGCCATATAGCTTTTCATCGTTTTCCCTCCTTATAAAAGGTATAAATTATTATGAGGTAGAAAAAAAGTTTCCGGTCTCTTTTTAAACACTCTAATACATTTTAATACATCCCTTTATCCTTGTCAAGACCATTTTTCTCATAGTATACTTTTTCTAAAAACAATCCTTCTGGATTTGCCGTAACACCAGCTAACAACCTATTCTTTCCATTTATAATTTTAGGAATATCTTCTATCTTTATTTTTCCTATTCCTACATATATAAATGTTCCTACTATTATTCTTACCATATGCCTTAAAAAGTTATTTCCTTCTATCACAAATTCTAAGAAATCACCATTTTCTTCAAGTTCTATCAAATGTATGGTTCTAATTGTATCCTTAACTTTTACTTTTGGTCCCATAAAACTTTTAAAATCATGTGTTCCTATAAAATAAGGAATAGCAGATTTCATAGCTTCTATATCTAATGGCTTTTTAACATGATAAGAAAAATTTCGATAAATTGGTCTTTCTATTTTACTATTATAAATCCGATATCTATATCTTTTACCCTTGGCACTAAACCTAGAGTGGAAATCTAAATCAGCCTCTTGTGATAATTTTACCTTAATATCATCTGGAAGATTTGTATTAATTGCTAGAGTAAAGTTACCAGCTGGAATATCTGTTTCCGTAAAGAAGTTGCATACTTGAGCTATTGCATGAACTCCTTTATCAGTTCTTCCTGATCCTATTACTTTAATATCTTCCCTGCAAACTTTTTTTATTGCCAGTTCTAAAACCTCTTGTATACCTAATACATCGTTTTGAGACTGGAATCCAGAGTATTTAGTTCCTTCATATTCTATTGTCAGTTTTATATTTCTCATGTTTTACCTCTTACTTATACAGCTATCTGTTTATATAGCTATCTCTTATTTTATATAAATCTAGTTGATACGATAAAAACAAAAAACATAGCCATACCCACAAAAATAGATATATCTTTTCTATCTAGCTTTAGTATGTTAAGTCTAGTTCTTCCGTCTCCTCCTCTATAGCATCTTGCTTCCATAGCTATAGCAAGTTCGTCCGCTCGTCTGAAGGCATTTACAAATAGGGGTACTAAGAGAGGCACTAAATTTTTAGCTCTTCTAAGAATATTTCCCGATTCAAAGTCTGCTCCTCTTGCCATCTGAGCTTTCATTATCTTGTCTGTTTCCTCTAAAAGAGTTGGAATAAATCTTAAAGCTATAGTCATCATCATAGCTAGTTCATGAGATGGCAGCCCTATTCTTTTAAAGGGTTTTAAGAGCTCCTCTATGCCGTCCGTCAGACTTATAGGTGAAGTTGTAAGGGTTAGTAGTGAAGTCCCTGTAACAAGAAATATAAGCCTCAGAGCCATGAAACCTGCCTGAGCTAATCCTTCTTTTGTAATAGTTAAAAACCATAATTGAAATAACACTTCACCTTTGGTCATAAACATATTTATAAGAAATGTTATACCAATTATAAACATCAGTGGTTTTAAACCTCTTAGGATAAATATTACAGGTACTTTAGATAGTATTATTACAGTAAAAATAAATCCTATTATAAGTATATAGGGATAAAATCTATCTACAAAAAAAAGTGATGTAATAAACATCATAACAATTAATATTTTTATTCTAGGATCCAATCTATGAATTATAGTATCTCCTGGAAAATATTGTCCAATAGTTATATCTTTAAGCATTTTTATCGCTCCTTAGATACCTTATAAGTTCTTCTTTAGCTTCTTCAACAGTAAGTATATCTGTTTTTATATTGTGTCCAAGTTCACTATACTCCTGCATAAATTTAGTAATCTGAGGAATACCAAGACCTATGTCTTCTAGTTCTTGTCTTCTTTTAAATATCTCTCTTGGCAGGTCATCCATAACTATCTTTCCATTGTCCATAACTAGTATTCTATCTACTATCCTAGCTATATCTTCCATATTGTGGGAAACAAGAACTACAGTTATACCGCCTTTTTTAAACAAATCACATATTTCACTTAAGATCTCATCTCTTCCATGAGGATCAAGCCCCGCTGTTGGTTCGTCAAGAACTAATACTTTAGGCTTCATAGCAACAACTCCAGCTATTGCTACTCTTCTTTTTTGACCTCCTGAAAGTTCAAATGGAGATCTATCTTTTAAACTTTCATAGTCTAGCCCTACTATTTCCATAGCTTCTATAACGCGTTGATTTATTTCTTCTTCGCTTAAACCTAGATTTTTAGGCCCAAAAGCTATATCTTTTGCTATAGTTTCTTCAAATAGCTGATATTCTGGATATTGAAATACCAGACCTACTTTTTGCCTTATTTTTTTAAGTTTTGTTTCTTTTTTAGATATGTCAAATCCATCTATAAAAAGGCTTCCTGACTGAACTCTTATAAGTCCGTTTAAATGCTGAACAAGAGTCGATTTACCAGAACCAGTGTGACCTATAAGCCCAATAAACTCTCCGTTTTTCACCTCTAAGTTTATACTATCTAATGCTTTTTTTACAAATGGAGTGCCTTCATTATAAACATAGTTTAAGTTGTCAATTTTGATTATCATAATGCCTGTAACAACTCCTCTATAGATAATATTTCTCCTTCTATCTCTATACCTTCTTTTTTAAGTTCATATGCAAGTTCAGTTACTTGAGGTACGTCTAGCCCTAATTCTTTTATCTTGTCAACTTCTTTAAATACATTTTTAGGAGTTCCCTCAAGCTTAATCTCTCCTTCACTCATAACTACTATTCTGTCTGCCTGTACAGCTTCGTCCATATAGTGAGTGATTAAGATAATAGTTTTACCCTGCTGGCGATTCAGCTTTTTTATAGTTTCCAGCACTTCAGTTCTTCCAGAGGGATCAAGCATTGATGTTGGTTCATCAAATATTATGCAATCTGGATTCATAGCTAAGATACCTGCTATAGCTACCCTTTGTTTTTGTCCACCGGATAGAAGATGGGGTGCGTGCTTTTTATAGTCACTCATTTCTACAGTAGCTAAGGCTTCATCTACTCTTCTTCTTATCTCTTGCGTGGCTACTCCTTGGTTTTCCGGACCAAATGCAACATCTTCTTCTACTATTGTTGCTACAATTTGATTGTCGGGGTTTTGAAATACCATTCCTGCTTTTTCTCTTATATCCCAAATCTTGCTTTCATCTTTTGTATCCATACCCATAACAAAAACATCACCAGTAGTTGGAAGGTTAAGTCCATTCATCATCTTAGCCAGGGTTGATTTCCCGGAGCCGTTATGACCTAAAACAACCAAGAATTCTCCTTTTTTAACAGTTAAATCAACATGCTTTACTGCCATTAATATATCATCGTCTATATATGACTTGTATTCAAATGTAACATCTTTCATTTCTATCATTACATCTTTCATAATATACCTCAATTCAACTTAAATTTCTTTGAAATTAACTTAATTATCATCTTCTAATATAACATAACACAGGGTAATATACAATTGATATATATGTAATTTTACTGCTTGGCAAAACAAAAGGGACTAAGAATTAACTTAATCCCTGTCCCTTATACTAGCTCTATTATAGCCATTTCTGCTCCATCGCCACGACGAGGTCCCAGTTTTAAAACTCTTGTATATCCACCTTTTCTATCTGCATATTTAGGTGCTATTTCACTAAATAGTGATGTAGTTACATCTTCATCATATACATAAGCTAAAACTTGTCTTCTTGCGTGTAAGTCTCCTCTTTTTCCTAGAGTTATCATTTTCTCTGTCATTCTTTGAGTTTCTTTTGCTCTAGTAACTGTTGTTTCTATTCTTCCACTTCTTAGTAATGAAGTAACTTGATTTCTAAGCATTGATTTTCTATGAGCTGTTGGACGACCAAGTTTTCTAAGTTTTGTCATAATATCCCTCCTTTAAAAGGATTACTCCTCGTTTGTTTTAAGTCCTAATCCTAATTCTTCAAGTTTCTTTTGAATTTCTTCCAGGGATTTTCTACCTAAATTCCTTACTTTCATCATATCATCTTCTGATTTGTCAGTTAATTCTTCTACTGTATTAATTGCTGCTCTCTTTAAACAGTTATAAGATCTAACAGATAAATCTAGTTCTTCTACTGTCATTTCAAGAACTTTTTCTTTCTTGTCTTCTTCTTTCTCAACCATGATTTCTACATCATTTACATGGTCAGTAAGTCCTATGAATAAGTCAAGGTGTTCTGTAAGTATTT
>NZ_JARIEF010000017.1 GCF_029266915.1 Tissierella sp. | reverse complement strand
AGTTTGATGCACATCTTTTTCACGAAGGAACATTTTATGAATCCTACAATTTTTTAGGTGCTCACAAACTAGATGAAGATCCGGAATATGTAAGATTTGTGGTATGGGCGCCACGGGCAAGGGAAATATATTTAACTGGAGAGTTCAATCAGTGGAATGAAAGTGATCTTCCTATGAAAAGAATAGAAGAAAGTGGTCTTTGGGCCATCTGTGTTAAAGGAGTCTCCCAGTTTGATAGCTACAAATATAGGATTATAACACAAGCAGGAGAAGTACTTATGAAAGCAGATCCCTATGCTTTCCACGCAGAAGAGAGACCAAAGTCAGCTTCTAAATTTTTTGATATAGAAGGTTTTAAGTGGACAGATGAAAAATGGATGAAAGAGAGAAAGAGCAAGGACTATTTAACAGGACCACTTTCAATCTATGAAGTTAATCTCCTTTCCTGGAAGAAAAGAGAAAACGATTCTCAGTATTCCTATCATGATCTGGCGGATGAACTTGTAAGATATGTCAAGAAGATGGGATATACACATATAGAGCTTATGCCAGTTATGGAGCATCCTTTTGACGGATCATGGGGCTATCAAATTACTGGATTTTTTGCACCAACTTCAAGATTTGGAACTCCAAAGGATTTTATGGATTTTATAGATAAATTTCATAAAGCAGGAATAGGAGTAATACTTGACTGGGTTCCAGCTCACTTTGCAACTGATGGGCATGGTCTTGCAAAATTTGACGGATCTTATCTATTTGAATCACTTGATGAAAAAAAGGCAGTAAATGATATGTGGGGAACCTATAATTTTGACTTTACAAAACCTGAAGTCTTAAGCTTTCTTATTTCAAACATGATGTATTGGCTGGACTACTACCACATAGACGGAGTGAGAATAGACGCAGTATCCTATACACTCTACTATAACCTCCTAGGAAAGGGCGTCAAAAACATCAATGGGGGAGATGAAAATCTTGAAGCCATAGAATTCTTTAAGCGGATGAACAGCATTGTGGGGGAAAAATACCCTGATGTGATGCTTATAGGAGAAGAATCAACATCCTACCCAGGTCTTACCAAATCGGTAGATGAAGGTGGACTTGGATTTACTCATAAGTGGAACATGGGTTGGATGAACGATACCCTCAGATACATGGAAACAGATCCTATAGCCAGAAAAAATAAGCAGGGACTTTTAACCTTTGGTCTTATGTATGTCTTTAACGAAGATCATATTCTACCTCTAAGCCATGATGAAGTAGTTCATATGAAAAAATCCCTTCTAGATAAGATGCCGGGAAGTTACGAAGATAAATTTTCCAACCTAAGGCTGCTCTATTTATATATGTATGCCTACCCTGGAAAAAAACTTCTATTTATGGGAGGCGAATTTACTCAATTTAAGGAATGGGATGAATGGGCAAAACTGGATTGGAACTTATTAGATTATGACAGCCACAGCAAGGTTCAAAGTTTTGTAAAAGACTTAAATAAGATGTATAAGGAAGAAGAAGCACTTTTTGTAAATGACACTTCCTATGACGGGTTTGAATGGATAGAACATACTAACCATGATGAGAGCATTCTGTCCTTTGAAAGGATAGGCCATGACGGAGAAAAGCTGATATGTGTATTTAACTTTACACCAGTTGAAAGAAGGGACTACCCAATAGGAGTAGATGAAGAAGGATCCTATGGAATGCTTATAACAAGCGATCATAACCGCTATGGAGGAGGAACCAAGAGAATAAAAACTTATAAGACTAAGAAGGAATCAATTCACGAAAGAGATTTTAGACTCGAGGTAACACTGCCGCCTCTGGGCGGAATAATTTTTAAAAAGAAAAATTAGGAGGGGGATATTATGATTAAGAAAAAAGTAGTAGCTATGCTTCTTGCAGGGGGCCAGGGATCAAGGCTTAAGACTCTCACAAAACACATCGCAAAACCCGCAGTTCCTTTTGGAGGGAAATATAGAATTATAGATTTTCCACTGAGTAATGCTACAAACTCGGGAATTTCAGATATAGGAGTTCTGACACAATACAAGCCTGCTCTCTTAAACAGCCATATAGGGATAGGTTCTGTATGGGATTACGACAGAAATGTCGGTGGCCTTAGAATCCTTCAGCCCTTTACATCTGAAGATGGAGGAAGATGGTATACCGGAACTGCAAATGCCATATTTGAAAATATAGATTTCTTAGAAGAAATAGATGCCGAATACGTTTTGATACTCTCTGGAGACCATATTTACAAGATGAACTATAATGATCTTCTGGAGAAACATAAGGAAAAAGGATCAGATGTAACTATAGCTGTAATGGAAGTTCCATGGGAGGAAGCTTCCAGGTTTGGGATAGTAAATGTAGATGAAGAGATGAAGATAGTAAAATTTGATGAAAAACCAGAAAATCCAAAAAATAACATGGCATCAATGGGAATATATATGTTTAACTGGTCAAAATTAAAGGAATATCTAGTAGCTGACTCAGAAAACAAGGAATCCAGCCATGATTTTGGAAAAGACATACTTCCTAAGATGCTGGATGACGGAAGCAAGATGTTTGCTTGGAACTTTAAAGGATATTGGAAAGATGTAGGAACAGTAAGGAGTTACTGGCAGGCCAATATGGACCTTTTAGATGAAGATAACACATTAAACTTATATGATAAAGACTGGCGGATATATACAAGATCAAGAAACCTGCCTCCTCAGTATATAGGTCCCAAAGCTTTTACCAATAATTCTTTGATAAATGAAGGATGTTCTATAAAAGGAGAAGTAAACAACTCTATAGTCTTTAGTGAAGCAATAGTTGAAGAAGGTGCAGTTGTAAACAATTCAGTTATAATGAGTAGCTGTATTATAAAAAAGAATGCCAGGATAAATAATGCTGTAATCTTAGAGGGTATAACTGTAGAAGAAGGAGAAGAAATAGGAAGTATAGGTGAGGAAGAGATTTATCTTGTATCAGATGAAGGAGTATTAATAGAGTAAGGGGGAGAAAAAAATGGATAGATGTATAGGTATAATAAACGGCGGGGACAATGAAAATAACTTTGGAGGTCTCTGCAAGCACAGACCAGTTTATATGCTTCCTTTTGCCGGAAGATACAGGCTTATAGATTTTACAATCTCAAACATGGTAAACAATGGAATAAAATCTGTAGCAATTTATACTGGTAAAAAAATGAGATCTACTATGGACCATATCGGAAATGGAAATCCATGGGATTTAAACAGAAGATTCAACGGGCTCTTCTTGTTTCCGCCCATACTTGAAAATGACTACGGACTTTATACAGGAGATGTTCATCAGTATCACAGCACCGAACCATTTTTTGAACATGCAAAAGAAAAATATGTTTTCATATGCAATCCAAACATCATAGCTAAAGTTGATTTAGCAGAAGCCTTTAAATGCTTCACAGAAACTGATGCTGATGTCACTCTTATCTATAAAAAACAAATAGATGATGATGGGGATTTTATCAATAAAAATAAAATAATTATAGATAAAGATGGAAATCTTAAAAGTATGGGAATAAACCTGGGAACTGAAAGTGAGTTTAATCTCTCGCTAGAGATGGGCTTCCTTAAAAAAGAAATATTTCTTGAAATTGTAAGAGGCTCAGTAGAGAGAGGTGATACAACCTCCTTAAAAGATGCGCTTCTTCAGAATAAAGACAAGTATAAGATCAACACCTATAGATTTGATGGTCATGTAGAGAATATTTCTGATCTGAAAAATTATTATGACGCAAACTTAAATCTTTTAAAAGAAGATATAGCAGAAGAAACATTCTATAAAAACGGCTCGGTATTTACTAAATCCAAAGATGAACCGTCAACTTGGTATGGTAAAGATTCAAAGGTTCAAAACTCCCTTGTAGCTAATGGATGTATTATTGACGGTAATGTACAAAACTCAATAATATTTAGAGGAGTAAAGATAGGCAAGGATGCAGTAGTTAGAAACTCTATAGTAATGCAAAAGAGTGTAATAGAAAAAGATGCAATAGTTGTAAACTCAATACTTGATAAATATACATGCATAGAAGAAGGAGCAAATATTGCAGGTAATGCTTCTATGCCTTACGTTATAGAAAAAAACCAAAAAATAAGAAGGGATGAAAAATGAAAGTACTATTTATAACATCCGAATCGGTACCATTTCTAAAAACTGGAGGACTTGCAGATGTAGCTGGAAGTCTTCCGGCTTATCTAAAAAAAGAAGGGGTAGATATAAGAGTTGTTATGCCTCTTTATTCTAAAATTTCAGAGGAATATAAAAAAGATATGGATTTCCTGGGTTACTTTTATGTAGACCTTGGTTTTCGTCATCAATATGCCGGAGTTCTTTCCTATGTTTATAAAGATGTAACCTACTATTTTATAGACAGCGAATACTATTTTAATAGAGGAAATATATACGGAGAAGAAGATGACAGAGAAAGATTTATATTTTTCTCAAAAGCTGCAGTCATGTTGGCTAAATTTTTAGATTTTAAAGCCGATATAATTCATAGCAACGATTGGCACACGGGACTTGTTCCTCTTTTAAGAGAAGACTTTGCAAAAGGTGACAGTTTCTATGGAGATATAAAGACTGTACACACTATGCACAACCTCAAGTACCAGGGGGTATTCCCAGCCAGTACACTAGAAGAGGTGGCAGGACTTTCAAAGAGTTACTACACTGAAGATGGAATAAAATACTATGATAATATAAACCTTATGAAAGCCGGAATAGTTTACAGCAATATCTTAAATACAGTTTCTAGAAGCTATGCTGAGGAAATAAAATATCCCTTCTTTGGCGAAGGTTTAGAAGGAATCATAAGCCAGCACTCTGGAAAACTAAGAGGAATAGTCAATGGAATAGACTATGATGAGTACAATCCTAAAACGGATAAAAAGATCGCTAAAAACTACAATTTAAAGACTATAGGAGATAAAAAGAAAAATAAACTGGCTCTTCAAGAGAAATTTGGACTTCCTCAAAGAGAAGATATACCAATTATTTCTATGGTATCAAGACTTGTAGCTATGAAGGGCTTAGACCTTGTAGCAGCTATAATGGAAGAACTACTTCAAGAAGACATCCAATTTGTCATGCTGGGAACGGGAGATGCTCAGTATGAAGAGATGTTCAAGTACTTTGAATACAAATACCCAGAGAAAATGGCTGCAAGGGTGTATTTCAATGAAGATGAAGCTCATCTAATCTATGCAGCAAGCGACATATTTCTTATGCCATCAATGAGCGAACCCTGTGGTATCTCTCAGCTGATCTCCCTTAGATATGGTACTATTCCAATAGTAAGAGAGGTAGGCGGCTTAAAAGACACTGTAGAGCCTTACAATATGTATACAGGTGGAGGTAACGGATTTACCTTTGAAAACTTCAATGCACATGAACTTCTATTTACAATAAAAAGAGCTCTTTTCCTTTATAAAGACGAGACTATTTGGTACAATTTAATAAAGAGTGCTATGAATTCTAAAAATGATTGGGAAAGATCATCCAAAGAATATATAGCAATTTATAATGAGTTGATAAATGATTGATTTATCAATGTAATCTAAACAAGAATTAGGAGGCAATTTTTTTGATGAAAGACTTTGGGACGACAGAAAAACAGCTTGGAATGATTTACTCAAAAGATAAAACTACTTTTAGAGTATGGTCACCCATGAGAGAGAAAATAGAACTGGCACTATATGAAACAGCAAATTTAGAAAATAGACAGGTCTTTATGATGGATAAGCTAGAAGATGGAGTACATGAACTAGTCCTGCAGGGAGATCATAAGGGGAAGTTTTATAGATACAATATAAAAGATTCCTTTGAAGTAACAGATCCCTATTCAATTTCTTCAGCTATAAATTCATCTGCATCAGCTATAATAGACCTTGAGGATACAAATCCCAAAGGATTTAAAGAGCATAAGGTTCCAAAAATAGATAAAAAAGATGCAGTCATATATGAAGTACATGTAAAAGATTTTACCGCTTCAGAAACATCTGGTGTAAAAAATAGAGGGAAATATTTAGGCTTTGTAGAAGAAGGAAGTCAGTATAAGGGATATAAAACTGGAATAGATCACTTAAAAGAACTTGGAGTAAATCATATCCACCTTTTACCTGTATATGACTTTATATCAGTAGAAGAAAAAAATGAAAGTTTTCTTCTAGATAAGAACTATAACTGGGGTTACGATCCTGAACTCTACAACGCGCCAGAAGGATCCTATGCAACAGACCCCCATGATCCTCTAAGCAGGGTTTTAGAGCTTAAAACTCTTATAATGAAACTTCACGAAAATGGATTTAAAGTAGTAGTTGATGTGGTTTACAATCACACATACAAGTCCTTTGACAGTAATCTTGACAACCTGATGCCGGGATATTACTACAGGATGACCAAGGATGGTAAGTTTTCAGACGGAACAGGAACCGGAAATGAAATAGACAGCGAAATGCCTATGTCCAAGAGACTTATAATAGATTCTTTAATCTATTGGATGGAAGAATACAAGATAGACGGATTCAGATTTGACCTTTTGGGCCTTATGGATATAGATACTACAAAAGAAATAGTAAAAACTTTAAAAGAGATAAATCCAGAAGTAGTAATCTACGGCGAGCCTTGGGGAGGCGGCAAGACAACACTTCCCTTGGAGAAGATGAGTCTTAAGGGAACTCAGAAGGGACTGGGCTTTTCATACTTTAACGATGACTTCAGAAACGCTCTCAAGGGAGACAACAATGGAGATTATCCAGGATTTATCCAGGGAAATGCAAAGTATAAGTGGGATGTAGAAGCTGGAATAATAGGTTCTATAGACTACAACAATACCCACAGAGGTTTTGCAGAAAATCCACTAGAGTCAATAAACTATATAAACTGTCACGATGACTTGATAATATACGATAAAATGGTAAAGACTTTTCCCCAGATGCATGAAGAAGATATAGAAAAGCTAAATAGATTTGCCTTTAGTATACTCCTTACAGCTCAGGGAATACCTTTTATTACCAACGGTAATGAAATATTAAGAAGCAAGCAAGGGATAGCAAACACTTACAGATCACCCATCACTATAAATCAAATTGATTGGAGCCTTAAGAAAAAGAACATTCACTTCTTTAAATATATGCAGGATCTTATAAAGCTCCGAGCTCAAAATCCAGAATTTAACCTGGCAGATCCTCAGGAGATAAACCGAAAGATCAAGTTTATGCAATATGAAGCAAACAAGAATATAATAGTCTATACTATAGAAAAGGAAGACGGATATATCTTGGTTGTTCATAACGGAAAGTTTGGAGATTCCTATATAGAAACAAAAGATCTCTCCGCCTTCCTTAAGTCCAAGTATGACGATAAGACAGAAGACTTTAAGATAAGTACCCTGCTGGGTATGGACGGACTGAGAGAAGAAGAGTATAAGTCTGAACTAAAAGAAATCTATATTCCTGCCATTAGCACCTATGTATTTTCTATAAATAGGAATGACGATCTATAAATAAAAACAATAGATAAGACAAAAAAGAGATAATCCAATTGGATTATCTCTTTTTTAAAATTTAACTTGTTTTATTTTAGGATTGTTACCTTAATAGTTCTTCTTCCAAAGCTAAGTGCTTCAGATCTGGTATTGTAGAATAAATCTATTCTATTTCCCTTTATAGCTCCTCCAGTATCTCCAGCTATTGCATTTCCATAACCTTCAATATAAAGTCTGGTTCCTAAAGGAATTACACTTGGATCTACTGCTACTACTCCATACTGAGGCTTCATACCGCTGGCAGTTTTACCTACCCACTTGCCTTGAGAAGACTTGTTGTCTGTATAAGCTGATGCGCTCATAACTATAGTTGTTCCGTTTCTACTAGAACTTCCCCTACTCGGCTTTTTAGATGTCTTCTTAGGTGCCTGAGCAGTTTGTTTTACAACTGTTTTTCTAGATGAACCACGGGTTGCAGTTTTAACCTTAGGCTCAACCTTTGCCACTGCTTTCGCTACTGGTTTTACTACTGGTTTATTCTTTGTTCCAACTAGGATTATATGTTCTTTCATCTTTTTAGTTACTTCTTTTTTTACAACTTCTGATTTTTCTAGCTTACCATTTACATATCTGTTTTTTGTATGTGTTGCCAGAACTCCGCTTGATCCTTTTTGTTTGATCTTTTCAGTGCCCTTGTAAAGAGAGTTTGTATCTACTTTTTTCCTTGTAAAGACTATATCGCTTTTAGAAACTACAACTTCTTCCTTAACTCGGAAGATTTCTATAGTAGCTCCTTCTTCAAGCTTTGTTCCAAGTGCTGGAACGGTATAGTCAAGAGCTCCAAGTTCAATTTTCTGATCCTTAAGCACTCTTCCAGTTAAATCGTGTACAGATTTAACCTTTGCTGATTTTCCTTTGTCTTTTATGTTATATGTCTTTGGATTTATGATTATTATTTTTATGTTATTTTCTATTTGAGTGTCAAGTGGAAGGTTAATATAAGCACCTTCTTGAAAATCTACTTCTTCCTTTTGGATTAACTCTTCGATTGTTTTAGAGTAGGAAACTGCATTTGTCTTGCTTCCATCAACTTCAAGGACTACCTCTTTACCCCTGTAGATGTAAACCCCAAGTGTTAATGTTAAAACTAAACTCATAAGGATCAATAATTGGATCTTTTTAGAATTCAGTATCTTAAAACTTTTCATAAACTACCTCCTGTATTTGTAACTGATAATAGTACTCGGTTAGTACTGTTTTGTTACCTTCTTGTAACTTTTTTGTAACTAATTCCTAGTTATTATTGCATTGTATTAGATAAAAAAGCTCTTGTCAAACTTTTTATTAAAATATTTTTAAAAATATTAGGAGTTAAGATAAAAAAAAGTGCCTGGATTAAGGTGATAGTATTATTTCGAGGAAGAAAAATATTTATAACAAATATTTACCTATATATACCTATATATACCTATATATAGGAAGATTAAATAAAAAGAGACGATTCTATTTAATCTTTTACTCAAAAAGTTTAGTCAGCCTTGTAGCAAATACAAGCAAATTCGAAAGACCATAAACATAAATAAAACTTGTATTATAAGAATAGTATGATATTATAAAAGTATGGTATATACCATGGAAATAGGAGGGGATTATAGTGCAGACAGATTTAAAACTAGATGTATCCAAAGAAGAGTTTTTTGATTTTTTATCTGCTTCTATTATTGGAGATATAAAACAAAGTACAGGGGAAGAACTATTAAAAGAAGATATAGCAGAGAATTATACTTATGAAAAAAACATTAAAAACAAGATGGGACGAGCAGGCGATGTAAAGGTTACAATAGTTGACTTTAAACCCTTTGAAAAATACAGGGCAAAATTTACAAGCTTTCAGGGAGACAATATAATCGCCTATGAGATAGAAGAGCTAAAAGATGATCAGATCCATGTAACATATTCAGAAGACTATATAGCAGCAGATAAGATGAAGGCGCTTAACTTTAAGCTGGTAAACTCCTTATACAAAAAAAGAGCCCTATCAAAATCAGAAACAATATTAAAAAACATAGAAAGCTATATTGTAAATAACAGAAGGGGGATGGAAAGATGAAAAATTTAGGTATTTCAATTTATCCAGATAAATCAAGTATAGAAGAAGACTTAGACTATATAGACCTAGCTGCAAAATATGGCGCCAAAAGAATATTTACAAATCTCTTAGGACTTGGAGGTAAGACAAAGGAAACTATAAAAGAAGAGTTTAAAGCTAGAATAAGCCATGCCAATAAATTAGGCATGCAAGTAATGGTAGACGTAGCCCCCTATATATTTGATGAACTCGAAATATCCTATGAAGATCTTTCATTCTTTCATGAAATAGGAGCCTATGGCATAAGACTAGATGAAAACTTTGATGGCAACAAAGAGTCTATCATGTCTTACAATCCATACGGCTTAAAACTGGAACTAAACGCCAGCGGAAGCGTAGGGCAAATTGAAAACATCCTGTCTTTTAAACCAAAAAAAGAAAATATATTGACCTGCCACAACTTTTATCCTCAAAAGTATACAGGCATAGAACTGGATTACTTTCTAGATAATAATAAAAAGATAAAACAACATAATATTGAAATTTCGGCTTTTATTTCAAGCAATAAAGAAGAAGCTTTTGGTCCTTGGGATATAAAAGAAGGACTGCCTACTCTTGAAATGCATAGAGAGCTTCCTATAGATCTTCAGGCAAGACACTTAATAGCTATAGGAGATATAGACAATATAATAATAGCTAACTGCTATGCAAGTGAAGAAGAGTTTAAGAGTTTAGAGAAGATAGTAGAAGGAAGAGTCAACATCAAGATAGATAAAGAATACCAACTATCCCAGGCAGAAGATAAGATTCTCTATGATGAGGAACACTTTGTAAGAGGGGATATATCTCCTTACATGAGAAGAAGCACTATGACTCGAGTAAAGTATAAAGATGAAGAAATAAAGCCTCAAAACACAAGAGCAATGCTCCGAGGCGATGTAGTAATAGTCAATGATAATTATACTAGATATAAAGGCGAACTTCATATAGTATTAAAGGATATGGAAAATAAAGGCAACAAGAATGTCATAGGAAAGATCAAGAAGGAAGAGTTGTTTCTTCTAGATTATCTGAACTCCTGGGATAAGTTTGTGATAATAGATTAGTTTTAAAGGGGATACCAAATATGAAAAAGCCGATATATATACAGATAAAAGATAAAATAAGAGAAGAAATACAGGAAAAAAACTCAAATGAATCTATTGAATCTGAAAGAGATCTTGCCGCCAGGCTCAATGCCAGCAGGATGACAGTGAGGAAAGCAATAGATGAACTTGTAGAAGAGGGTTTTCTTTATCGTGAGCAAAACAAGGGGACCTTCGTTTCAGACAAATCACTATGGAAGAAAAACACTACACTCTCAGATGAAGAGGAAGAAGAACTCGAATACAGGCTGATAAACTTTGACGTAAAGCACAGTGTAAAAGATGATGTATTGGAGCGTCTAAAGCTTAATGAATATGATTCCTTCAATATAATCAGAGCTGTCAGAGTTGTCTTAAAAGATAAAAGACCGCAAAGTGTAGAAGAATTTTATATAATAAGAAGCTTTATTGAAGAAAAAAATATAAATAGATTTGATAAACTCCTAGACTTGGGTTCTTATTTAAAAGAAAATATAATGACTCAAAGATTTAATGCCATCATAGTACCAGTTAAATATGCATCAACTTTAAATCTGGAACTAGACCAACCCATCATAGAAATAGAAGGAGTAATAAGAACCAAGGATGGAAGACCCTTTATCTACTATAAGTCTTTTAATAACCCAAAGGAAAAGATAATAGAAATAACTATCTAAATATTAAAAATTTTTAAAAAACACTAGGAAAAACGTTTACATTTAGAAAAATGTGTGGTATATTATATCCAAGGTGGTATATACCATAAACGAAAGGGGGAATTTCATGATAAATATTCTATTAGTTTGTACAGCAGGTATGTCAACAAGCATGTTAGTTAAAAAGATGGAAGAAGCAGCAGCTAAAAAAGGAATAGAAGCAAATATATGGGCTGTAGGAGACTCAGATTCTCAAGAAGAATCAAAACGAGCAGATATAGTCTTACTAGGACCCCAGGTTAGATACCTGGAAGCAAAGATGAAAGAAAGAGTTGAAAACAGAATTCCAGTTTCAGTAATAGATATGATGGTATACGGAACCATGAATGGAGAAAAAGCTTTAGAGAGCGCTTTAGAAGTTAAAGAGAAGTTTAATAAATAGGGGGCGAAGTAATGGATAAATTTACTCAATGGATGGAAAAACATTTTCTGCCTGTCGCTGCAAGATTAGGATCACAAAGACACTTAGTTGCAATCCGTGATGCATTTATTGGAATAATGCCTATTACTATGGTAGGTTCAGTAGCAGTTTTACTTAATGTATTTTTTAGAGACCTACCTGGAGAGTGGGGCTTTGACGGATTTGTTAAAGCTATGTCACCTCTTATAGGTGTAAATGGAAACGTATGGTTTGGTTCGATCGCTATACTGGCCTTAGTATTTGTATTCTCGCTTGGATACAACCTATCTAAGTCTTACAATATTAACCCGCTTGCAGGTGGAGTGGTCGCGTTTTCTTCACTTATAGTTACCATGCCGCAAGTAGCAAGTTTCTCTCATACGCTTGGCGGAGTTAGTCCTGATAGCTTGGACGCACTTACTCAGCTTGGTCTTCAAGCTAAAGTTGTAGGAGAAGCAGTAAACATAGATGTAGGAGGATGGGGTTACATCGGACTTGGTTACACTGGTGCTGCAGGACTCTTTACAGCACTTATAGTAGGACTATTTTCAACTATGATCTATATAAAACTTATGCAAAAAGGAATTATTATACGCCTACCAGACACTGTACCATCAGCTGTAAGTAAAGCATTTGCAGCCATAATCCCTGGTATAGTAGCAATATACGCAGCAGCTATTGTTGGATATATATCCATGACATATTTTGGGTATTCAATAAACGATCTTATCTTAGAAAATATTCAAAAGCCATTACTCGGACTCTCACAAGGTTTATTTAGTGTACTCCTTGTAGCCTTCCTTATACAACTGTTTTGGTTCTTTGGACTACACGGTCCAAATGTCTTAGCACCTATTATGGACGGAGTTTATCTGCCAGCTCTTCTTGCAACTGGAGGAAATATATTAGCAGGACTTGTTTCACTCTTTAACCTGTTTGTATCATTTGCAATATGGACACCTTTTGTACTTCTTGCAAATAGAGTAAAAACAGTAGATCAAGAAGATATAGTATAAAAATATAAATAAGACTCTAGCATCAGGATGAGTAGATTTGCCTGATAGGGTCTTATTTTCATAGAGAGGATGATATAGATGGAAGAATTAGAAATGATTTACTTTGAAATAATATCAGCAGTAGGCTCGGCGAGGTCATCTTTTATAGAAGCAATAACTCAAGCTAAAAATGGAGACTTTGAAGCCGCTAAAATATCAGTAGAAGAAGGAAATGAGACCTATAAGTTAGGACATAAGCAACACACAAAACTAATACAAAAAGAAGCAAGAGACGGCAAATTAGAATTTAGTCTTCTCCTAGTACACGCAGAAGACCAGATGATGAGTGCTGAAGCCTTTAAAATACTTTCAGAAGAATTTATCGACCTGTATAAGCGCATAGAAGAAGTGAAATAAGATGGAAAAATGGCATCTATTTCTAATCTCCATAGGATTTCTCCTAATTGCCAGCAGTCCTGTATTTGAAAATAAAGCTATAAGTATAATTATGGGAGTGGTATTAATAGCTGGCGGTTTTATGCTGATGAGAAAGAATAGCAAAAGGAAAAAATGAATTAATCTTATAAATAAAATTCACAATATAAAGAATTAAAATTTAGGATGTTCCTCTATAAATTGTATTTGAAGTAATATTTATAAAGGATAATATCTATTATTTATAAGCACTTATTGATAAGATGAAGAGTATGGATTCGTAAATGAGATTTCTAATTAAAATATTGTGAGAGACTATTAGTAAGTCGCTAAAATAAATAAGATTGTTTTGAAATGTTTAAGATTAGCTAGACAAGAATTATAAGTAGGGAGCTTTGTAAAAAAGCTCCCTACTTATAATTGACAAAGCCTGAATATATAGATATAATTACTATATAAGCAGACAAATATTACAGAGTAAAGCAAATAAAATGAATATAAAATATTTTGACGGGAAGAGTAGATGCTATTTTTTTTCTAAGAGAGCCGGAAGTTGGTGGGATTTTGGCAGAGAGAATAGTTTTGAATATGGTCCCTAAATACTTCAGTCTAATAGGCTGGGGCGGTAAGAACCGTTAAAACTTTGGGTGAATAACCCTATGAGTTCTATTCCTAAAAGAATAGATAAACTAGAGTGGTACCGCGAACTTAAGCCTTCGTCTCTATTGGAGATGAGAGGCATTTTTTTATTTAAAAATGGAGGAGACGATGATAATGGAAAAAGAAAAATATTATATAACCACCCCTATTTATTATCCAAGTGACAATCTTCACATTGGACATACTTACACAACAGTTGCAGCAGATTCACTTAAAAGATATAAAACACTTCAAGGATTTGATGCATTTTTTGTAACTGGAACTGATGAACATGGTCAAAAAATCGAAGATGCGGCAAAACGATCAGGCATAGAGCCTAAAGCTTATGTAGATAATATAGTAGGAGATATAAAGGATCTTTGGAAGATGCTAGATATTGACTATGATGCTTTTATCAGAACAACTGATGAAGATCATACAAGAGTAATTCAAAGAATATTTACCAAGCTCTATGAAAAAGGAGAAATCTATAAATCAAATTACTCCGGTCACTACTGCACGCCTTGCGAATCATTTTGGGCTGAGTCGCAACTAGAAGACGGTAATTGTCCAGATTGTGGACGACCTACTCACCTAGCTGAAGAAGAAGCATATTTCTTTAAGCTGTCAAAGTATACAGATAAACTTTTAAAACTATATGAAGATCATCCAGACTTTGTAGAGCCAACTTCTAGAAAAAATGAAATGGTAAATAACTTCCTTAAAAAGGGATTAGATGACCTTTGTGTTTCTAGAACTAGCTTTGACTGGGGAATAAAAGTACCATTTGATCCAGAACACGTTGTGTATGTTTGGATAGACGCCCTATCTTGCTATATAACAGCGCTAGGATACGGAAGTGAAAACGATGAAAACTATAAGAAATACTGGCCCGCAGATGTTCACCTAGTTG
>NZ_JARIEF010000090.1 GCF_029266915.1 Tissierella sp. | reverse complement strand
TAGATTATGGAAGTGGAGAATTTTAATTTTATAGATTGTTTTAAAATCTAAGCCAAGACAAACTTTGTCTTGGCTTAGATTCTCTCTTAAATAGTAGGGTTATTAATGACTCCTATAAATAGTGGTGACTTATCTAGACCAGTTATAAGAAATATAAAGGGTCTATCCAGTATCATTTCTGCTCGTCCATCGGGTTGTGCGCTGCCAGCATAATCAATGCTAGTAAAGGATGATGCTTGGATACCTTTTTCATCTATTGAAATAGTACTGGACTGCTTTATATCTGAGATAAAGAGGGGTCTAGTATCGGATAGAGGAGAAAAATCACCAGTGTCCATAAAAGCCGTTTCTATTCCGAGCTGGTTTGCAAGATCCTTTAAATCTAGTGTTGACTGGAAGTTGAATTTAGGGATTTTAAATACAACTTCACCCATCTGACTTTTTTCTGAATATAAAGAACTTATAGCGTCTTCTAATATACCTGGATCTGAGAGGATATCCTCTGGTGATACACCTTCATCGGGAAGTATAAATATCATAGAGTTATTATTTTTCATCTGCAAGGCTGATGAGGTATAGCCTTTTGCGCCTACAAATCCATGACTTCCATAGGTCATATTCATAAAGTCTGTTTGTATCTGTTGACCGTCTTCAAGTGTGAACTTATCTTTTACTGTATGGTTTTCATCAAAAGAATCTATCCACTCATCATAAAAATTAACTGTGTTTATAAGTTTCATAACAGTGTCCTTATCAAGACGAAAGTCATCTGCCTTATTTCCAAGATTTTCTCCGGTATTTTCACCTACCCAATTACTTATTTTTTGGGAAGCGGATTTATCCTTAAAGTCCAGGCTAAAAGATTGTGCATAGTAATCTGCTGCTAGCCTGTCTAATGTAGCTTTATTGAAGTCTATATTGTCATTTAACCATAAGGAGTTATTTAGAGAAAGTTTTCCTATTTTATTATGGAAATAAAGACTTCTAAAAAGTTTACCGGTCTCACTTCTTATCATTTCAATATTGTCCATATTTAAAGCTTCTACAATCTGAGCTTGTGTTTCGCCCTGGGAAGTTTCTCCAACCATGGCTAGAGCCATATAAAGACTTATAGGAGAGTAGATGCTATTGCTTTTCTTATCAAGGTTAGAGAGAACAATAGAAGATGACTTGATAGAGAATTGATTTAGGTTTTCAATAAATTTTTCATCTATTGTTTCATATTCTTTTTCATAGTCTTCAAAAATAGTTTTACTAGGTAAATCTGGAAGTGCTATAGCTAGGGCTTCTAGATTTTGTTTATTTAAAAAGAAGCTTGCGATTATTAATGCAAGAGCCAGAGCCGCTATGCTAACTCTTGTGGAGGATTTAAAAGATTGTTTTTTACCGTTAGTAGTTTTCATTTTATCGATAGTTTCTTTTTTAAGTGCTTCACTTACGATAATATCTTTATTAGCATCATTATACTTATCTTTAAACATCATCAATCTCTCCTTCCAATATATTTTTAAGTAAAATTCGACCTCGGTGGAGCTGGGATTTTATAGTTCCCTCTTTAATATCTAAAGTTGTTGATATATCAGAAATAGACATATCCTCATAGTAAAACAGATGAATCACTGTTCTATATTTCTTTGGAAGTTCCATAACCGAGCTATAGATCCCCCTATTTTCTGGAGTGCTAAAACTCAGGGTATCTATAAAGTAGACAGTCTTCCTAAACCAAGATGAAGAAAATATATTATTGCTGCAATTAATAGTAACCCTGATAAGCCATGCCTTAGTATGGTCGGGGGAGATAAGTTTATTCTTGTTTTTCATATATCTAATAAAAACTTCTTGAAAAACATCATCTGCGTCATATTTGTTTTTAGTTCTAGCTAGTGCTAACTTATAAACCATATCTGAATAAAGATTTATGATTTCTGAGATATGCTGATCTAAATCCAAAACTACCACCTCCTTTGTCTATAATACCATTTACAGGAAGGAAAGGTTGCATAGATATAAATTTGAATATATATTTATATATCCTTCTAAACTAGGTTACAATGTATATAAGGTTTAAAACTCAGATAGTATTTTAAACCTATTATATTTGATAGATTTAAATTATAGAGATAATGATTCCATGAAATATTGATTACTTATAATTATAAAAAATAAACTATCTTTAAAAATCTTAAAAAATAATTAAAGGAGAAAGTCTATGAATGATTATCAAGAAATAATTCTTATAGCATCACTAACAACATTTATTACGTTGCTTATTCTTTTATTTGTAAAAAAGGATAAAGCTGGAGAGTGGGTAAGCTGGTACTCTAAGCTTTCTAGAACAGAGAAGAAAATCTATGACCCTTCTAAATCATTAAATGCTACAAAAATAGTATTGCTCTTAACATCTATCCTGACCATGCTTGGATTCTTAGCTTCTTTATATATAGATGAAAAATTTACTCCAGCAACATTTGGAGTTATTATAATAATTCTTATAGGCCACTTTTTTTATTCTGGTCCTAAGATGAGCTTGTTGAAAGATAAAGAAGATAAAAAGTCTTAAAAAAAAGTATATAAGTAAGAATGATTAAGTAATAAAGATTCCTTTAAATTATTAAAAATGAGTTTATCTAAGTAAAATATAAGTTAGAAATCTTACTTATAAATTGAAACCAATAAAAAACAATCTACTAGAACTAGTATAAAGCTCTCTATTAGATTTTTTTTCTCTAAATATGATATAATATTATGAGAGATAAGGTCAGGAGGATGACTTATGGAGATTGTAATACCAGATTATATAAATATACTTTTAGATAAATTAGAAAAAAATGGATTTGAAGCCTTTATTGTTGGAGGCAGTGTAAGGGATAGCGTTCTTGGTAAGGTGCCTTCTGACTATGATATAACAACTAATGCTCTTCCAGAGGAGATGGAGGAGGTATTTCAAGATTTTAAGACCATCTTAATAGGCAAGGAGTTTGGCACTATAGTAGTAGTTCAAGAAGAAGCTAATACAGAGATAACTACTTACAGAATAGAAGAGGATTATCTTGACGGAAGACGTCCAAGCTCGGTTTGTTTTTCTAGTGATATAGTTGAAGATTTAAAAAGACGAGATTTTACTATAAATGCTATGGCTTATTCAAAGTCTTGCGGGCTTATAGATCCCTTTGGAGGACGTGAAGATTTAAAGAAAAAAGTTATACGAACAGTTGGAGATCCTAGAGAAAGATTTCTTGAAGATCATCTTAGAATACTTAGATGCGTGAGGTTTAGCGCTAGGCTAGAGTTTTATATAGAAAATGATACTTTAAAAGCTTGTAGGGAGATGGCTCATCTTTTAGAGAAGATAAGCGCCGAAAGAATCAGAGAAGAACTCTTTAGAATGCTTCTCTCTAGAGATCCCTCTTATGGATTAAGACTTCTGCTGGATTTAAATATATTAGAGGTAATAATTCCAGAGCTTATAGAGACCGTTGGTTTTGACCAGCGAAATCCTCACCATGAAATGGATGTCTTTAACCATACCCTATGCGTAGTGGACTCTGTCCCACCTATTATAGAGATAAGACTAGCGGCTCTTTTTCATGATATAGGTAAGCCTAGTACTTTTAGCTTAGATGATCAAGGAATAGGACATTTTTACGGTCACCAAGAAGTAAGCCGAGATATGGCGGAGGAGATTTTAAAGAGACTTAGAGCTTCTAACCATACTATAGAGGTGGTTAAAATCCTTGTAAAGGAACATATGACCCAACACAATGACTATAGCCGCAAGGGTCTTAAGAGACTTATAAATCGTGTAGGAGAGGAAAAGATAGACTTGCTTTTAGACCTGCAAAAGGCTGATATGATCTGCACAAGCAGGGGGCGTGATACTAGATCGATAGAAGCGCGCAGACTTGAGATAAAGGAGATAATAGAATTCCAGGAACCAGTTGAGAAAAAACAACTTGATATTGATGGGAATGATATAGTAAAATTAGGGTATAAACAAGGAATATTGATTGGAGAGATACTAGATTCACTCCTAGAACTTGTTTTAGAGACTCCAGAATTAAATAAAAAAGAAACTTTAATAGAGATTATAAAAGAAAAAGATGAATATAAAGAAATATAAAGAGATATAAAAAGGTATAAAAAGATATAAAACACAAATAAACTAGAAGAAAAATGGGGGAAATTTATGATTAAATACTTTGGAACTGATGGAATACGAGGAATTGCAAATAAAGATTTAACACCAGAACTGGCTTTTGAAGTAGGAAGAGCAGGAGCTTTTATTTTAACCGGTGGAAAAAAGGGAAAAATACTTATAGGAAAAGATACTCGTGCTTCAGGAGATATGCTCGAAGCAGCTCTAATAGCCGGTATAACTTCTATGGGGCTTGACGTAGTAACGCTTGGTGTTGTGCCGACTCCTGCTGTAGCTTACCTTACTCGTGAATACAAGGCTATAGCCGGAATAATGATATCAGCATCACACAATCCTGGTGAATACAATGGAATAAAGTTTTTTAATCAAGATGGACTTAAACTAGCGGATGCCGTAGAAGATGAAATAGAAGCTATACTTAACAAGGAAAAAGAATTAAGCTTCAGACCTACTGGTTCAGAGGTGGGAAGAGTATCTAGCCATGGAGATGGAGCTCATGATTATAAAGAATTTCTGAAAAAAAGTATAAATGTAGATTTAAAGGGTATAAAGGTAGTCATGGACTGTGGAAACGGAGCGCTATCTAAAATAGGGCCCGAAACTATAAAAGAATTAAACGGAGAAGTAGTTTATGTTAATGACTCTCCGGATGGAATGAATATAAATGATAATTGTGGCTCTACAAATCCTGCTATAATTCAAGAACTTGTAAAGGAACACGGAGCTGACATTGGGGTTTCATTTGATGGAGACGCAGACAGGATTATAGCGGTAGATGAAAAGGGTAATATAATAGACGGAGACCATATCCTAGCCATATGTGCAACTCATTTAAAGGAAAATGGGCTACTAGATAAAAATACAGTTGTGGGCACAGTTATGACAAATATGGGACTAGACATATATTTGAAGGAACTTGGAATAGATATAGTTAAAACTCAGGTTGGGGATAGGTACATCCTAGAAGAAATGGTAGAAAAAGGCTATGCTCTTGGAGGGGAACAGTCAGGACATATAATATTCCTAGACTACAATACAACAGGAGATGGACTCGCAACAGCTCTTCATCTTTTAGAGGTACTTCGTTCAAGTGGTAAAACTATGAGTGAGCTTAGTTCTGTTATGAAAGATTATCCTCAGATATTAGCTAATGCAACAGTTCCAAATGAGAAAAAATACAATTATTTAGAAGATAAGGTTATACGGGATGAAATAGAAAAAATAGAAGAACACTTTCACGGAAATGGAAGGGTAGTTATAAGACCATCTGGAACTGAACCTCTAGTTAGGGTTATGATAGAGGGAGAGAGCCAGGAGGAAATAGAAAAAATAGCTAAAGATCTGGCTTCTCTTATAGAAGAAAGATTATAAACCAAAACAGGAGGTATAAAATGGATTACAAAATAGTTGCAGACAGTAGTTGTGATTTAAACGAAGATATAAAATCTTATGTAGACGTAGAACTCATACCGTTTAATATATCAGTTGATGAAAAAGAATTCACAGATGATAAGGATTTGATTATGAAAGATCTTGTTCAAGCTATGAAATCAAGCCCTAACCCAATAAAAACATCATGTCCGTCTCCGGGAGATTTTTTAGAGTCATATGAAGGAAGTGACAATATATTTGTAGTTACTATTGCAGACAAACTATCGGGAACTTATAATAGTGCTATTTTAGCAAGGGATATGGCACTAGAGAAGAATCCAGAAAAGTTTATCCATGTATTTGACTCTAAAGGTGCTAGTGTTACGGAAACACTAACTGTTTTAAAAATAGAAGAATCCATAAAAAAAGGATTATCCAAAGAAGAAGTTGTAAAAGAAGTAGAAGCTTATATAGAAGATATGAAAACATATTTTATATCTGAAGATCTGAGCAATCTTATTAAAAACGGAAGAATTTCAAAGACTAAGGGGCTTATAGCAAATATCTTAAACCTTAAACCTATAATGGGTGCCGATCAAGAAGGAAATATAGGATTAGTTGAAAATATAAGAGGTAGTAATAAAGCTTTTAATAGACTTATTGAAATAATCGGCGAGAGTAAAAAAGATTTTAAGGAAAGAGTTTTAGCTATCTCACATGCCAGCAATCCAGGTAGGGCAAATGAATTAAAAGAAAAGTTGAATTCACTATATAAATTCAAAGAAATAATAGTAGTAGAAACTAGAGGTCTTAGCACAGCATACGTAAATCATGAAGGTATAATTTTAGCTTTCTAAAAAAAATAAAAAAATGTTGACAATCTATTATTGGTTGTTGTATAATAGAGAAGTAGTAAAAAAGCTTCTTTATGCGGGAGTGGCGGAATTGGCAGACGCGCTAGACTTAGGATCTAGTGTCATTGACGTGGGGGTTCAAGTCCTCTTTCCCGCACCATACAAAAACCAATGGACAATATATCCATTGGTTTTTTCATATTGCTTTGAAATGAGATAGTGTTATGTTATAATAATATGATATAATAGTAGCGAAAATCTACAAAACTTTTGAGGAGGAAATATAAGATGAAATTGGCTATAGAAAAGAAAGAGGGAAACGTGGTTTCCTTTAATGTTGAAATAGAAGAAAAAGAGTTCCAAGAGGGATTACAAAAAGCTTACCTGCAAAACAGAGGCAAGTTTAATATACCGGGATTTAGAAAGGGGAAAACTCCTAGAAAAATCATTGAAATGAACTATGGTGAAGAAGTTTTTTATGATGACGCTATAAACTTTGTTCTTCCAGAAAAATACGAAGCAGCAGTTGAAGAGTTAGAGTTAGAACCAGTTGACAGACCAGAAGTTAGTATTGATGAGATAAATAAGGGTGAAAATATATTAGTAAATATATCAGTTGAAGTTAAACCAGAAGTTAAACTTGGTGAATATAAAGGTTTAGAAATAGAAAAGAAAGATTATACTGCAACAGATGAAATGGTAGAGACAGAGCTCAACACTCTTAGAGATTCAAATGCAAGATTAGTTGATGCAAATGATAGAGCTATAAAAGAGGGAGACCTTGTTACACTTGATTTTGTAGGAACTAAAGATGGAGTAGCTTTTGAAGGCGGAAGCGCAGAAGACCATAAACTTGAAATTGGTTCAAACAGTTTTATACCAGGATTTGAAGAAGGACTTGTGGGACATAAAAAAGACGAAGTAGTTGACGTAGATGTTAAATTCCCAGAAGAGTATCATGAAGCTTCTTTAGCTGGAGCAGATGCTAAATTTGAAGTTACAATCCACGATATAAAGGAAAAACAACTTCCAGAACTTGATGATGAACTTGCCAAAGATATAAGTGAGTTTGATACACTTGATGAGTTAAAAGGAGATATAAAAGAAAAAATCTCTGAAGAACTAGGAAAGCAAGAGAAAGCAGAAAAAGAAAATGCAATACTTGATAAGCTTATGGAAAGTTCAGAAGTAGAAATTCCAAACGCTATGATAGAGTCACAGCTTGATGAAGAAGTAAAGCAATTTGACTTTAGACTTAGAAATCAAGGCTTAGAACTTCAAAAATATTTAGAACTTACAGGTTCAGGTATTGATGCTCTAAGAGATCAGTTAAGACCTACTGCAGAAAAAAGAGTTCATGCAGATCTAGTTCTTGAAGCTCTTGTAGCAGCTGAGAAGATAGAAGTAAGCGATGAAGAAGTAGATACAGAATTAGAAAAATTAGCTAAAGAGTATAGAGCAGAAGATACAAAAGGATTTATTGAAGATATGAAAAAGGGAGATTTAGAATTTCTTAAAATGGGAATAGCTAACAATAAAGCTATAGAGTTCTTAACAGAAAACGCTAAATTTATTTAAATAGAAAGGATGATTTAATATGGCATTAGTTCCAATGGTCGTAGAACAGACAAGTAGAGGAGAAAGGTCATATGATATTTACTCAAGACTTCTTAAAGAGAGAATCATATTTTTAGGCGGAGAGGTAAATAATGTTATGTCTGACCTTATAGTAGCTCAATTATTATTTTTAGAGGCTGAAGATCCAGATAAGGATGTTCAGATTTATATAAATAGTCCGGGTGGTTCAGTTAGTGCGGGATTTGCTATTTATGATACTATGCAGTATATAAAGCCCGAAGTATCTACTATATGCGTAGGAATGGCAGCTAGTATGGGAGCTTTCTTACTTGCTGGAGGAGCAAAGGGAAAGAGATTTTCACTTCCAAACTCGGATATAATGATTCATCAACCTCTTGGAGGAACTCAAGGTCAGGCGGAAGATATCAGAATCCAGGCAGAGAAGATAATTGAAATAAGAGAGAGAATCAATCAAATCTTAAGCGATAGAACAGGTCAGCCACTTGAGAAAATTGCAAGAGATACAGATAGAGACTATCACTTAACTGCACAAAAAGCAGTTGAATATGGTATAATTGATAAGGTAGTTGACTCAAGAAAATAGATAAAAGAGGTGTTACAATGGCCAAATTTGAAGACAAACAACTTCGTTGTTCATTTTGTGGCAAGCCACAAGATCAAGTGCGTAGACTAATTGCAGGGCCAAATGTTTATATATGCAATGAATGTATAGAGCTATGCCAAGATATAATCGAAGAAGAATTTGTAGATCATTTTGAGTATGATATGGAAGAGCTTCCAAAGCCAGCAACCATAAACAGTACTTTAGATGACTATGTTATACAGCAAGAAAAAGCAAAGAGAACACTTGCAGTAGCAGTATATAACCATTATAAGAGGATAAACAAAAAGCCTTCTAAAGGAAGCGATATAGAATTGCAAAAAAGTAATATCCTTATGGTAGGTCCTACTGGCTCAGGTAAAACTCTCCTAGCTCAGACATTAGCAAAGATATTAGATGTACCTTTTACGATGGCGGATGCAACTAGTCTTACAGAAGCTGGATATGTAGGAGAGGATGTTGAAAATATCCTTTTAAAACTTATTCAAGCAGCAGACTATGATATAGAAAAAGCTGAAAAAGGTATAATTTATATAGATGAGATTGACAAAATAGCAAGAAAAACAGAAAATCCATCTATAACTAGAGACGTAAGTGGTGAAGGTGTACAGCAGGCACTTCTAAAGATATTAGAAGGAACTGTTGCAAATGTTCCACCTCAAGGTGGAAGAAAACATCCTCATCAAGATTTTATACAAGTAGATACTACAAATATCTTGTTTATAGTAGCGGGAGCTTTTGATGGTATTGAAAAGGTTGTTCAAAACAGAATAGGAAAGAGTTCTATTGGTTTTGGCGCTGAAATAAAAAGCAAGGAAAAAGAAAGAGTTGGAGAGATCCTAAAACAATTGCAACCAGAAGATCTTTTAAAGTTTGGACTTATTCCAGAGTTTGTGGGAAGACTTCCAGTTATGGTTACTCTTGAAGAATTAGACGAAGATGCTCTTATTAGAATCTTGACTGAACCTAAAAACGCTCTTGTAAAACAATATAAAGAGTTGTTTAAAATGGAAGATGTAGAGTTAGAATTTGATGAAGAAGCATTAAAACTTATAGCGAAAAAAGCAGTTGAAAGAAAGACAGGTGCCAGAGGTCTTAGAAGTATTATAGAAGAGACTATGCTGGATATAATGTATGATATTCCTTCAAGAGAAGATGTTGTAAAATGTCTGATCACCAAAGATACAGTGGAGAACAAGGGAGAGCCTACATTGGTACTCGATAAGAAAAAGGGAAGTAAAGCACTTAAGTCTGGAAATAAAGAATCTGCATCATAAGGCTCACATTCCATGTGAGTCTTTTATTTTAATTTAAATAGGAGTGATAAGATGGAAAACAAAGATTATGAAATCCATAAAGAAACTCTGCCGCTTATACCCTTAAGAGGAATATCGATATTTCCCTTTATGGTAATTCATTTTGATGTAGGAAGAGAAAAGTCTATCAATGCATTGGAAAAAGCTATGCTTGATGAATCATCTATACTTCTATGTACACAAATTGATCCAAAAGTAGACAATCCTAAAGAGGAAGATTATTATAAGACTGGTACAGTTTCCAAGGTAAAACAAATGTTAAAGTTGCCGGGAGGAAATACTAGAGTTCTTGTGGAAGGTTTAAGCAGAGGAAGGGTACTTGATATAGTAAAAGAAGAGCCCTATATCGAAGCAGAAGTAGAGATTTATGAATACAATGCTCTGGAAGTTAAAAAAGATAAATCTACAGAAGCCGCTATGAGACTTATTATTTCTGATTTAGATGAGTATATAAGCCTGAATAATAAAATTTCTCCGGAAGTTTTAATTGCAGTCTCTGATATAGAAGATCCAGGAAGATTGGTAGATATTGTTGCTTCCTATATAGTTTTAAAAATAGAAGACAATCAAAAACTGCTGGAAACCTTTAACTTTTATGAAAGACTTGAAACACTTCATGGTATCTTAAAAGAAGAAATAGAGCTATTGAAGATAGAAGATAAGATAAATCAAAGAGTTAAAAAGCAGATGAATAAAGTTCAAAAAGAGTATTACTTAAGAGAACAATTAAGAGCTATACAAAAAGAACTTGGACAAGATGAAGAAGATGAAGAAGAAGTTGAAAGCTACAAGAAAAAAATAAAATCATTTAAATTTGATAAAGAATCAGAGGGAAAACTCTTAAAAGAAGCCGATAGATTAGAACAGATGCAGTCTAATTCACCTGAGGTGGGAATGCTTAGAACTTATTTGGACTGGATAGTAGAGTTGCCTTGGAATAAGGAATCTAAAGCGGAAATCGACATCAAGAGGTCCCGCGCTATCTTGGATGAAGATCACTATGGCCTTGAAGATGTTAAGGAAAGAATTTTAGAATTTATTGCGGTTAAAAAACTTACAAGCTCTATGAAGGGCCCCATTCTTTGCTTGGTAGGTCCTCCAGGAGTAGGTAAAACTTCAATCGCAAAATCTATTGCAAAAGCACTAGACCGCGAATTTGTACGAATGAGCCTAGGCGGGGTAAGAGATGAAGCTGAAATAAGGGGACACAGAAGAACCTATATAGGCAGTATGCCTGGAAGAATTATCTCGTCGATGAAAAAGGCTGGAACTAATAATCCAGTATTCTTGTTTGATGAAATAGATAAGGTAAGCAATGACTATAGAGGAGACCCGGCGAGTGGACTTTTAGAAGTACTGGATCCTGAGCAAAACAAGGACTTTACCGACCACTTCCTAGAAGTACCTTTTGATTTGTCTAAAGTGTTTTTTGTAACTACAGCAAACACTACTAGTTCCATCCCAGGGCCTTTATTAGACAGAATGGAAGTTATAAATATAAGCGGCTATACAGCAGAAGAAAAAGAACAAATTGCAAATAGATATCTTTTGCCTAAGCAGATACGAGAACATGGACTTAAGGAAGATAATCTTAAAATTTCTAAAAATATAATAAAAGAAATAATAAGCTCTTATACAAGAGAAGCAGGAGTTAGAAACCTAGAGAGAGATATTGCAAATGTTATTAGAAAAGCTGCTAAGAAAATAGTAGAGGAAGAAAAAAATCTGGTAACAATAAACAAGAAAGATCTTGAAGGTTACCTAGGAGCTCCAAAGTTTAGATATGATCTAGTAGAAAAAGAAGATCAGATAGGAGTAGCTACAGGACTTGCTTGGACTCAGGTAGGAGGAGAGACTCTATCTATTGAAGTAAATATTGTAAAGGGCACTGGTAAAGTTCAGCTTACTGGGAAACTTGGAGATGTTATGAAAGAGTCTGCTATGGCAGCTATAAGTTACATCAGAGCAAATGCAAAAGAGTTAAATATTGATCCTGATTTCTATAAGGATATGGATATTCATATTCATGTTCCTGAAGGTGCAATACCAAAAGACGGTCCTTCAGCAGGTGTTACTATGGTAACGGCAGTTGTTTCAGCGCTTTCAGATACTCCTATAGATAAGGACTTGGCTATGACAGGAGAAGTTACGCTTAGGGGAAGAGTTCTTCCGGTAGGAGGAATAAAAGAGAAAGTCTTAGCCGCACACCGGATGGGTATTAAAAAAATACTTATTCCTTATGAAAATAAAAGAGATATAGAAAAAGTATCAGATAAGGTAAGAAAGAAAATAGAATTTAAATTCATGAAAAGCATGGATGAAGTTTTACAAGAAGCCTTAATAAAAGGGAATGAAAAAGATGAAAATAATTAGAAGTGATCTACAGGCAATAGCAGTAGAACCAAATGGATATCCTGAGGACGAACTTCATGAAATAGCATTTGTTGGAAGATCTAATGTAGGTAAGTCTTCCTTTATAAACTCTATGATAAATAGAAAAAACCTAGCTAGAACAAGTGGTAAGCCAGGTAAAACAAGAACAATAAACTTTTATATAGTAAATGATAGCTTTAGATTTGTAGACCTGCCTGGTTACGGCTATGCGCAGGTTTCAAAATCAGAACAAGAAAAATGGAGAGGTATAATAGATACTTACCTGTCAGAGAGAAAAAACTTAAGAGAAGTTGTTCTTATAGTAGATATAAGACATAGTCCGACAGAACAAGATGTTATGATGTATAACTGGATTAAGAGTTTTGGATATGATGGTATAGTTATTGCAACTAAAGCGGATAAGATTTCAAAGGGGAATTTCCAAAAGCATATAAAAATAATAGCAAATAAGCTGGGTGTTGAGAATAGAGAATTAATTATTCCATATTCTGCGGCGAATAAAACTAATTTAGAAAAAGCTTGGACTGTTTTTGAACCACTAATATAGGGTAAAAAAAAAGACCAACACAGGGTTGGTCTTTTATGTATTATTCTTTTTCAAAAAGATCTTTCGTAGCTCCGCATATTGGACATACGTAATCTTCTGGTAAATCTTCAAAAGCTACTCCAGGTGCTATATCTCCGTCTGGATCTCCTTCTGCTGGATCATATACCCAACCACATGGTTGACATACCCATTTTTCCATGATAAAACCCTCCTTTTTTTTGATACATATTAAACATAGTCTTATTATAACAAAACAATATAAAAAATACAATCTATATTTATATAGTTTTTATTATTATAGGTTATAAAAATATTATTTGGGTAAATTAAAGAATAGAAGATACAATAGGAAAATAAATTTTATAAAAATATAGAATAAACTTACTGGATGTGATAAAATGGATTATACTTATCAAGGCTCAATTTTTAGTGATTTGGGACTCGTTAAAAACTTTGTAGAAAATATATTAGAAAAACTTGATGAAATGATAGATAATAAAGATACTATATTTGAAATAAGACTTATCATGAATGAACTTATTATAAATGGAATATTCCATGGAAATAAATATGTTGAATCTAAAATGGTTCAAATAAGTATAGAACTCAAGGATGATAAGATAGTTATACATGTAAGGGATGAAGGAACAGGTATACATTATGACTTTGAATCTTATAATCCTATGGAACTCAAATGTAGAGGAAGAGGGCTTGTTTTAGTAGAAGGGCTTTCAGATGAACTAATTTTAGATAGGAACATGGTAACAGCGATCAAATATCTTTCTTAGTTTTCTTATTATATTTAAATTTTAAAAGTAGCTAAAAGCTGGCATTATAAGCATGCCAGTTTTTCAATGTGTTTTTATTTAGAAGTTAAAAACTAATTAATAAAAAACAAATAGTTTGAACTATTTTGTTAAAGAGAGGAATTTATAATGAAAACGGAAAGAGTAGATATAAGAAACATAGCAATAATAGCCCACGTAGACCACGGTAAAACAACACTAGTAGATAGTTTGTTAAAACAATCAGGAATCTTCAGGGAAAATCAAGATGTAGCAGATAGAGTAATGGACTCGGGAGACATTGAAAAAGAAAGAGGAATCACAATACTTTCTAAAAATACTGCCGTTCATTACAAAGATACAAAGATAAATATAATAGATACACCAGGTCACGCTGACTTTGGAGGAGAAGTAGAGAGAGTTTTAAACATGGTTAACGGAGTAGTAGTTCTAGTAGATGCATTTGAAGGTCCGATGCCTCAAACAAAATTTGTACTTAAAAAAGCATTAGAATTAAAGCATCCTGTTATAGTTTGTATAAATAAAGTAGATAGACCAGAAGCAAGACCTGAAGCTGTAATAGATGAAGTATTGGATCTGTTTATAGAACTAGGAGCAGAAGAAGACCAACTTGACTGTCCTTTTGTATACGCTTCAGCAAAGCAAGGTACTTCAAGCCTTGAAGCTGATACTCAAGAACCAGGCATGAAAGCTTTATTTGAAACAATACTAGAGTATATACCAGCTCCAAAAGGAAATCCAGAAGAACCTTTACAAGTTCTGATTTCAACAATTGACTACAATGAATATGTAGGAAGAATAGGCGTTGGAAAAATTGAAAGAGGAACTATAAACATAAATCAAGAGGCAGTACTGTTAAATAAACTAGATCCTGATAAAAAGGAAAAAATAAAGATAGGAAAACTTTATGAATTTGAAGGCTTGGATAAGGTTGAAGTTCAAGAGGCTAAAGCTGGAAGCATTATAGCTATAGCTGGTATTACGGATATAAACATAGGAGATACAATTTGTCCAACCGACCATCCAGAAGCACTTGAATTTGTAAAGATAAGTGAACCTACTTTATCTATGACTTTCTCAGTAAATAACAGTCCTTTTGCAGGAAGAGAAGGAAAGTTTGTAACTTCTAGACAAATAAGAAACAGACTATATAAAGAACTTCAAACAGATGTAGGACTAAAGGTAGAAGATACTGACGCAACAGATTCCTTTAAAGTTTCAGGTAGGGGAGAGCTTCATCTTTCTGTCCTTATAGAAACTATGAGACGTGAAGGCTATGAGTTCCAAATATCAAAACCAGAAGTATTATTTAAAGAAATAGATGGCAAAAAAATGGAACCTATAGAAAAAGTAGTAATAGACGTATCTAACGATTTTGTTGGATCTGTTATAGAAAAACTAGGCCAGAGAAAAGGTGAACTTCTAAGCATGACTGAAGCTACAGGAGGTTACGCTAGACTAGAGTTTACAATTCCTGCTAGAGGTCTTATAGGATATAGACAAGAATTTATGACAGATACAAAGGGTAACGGAATCATAAACACTATATTTGATCAGTACGCTCCTTATAAAGGTGATATTCCAAGAAGAAAAATGGGATCTATCATTGTATTTGAAACAGGAGAGACAACTGCATATGGTCTTCACGCAGCTGAGAGTAGGGGAGTTTTATTCCTTGGAGCTGGAGTCCCAGTTTACGCTGGAATGGTAGTTGGAGAAAATCCTAAAGGACAAGATATAGAAGTAAATGTAACAAGAAAAAAACAACAGACCAACGTTCGTTCATCTGGAACTGATGAGTCGCTTAGACTATCACCTCCAAACCTAATGAGTTTAGAAGAAGCACTGGAGTTTATAGAAGAAGATGAGCTTATTGAAATCACACCACTTTCATATAGAATAAGAAAGAGAATTTTAGATACAAATAAAAGATATAGATCTAAAAAATAAATAAGATAATGGGTGATTGAGTTGAAGACTTTTGTAGATAATTATTTGATTCTTACAAGCAGTCTGTTATGGATAAATATAATATTGGCGTTTTTGCTGATAATATTTGAAAGAAAAAATCCAACATCTACTTGGCTCTGGATTATGGTTTTAACTTTTATACCTGTTTTTGGATTTGTACTCTATCTTTTTATTGGACAGGATCTTTCAAGGCAAAGATTATTTAAGGTCAAAAAAGAAGAAGAAAGCTATTTCCGAAACTTAGCTATAGAACAAAAGGAACAAATAAAAGACGGAGAATTTACTCTTAAAAACCCGAATTTATATGTATATGAAGATCTTATAAAAATGCATCTTATGAACAGTGATGCTTATTATACAGATGATAACAGTGTAGAGCTTTATTTTACCGGAGAAGAAAAATTTGCAGCACTTCTTAAAAGTATAAGAGCAGCTAAGAGATATATTCATATACAGTATTATATATTTAAAAATGATGATATAGGCAGTGAAATTATAGAAGCTTTAAAAGAAAGAGCGGAGGCGGGATTAGATGTAAAGCTTCTGCTAGACGGCATGGGCGGAAGAGGCATTAGGAAACGAGCTAAGAAATCTATGGAAAAATCTGGCATAGAAATAGCAGTTTTCTTTCCTCCTTTTGTACCTTGGTTAAATATCAGAATAAATTATAGAAATCATAGAAAAATATGTATCGTAGATGGCGAGGAAGCCTTCATCGGTGGGTTTAATATTGGTGATGAATACCTAGGAAAGTCTAAAAAGTTTGGAAACTGGAGAGATACTCACACAAAGATAAAAGGATCGGCTGTAAGTTCTTTGCAGTGGAGGTTTTTTTTAGACTGGAGATTTGCAGCTGGAGAAGAAATAAAATCAGCCCAGAGTTTTCTTCACGATGAAGGAGAAGATGACAATGTAGGTGTTCAGATTGTTTCTAGCGGGCCTGACTCAAAATGGCCTAGCATAAAAGATGGTTATATGAAGATGATTTCAGACTCTAGAGATAAGCTTTATATAGAAACACCTTATTTCATACCAGATGAGAGTATATTTGAAGCCCTTAGGCTGGCAGGCTTATCAGGAGTGGATGTAAGGGTTATGATTCCCAACAAACCAGATCACCCCTTTGTGTATTGGGCTAGTATGAGCTATGTCGGGGATCTCTTAGAAGCTGGGGTAAAGGTTTATACCTATGATAATGGTTTCCTCCACTCGAAGGTTATGATAGCTGATAGTTTTGTCTCTTCAGTTGGTACTGCAAACTTAGATATAAGAAGTTTCAGACTTAACTTTGAAGTGAACGCCTTCATATATGATGAGGTCGTAAATAAAAAGCTTACAGATAGGTTTTTGGATGATTTAGATATATGCACCGAAATAACTATGGATAGATATGAAAAAAGATCTGCTTATATAAAGTTCAAGGAGTCTATTTCAAGACTCTTATCACCAATGCTTTAAAGATTAAAAGAAACACAAAACCACCTAAGTTTGAAAACCTAAGGTGGTTTTTTTTATGCTTTGTCATTTTGAATAAATTAGTATAGTATAGAAGATAGATGATATAAGATAAATGATAAAAAAGAATAATTGATTAGTACAATAGAAAATAGGAGGATTTATATGGGAATAAAAATTATAAGCGATAGTGGATGCGACCTGTCAAAAGAATTGATAGAGAAATATGAAATAGATATATTGCCTATCTTTGTTTTAGACGGAGAAAAAGAATACTTAGACAATGTAAATATAACATCAGATAAAGTTTTTAAAGATATGAAGGAGGGAGTTGTATATAAAACAGCTCAAATAACTCCAGAAATATTTATAAATAAATTTAAAGAATCTATCGAAAAGAATGAAAAAATAATCTACATATCTCTTTCAGGAGGACTATCAGGTACATATACTAGTTCTGTCTTAGCAAAAGAATCTATAGAAGCTAAATATCCAGATAGCGATGTGGAGGTTATTGATTCAAGAGCGGTTTCAGGAGGACAGGGACTTATGGTTATGGAAGCAGCTAGAATGGCTCAAGAAGGCAGATCTAAAACGGAAATCCTAGAGAGGATTAGATTTTTTGTAGAAAATATGGAGCATATATTTACTATAGACGATATAGAATACCTATATAGAGGTGGGAGAGTTTCTAAAGCACAAAAGATGATAGGAGGTCTTCTTAGTATAAAGCCTATACTGTGGGTAAATGATGGAGAACTTGAACCAATAGACAAGGTAAGAGGAAAAAATAAGGTCTTAAAATCTATAGTAGAACTTGTAAATAAGACTAAGGGAGAAACTGACCTGTCCCAGCAAGATATAATTATAAATCATGCTGATGACTTAGAATCTGCTCTTAAACTTAAAGATATGATGATAGAAGAGTTTGGCATAAAAGAGCCATTAATAGGATCAATAGGAGCAGTAATAGGTGCTCACGCAGGACCTGGAACGGTAGCAGTGTTCTTTTTAAAAACAAACAAATAAATTATCATATAAAAAATCATCAAAGAAATTCCGATAAAATCTTTTATCGGAATTTCTTTCTATTGATAAAGTTTAAATTATGATTGATTAATTTTTAATAAATGATACAATATTAAGTGTAGGATGAATATTCTAACTATTGGTTACAAACAGGTTACAACATTTCTTCTTGCAAAATTATCAAATAGTTGCTATAATTATAATAATTTACACCAGTTTTTAGTAAACATTCTCATTATATATTAAAACTCTTAAGAACATATCTTTTTTAAAGCTTATCTGAAGTAAAAATATCTCTAGCAAATATTAAGAGGGATATTTAAAAAAATAACTTTAGCATGATAACTTGTTATCTTGCTAAAACTATAACAAAAGGTAACACTTTATAAGTTTAAGGAGACCGATGTTAGTGAGAGCTTAGTAAAGAACCATAAGAAGCTATTATTTCTTAGTGTTTTAAAGGGTAGTATAAAAACATACTACTTTTAAAATAAAAATATTTAAGGGGGAAAAGTAATTATGAATAAAAAGAGTATAATAATATTATTAGTTTTATCGCTAATGGTATCTGCTTTCTTAATAGGCTGTACGCCTAAAGAAGAAAAGCCCGAAACACCTCCAGCAGCAGGAGAAGAAACTCCAGAAGGTGAAGAAGGAGAAGAACCAGAAGAAGGTGAAGAAAGCACTGCACCTGAAACAGCAGATGGACAAATAATAATAGGTAACACTACTGAACTTACAGGTGACTGGGTTCCGTATTGGACAAACAATGCTTCTGACTATGAAATTTATACATTCATAACAGGCATGAGTACTGTAGATATGACCCACGAAGGTGAATATCTAATAAACGAAACAGTAGTAACAAAAAGTGATGTTGTAGAAAATGAAGATAAATCTAAAACATACAACTTCACAATTAAAGAAGATCTTAAATATGCAGATGGAACTGAAATAACAGCTAAAGACTATGTAGCATCAATCATGATGTGGTCATCTAAAGCAGTTCAGGACGGCGGAGGAAAACCAGACGCTGGATACAAACTTAAAGGTTATGAAGAATTCAACAGTGGAACTTCAAAAGAATTTACTGGAGTTAACCTTATAAGTGATACAGAATTTGCACTTACAATAGCAGCAGAAAACCTTCCATATTTCTATGAATTACCAGCTGTATCAGCAAGTCCTCTTAATATAGAGTTCTGGACAGATGCAACAGTAGAAATAAAAGACGATGGAAAAGGAGCTTACTTCTCAGATAACTTTACTGTGGAGAACTTCGGAGAAAGATTCAACGTAGCTAGAAACGAAGTTGAAAACTTCCCATCAACAGGACCTTACAAATTAGTTTCTTATGATAAATCTGCAAGAACTGCAGTTTTAGAAGCTAACGAAAACTTCCCTGGAAACTTTGAAGGACAAAAACCAAAAATTAAAACAGTTATATACAAGAAAGTTACATCAGAAACAGCTTTAAACGAATTAGAAACAGGTGGAATAGACATATTACCACAAATGGCAAGTGGAGACGAAATCAACGCAGGTCTTGACCTTGTTGAAAAAGGCGGATTTGATTACGATGATTACGCTCGTGCTGGTTATGGTAAATTAGTATTCCAAACTGACTTTGGTCCTACAGCAGACGTAGCAGTTCGTCAAGCTATAGCTCACCTTATAGACAGAAACGACTTTGCTAAAGCATTTACTGGCGGATTCGGTACAGTTGTAAACGGACCATACGGTGAATCAATGTGGTTCTACCAAGAAACTAAAGCTGACTTAAACGAAGCTTTAAACCAATATGCTTACAGTTTAGAAGATGCTAAAAATCTTTTAGTAGAAGCAGGATGGGTTCTTGACGAAGCAGGCGGAGAGTACAAAGAAGGAATCAGATACAAAAAAGGCGAAGACGGAAAGCTTATGCCACTTATAATAGAATGGGCTTCAACTGAGCAAAACGCAGTTTCAGACCTTCTAGTAGTTAAACTACAAGAAAACAAAGACGTTAAAGAAGTAGGAATGGAAATAAAGCAAACAGTAATGAGCTTTGATGAGTTACTACTTTATATGTACCGTGATGGATCAAACGATAAGAAATACGGAGTTCCAACATACGGAATGTATAACCTAGCTACAAACTATACACCAGCATATGACCTATCTACAACTTACACAACAGATCCTGAAATGGTTAAAGCTGGATATAACACTAACTTCTTATTAGACGAAGAACTAGAAGCTGCAGCTAAAGCTATGGTACTTTTAGATCCAGAAGATAAAGATGCATACAAAGCTAACTTTGTTAAGTTTGTTACTAGATGGAATGAATTATTACCAGATATTCCACTATATTCAAACATCTATCATGACTTCTTTAATGAAAAGTTAAAGAACTATGATAAAAATGCTTTAATAAGAGTATCAGATGCTATATTATATGCACACGTAGACGCTAAATAATAGAATCTAAAAAAATATAGTTTAAAATATATCTATATAGAAGGTGGAGGAATTTTCTCCACCTCTACATAAGTGACAAACTTCTATAGTCTGATGATTATGGAAGTTTGTTATCATATTAACCGAAATAAGAGACAAAAATTTAAAATAAGGCAGGTAATAAAATGACTAAATATATAATAAAAAGATTTGGCTATATGCTATTGGTTTTTGCAGCTATGTCTATTATTTTGTTTTTTTTATATGATATGATACCTGGAGACCCTGCTCGAGCAGAGGTACAACATTTAAAAGAGACATTACAGCCAGATCAATACGAAGAAGTTTATCAGCAGGCAAGAGACAGACTGGGACTTGATGACCCTGTATTAACAAAATATTTTAAGTGGGTAAGCGGATTATTAAAAGGTGATTTAGGAAATTCTTCAATTCATAAGAAACCAGTTACTGAAATAATAAAAACTCCTCTGAAAAATACTATATTTATAAACATATTTGCAGTTTTTGCAGCTCTTATTATAACCATACCCTTAGGTATCTATTGCGCTGTAAAAAGAAACTCTACATTTGATAAGGTAGTACAGGTAGTCACAATTGTAGGTTACAGTATACCTGCTTTTATATTTGGACTATTGTTTATTTACTTATTTGCAGTTAGACTTGGATGGTTCCCAGTAAGTGGTATGAATACACCAAACCTTACAGGATCATGGTGGGTTATGTTCCAAGATAGAATGAAATACCTAGCACTACCTCTTATGGTTATGACTTTTTCAGCGCTGGGCGGACTTACAAGATATGTCAGAGCTGCCATGAGTGATGCACTTTCTATGGATTATATAAAAACAGCTCGTGCAAAAGGTTTAAAAGAAAGAGTAGTAATACTTAGCCATGCTTGGAGAAACGCTCTTTTACCTATTGTAACTTTATTAGTTGGTTGGTTTACAAGTGTATTCTATGGCTCGCTTATAATAGAAAAGATGTTTAACTTAAATGGACTTGGAAAATATTTAATAGATTCATTAAACAACCAAGACTATAACGTAGTTATGGCAATTCAACTTCTTTATATAGTAGTAGCTTTAAGTAGTAACCTGATCACTGATATCAGTTATGGATTAGTAGACCCTAGAGTAAGGGTAAATAGATAAGGGGAGGTAGAAAGATGAGCGATAACAAAATCAACAATGACAAAGATAAAAAGCCTAAAAAAAGTTCTTTTAGTCTACTCTTTTCAAATCTATTTGGAAAGAAGGAAGAGCTTTCGTATTTACAAGAAGAAGAAGTACAGAGCCCATTAATGACTGTAATTAAAACTTTCATGGAAAATAAGGTTGCAATGACAGGTCTTATAGTTTTCAGTGCGATATTTTTAACAGTACTTATTGGACCTTTGTTCAAACCAATAGACCTTTCTTACTCGGAGACAAGTCAAAAAGATACAGCTCCGGGAATGGATATGATGAAATATCCAGAAGCATTGGATGGAAACGTAGCAGATATTGCTATAGGACCATCATTTAGTGTTGGGCTTTCAAAAGACGGCGACATTTATGCATGGGGAAAAACTAAAATTACAGATACTATAGATATAAAAAATTTACCAGTAGATAGAAGAAGTAAAAAACCAATTGAAATGGGAAAATTAGTAGATGTTGCAGCTGGTTTTGATCATATTGTTGCCTTAAACGAAGCTGGAGAAGTTTTCGCTTGGGGTAGTGACAGACAAAAGCAGGCTTCAATACCTCTGGATCTTCAAAATGTTACAGACATTAAAGAAGTTTATGCAGGCTATCAAGCTTCTATGGCACTTGGTGAAGATGGAAAGAGTTATTTTTTTGGAAATAATATGAACAATGACTATAATGAGTTCCACCAGTATCAAGGTCAACTTAAAAAATTAGCTTTAACTGCTGATGCAGTTATGGGACTTACTAATGACGGAAAAGTTGTATACCTAGGAAGTCAGCAAAACAGTTATGCTAGAGTTCCTGAAGATATGGGAACTATAGTTGATATAGCTGCAACTGCTTCAACTATGGCGGCTGTTAATGATAAAGGTGAAGTTAAGGTTTGGGGTAACGTATCTAGAAAAGGTGAAGGTAGTGTACCTGAAACTGATAGCAAGATAGTATCTCTAGATGCTGGAAGATACCACTATGTAGCTATAACTGAAGATTCTAATATAGTTTCATGGGGAAATAATTCTTATAAGAAAAATGGCAAACTAATGCCTAATAAACAAACAGATATACCAAGCAATATTCAAAACGGTAACACAGAAAGAGTTTATACAGGATATTATCAAAACTATGCAATTAATAAGTCTGGTAAAATAAATACCTGGGGACTTAAAGGTTACTCATTTGGTACTGATGAACTGGGTAGAGATGTATTTACAAGGCTTTTAAATGGTGGTAGAATGAGTATGACAATAGGTGCTGTAGCGGTAATTATCTCTACAATCATCGGTATTGTTATAGGAAGCTTGTCAGGTTACTTTGGAGGAAAGTTAGATAACGTACTTCAAAGATTCTCTGAGATCATAGCAGCACTTCCATTCTTACCTTTTGCAATGATTCTTTCTGCTTTAATTGGAAACAATATGGGCTCAAAACAAAAAACTATCCTCATAATGGTCATACTAGGACTCTTATCGTGGACTGGTCTTCAAAGACTTGTAAGAGCACAGGTACTTTCAGTTAGAGAGCAAGAATATGTAGTAGCAGCAAAGGCTGTAGGAATAAAAGAAAGAAATATTGTATTTAAACATATATTACCAAACGTAATCTCTGTTATAATAGTTTCAGCGACCTTGTCGTTTGCAACCAGTATGCTTACAGAGGCGAGTTTATCTTATTTAGGATTTGGAGTTCAGGCACCTCAGCCAACATGGGGAAATATGCTCTATGGAGCTAACAATAGTACAGTTATTCAATACTATTGGTGGAGATGGGTATTTGCATCTGCATTACTTGGTACATGTGTAATATGTATTAACTTAATCGGAGATGGATTAAGAGATGCTATCGACCCTAAATCTCAAGAACGCTAGGAGGGAAAATAAATGCCATTATTAGACGTAAAAGATTTGCATACATTCTTTGAAACAAAAAAAGGTACTGTAAAGGCAGTAAACGGAGTAACTTACTCTGTAGAGTCAGGTAAGACTTTAGGTATAGTTGGAGAAAGTGGAAGTGGAAAAAGCGTTTCAGCTATGAGTATTATAAAATTACTAGATGGAAACGGTTATATAGATAAAGGGGAAATCATTTTTGATGGTAAGAATCTTACCAATACACCTGTAAAGGATATGGATGGAATAAGAGGAAATGATATATCTGTTATATTCCAGGAACCTATGACATCTTTAAATCCAGTGTTTACAATAGAGAGGCAAGTATCAGAACCATTTATGGTCCACCAGGGTATGAGTAAAAAACAAGCAGCAGAAAAAGTAGTAGAAATGCTAGCTCTTGTTAAGATACCAAACCCAGAATCAGTAGCAAAACAATATCCTCATCAACTCTCTGGAGGAATGAGACAGAGAGTTATGATAGCTATGGCACTTGCATGCAAGCCTAAGCTGCTTATTGCTGATGAGCCTACTACGGCTCTTGATGTAACTATACAAGCTCAGATACTTAAACTGATGAACGACTTAAAGAAAGAAACAGGAACGTCTATCCTATTTATAACTCACGACTTGGGAGTTATAAACGAGATGGCAGATGATGTTGCGGTTATGTATTGTGGTCAAGTGGTAGAAAAAGCTAGTGCTAGAACTATATTTGGAAAAGAAAGCAAATATTCTCATCCTTATACAGAAGGCCTGATAATATCTATCCCAAGACTGGATACACCAGCTGATAAAAGACTGGAAGCAATTCCAGGTTCAGTTCCTCATCCTTTAAACCTGCCAAAGGGCTGTAAGTTTGCTCCTAGGTGCAAATATGCAACAGATAAATGTAATGAAACAGAACCAGATCTTCTTGAAGTAGAGAAAGATCATTATATACGTTGTTATTATCCAGAAAAAGGGGTGAGATCTAGTGGCGAAAACAGAAAAGGATAAAAAAGTTCTCATCAGAGTTGAAAACTTGAAGAAATATTTCCCAATTAAGAAACAAAGTATGTTTAGCACAGAAACTCTTTATGTAAAGGCAAATGAAGATATAAGCCTTGATATATATGAAGGAGAGACTTTAGGTCTCGTTGGAGAGTCTGGCTGCGGTAAGTCTACATTAGGACGTACACTGCTTCAGCTTCACGATCAAACAGATGGAAGAACTATATATTATGGTAGAGATATAGATGAACTAGCTCCTGACTATGTATTTGAAACTTTGGAAAAATTGCCTGCAAACAAAAAAAGACTTGACGATTTAAGATCTAAAGAAGCTGAAAGTATGAAAGCTTACGAAGGTATGGCAGAGAGCCCAGAGAAATATGAAGCGTTAGAGAAGTATAAAGCAATAGAAAAAGAAGCTAGAAACTTATATCTGGACATAGTTCAGCTTATAGGTGGTTTGTTTACAGCAGACAACTTAGAAGAGGTTGCTAAAGCAACTATAAAAGAGCACAAGATAAAAAGAGAAGCTTTTAAAATCAGAACTAAGATAAAAAAAGAAGAATTAAGAGTAAGCGTTAAAGGTACCGATAGTTCCTCAGATCAAAAAATAGCTTCTTTTAATACTGAACTTTTAAAATTAGAAGAAGATGTAAAAAAAGCTGAAGTAGAAGTACAAGCTTTAAGAGACAAGCACAAATCAAATCCAAGATTTGAAGAATATGAAGCTTTAAGTGATAATGGAATAAACCTTGCAAGATTAAAAGAACCGGAAATAAGATTGCTTCGTAAAGATTTACAGCTTATATTCCAGGACCCTTATTCTTCACTCAACCCAAGACTAACAGTAGGCCAGATTATATCAGAAGGAATACATGCCCATGGTATGTTTGATAAAAATGATGATAGATTACAGGACTATATTATAGACACTATGGAAGAATGCGGACTAGCACCTTACTTTGTACATAGATATCCTCATCAGTTCTCAGGTGGACAAAGACAAAGAATAGGTATTGCAAGATCTGTTGCTTTAAATCCTAAGTTTATAGTATGTGACGAGGCAGTTTCTGCCCTGGACGTTTCTATCCAATCACAGATAATAAACCTATTGTTTGACTTAAAAGAAAAAGAAGATTTAACATATTTGTTTATATCACATGACTTGAGTGTTATAAAATATATATCAGATAGAGTAGGAGTTATGTATCTGGGAAACATAGTAGAACTTTCAGAAACACAAGAACTGTATGATAGACCTATGCATCCATATACAGAAGCACTTCTTTCAGCTATACCAACAACGGACGCTGACTCTAAAAAAGAGCATATAGTTCTGCAGGGAGATATACCAAGCCCTATAAGACCACCATCAGGATGTAAGTTCCATACTAGATGTCCTTATGCGACAGAAATATGTGTAAACGTAGCTCCTGAGTTTGAAGAAGCTAGACCAGGCCACTTTGTAGCTTGTCATCACAAGTTAAATATGGATGAAGACCTAGCTTAGAAAGGAAAAGAGATATGTTTTTCCAAAAAAAAATAGATAAATCGATGGAATCGATTAAAAAAAGAAGCAAATATAAAAAGACAGACGAGATAGATTTTGATCAAGCCTATGATCCAAAAGCAGAATGGGAAGAAGAGCAAAATCCTATTGAATTGGAGAAAGGTGATTTATTAGCACTTATGATATCAGGACTTATAGTTTTTAGTCCTATACTAATTGTTATGATTTTAATTCTCATCTGGGCAAGTAATTAGAGGGGCACTTTATAGTGCCTCTTTTTTTAAAATAATGGGGGTGTTTTTTTGAATATAATATTAGAAGCCGTAGATATAGAAAAAACATATGGTAAGGGAAAACTAAAAGTAGAGGCCCTAAAAAAGAGCAATCTTAAATTAGAGGAAGGGGTTTTTTATGCAATTATAGGTAAAAGTGGCTCTGGAAAGTCTACTCTGCTACATATCCTAGGAGGGCTAGATAAGCCCACAAATGGAAAGCTTTTCTTGGAGGAAGAAAGTGTTTTTGATTTAAAAGACAGTGAATTAGCTCTGCTTCGACGAAGAAGAATAGGTTTTATATTTCAATCTTTTAATCTCTTAGATGAACATACTGTTTTAGAAAACATCCTTATGCCTATTCACTTAGACGGAAGAGGGGTAGATCAAGAACATTTAGATGAAGTAATAAGCACACTAGGAATCAAAGACAAGATAAACTTTTATCCGGATGAGCTATCAGGCGGGGAAAGACAGAGGGTTGCTATAGGAAGGGCTCTTATCTCCAAGCCAGCTATAATTCTAGCCGATGAGCCTACTGGAAATCTTGATGAAAATACTGGTATTGAAGTTCTTAAGCTTATAAAAGATCTGGCTAAAAAGTTTAATCAAACAATAATCTTAGTAACTCATGATCTTGAGATAGCAAAAACAGCAGACACCATAATAACTCTCTCGGATGGAGATATTATATCTATTGAAGAAAAACAAGTATATGAGTCTCAATATGAAAGTAGATTTTTGTAGAGAGATAAATTGCTAAAAATAAATAGATCTTATATTTCTATATTGGAGGGACTAAGATGAACTTAAAGGAGATTGCTAAAAGAGGACTAAAGGGAAGGAAGAAAGATACCCTTCTTATATCACTTGTTATAACTCTTTCATTTATATTTATAATAACTTCAACCATATTTAAATCTAGCACTGAAAAAACTAAGCTAGAACAAGGATTAGACCTCTATGGAGAGTATCATGCATCCTATCTTCAAGGGGATGAAGAGATCTTAAAAAAACTCCAAGCTGAGGATGGAATTGATAAAATAGGAAAGAGTCTTATAGTTGGGGAGTCAGAGCGGGCGGGGGTAGTTGGATCTTTTGATGAAGACCTCTTAGATATGGGAAGATTTACCTTCTATAAGGGTAGCTACCCTAAGGAAGACAATGAAATAATGCTTGAGATAAACCAGATGAGTAAAATGGGGCTAGAACTTGAAATAGGACAAGAGATAAGTGTTGATATAAAGATTCCAACCACTCAGGGAAGTTTAAAAGATTATATAAAGACTAGAAGTCAAGAACTAATAGATCGAGGATATAAAGGTTACCAAGAACAAAAAAACTTTAATGATAAAGTAAATGAAATATTTAAAGATGAATCTACTAGTGAAGAAGAAAAACAAGTAGCGCTTGATGAATTATATGAAAGTTCTATGATGGCAAATGATCGAGTAAAATACTATAAGCAACATGAAACACCTTATGAAAAAAAAGGAGACACTACTATAATTGTTAGTAATGACTATATACATTACTATATAGATGGTGATGAGGTAGACCCTGAGATTATAAAGAAAGATGGCTTCAATGAAAAACAAGAAATAACTATTTCAAAAGATTTTATAGTTACAGGAATACTAAACACCTATACAGATAAATGGGCCTTAGATGAGTTTCAAGCAGCTAATAGTTTTATAAGAGAGAGCGCTGCCAAGTCTTTAAAAGAAAATCTCTACAACAGTGAGCTTGTTGACCTTAAGGATCATAAGATGTATTATAATATATTTTTACAATCTTCTTCTCTTGGAGATAGATTATATAGCAGTATAGATGAAAAATATCTAGCATCTAAAGAACTTGTAGATATAAAAGATGAAACTTCTGCTAACTCCGACATGTTTTCAGAACTTATAGGCGCTCCGGCAAGAGAAATAGATGAATATTTTAAAGCTTTTGATGAAGTAAAAGTAGGAAGAGTACCCGATGAAACAAAAGATAAAACTCTAGAGGGAAATGCCAAGGGAGATAGTAAGGTAGCTATAAATGAATCAAAATTTAGGAAAAACTACCTAGCCTTTGGAACAAGTGAAGACAATACAGACAGAGTACTGGATTTAACTATTATAGCTATTATCTTTATTGCAACTGCTCTAGCAATATTTCAGATATTTTTAACTCAGATGAAAAGAAGATCTAGAAAACTAGTACTCCTAAGGTCTATTGGGGCTACTAAGAAACAGATAATTAAAATAATATTTTATGAAGGTCTACATTTTTTGAGAAATGGCCTCTTAATAGGAGTTCCTACTGGGCTTATATCTTCCCTAGCTCTTGTCTGGATGATGAATCGTTTTGGAGGAAGGGATTTACAATTTTTTATAAATCCAAAATTATTAATAACTGGAATACTAGCAGGAGTTGTGTCACTCTTTGCGGGCATGATAGTGCCTATATTTTATGCAGTAAATATTCCACTGGTAGGAACTATATCAAAACCGCCTAAGAGAAAGAAGAAAGATTATAAAGGTGATAGAGAAGTAAAATACCAAAATTTTAAAAGGATAAATCTACAAAACTTAAAGGTTAATAGAGGAAAGACCATTTTATCATTTGGAATATGCTTTATAGCAATTACAATCCTATTATCATCTTTAATGCTTGTTTTTACTTCTTTTAATGACTATAAGAAAGTAGTAGTAGAAAAAGATAGGCCAAGTTTTGCTATGGAAACTTTTTATGGTGAGTCAGCTAAGGAATTAAAGAATATAGAAGAGTTTCTTAGGGATATAAAAGAAGTAACAGGGGTGGAAAGTTATAAGGTTGGTAAAGAAACCATGCTTTGGTATGATGGTATTGAAGACAATCAGATCTTAAATGACTTTGAAAGCTTACTTCCTCTAGACTTTAAGAAGAATTACTTTGCTAAATATAACAGTGAGCTTGAAGGAGAAATAGAGGCGGTTAAAAATTCTTTTTATACCAAGATATATGGCATAGAAACTGATAGTGAATTATTTAATGAATATAAAAGTATGCTAGATAGTGGTTCTATAGATCTTGAGAAGTTTAAAAATGGAGAAGAAGTTATCATCTTAAGTCCGATGTATCTACAAGGACAAGGACATAATAAAAAAGATCTATCTAAAAATACTTTAATTCAAAATACTAATGAAGATAATAGAATGAATTATGTATTTAAAAATAGTGATCTTTACGATATGACTTATGAAAAAAGATTTAGTGATTACTACTCATCTCAAGAAGAGATAGGAGTTGGAGACATTATTAGACTATCCGCAAATGCAGAAGAAATACAAGGCATGGCCTATGTAGATATCTTCAATACTGCAGAGGTTAAGGTTGCTGGTATTATAAATTCACTTCCTAAAGGTGGTAAGTGGCCATTTTCAAATAACAAGGCAAACTATGTAATACTCTCTTCAATAGAGGGAATGGAAAACCTCTATAGCAACTCTAGATCTAGTCTTAGATATTTAGAAGTAGATCAACTCCGAGATCTTGTAAAGACAATTTACCCAACAAGGTATGGTAGAACTATTATTTATATCGACACAAATTCAAACCATTCGGATCCTCTTTTAAACTCAAAGCTTCTAAGTTTTGCACACGAGAGAGGTTATACACTTTACAATTATAATGAAAGCAACTCAAAACTTTTTCAAGAGGCCTTTAATAATGCTCTTATAATAGCTCTACTTGCTCTTACGGCAAGTTCTATCAGCCTTTTGATACTCTACAACATAATGGTATCAAAAATGGAGCAAGATAGAAATAGGATAGGAATACTTCAGTCTCTTGGAGTAACAAGACGAGAGTTTAAAGGGGAGTTTTTAAAACTAGGATTTTTAAATGCTTTAATTGCTTTAGTCTTAACTCATATAATCTTATTTGTAGTCCTCTTGATAGGTTCTAGCTTAAGTTTGAAAGGAATAAATTTAGGAGTAATAGGAGTAGTAAAAGATATATTCTCCTATAGACTTTGGTTGTATCCTTGGAAGGTTCACATCGTAATATCTTTAATATTTCTTATACTAATAACTCTGATATTTTATCTACCTTCAAGAAAGATTATAAATGCATCACCTGTTGAAAATATAAGAAGTTTAAGCAGATAGAAAAGATAGCTGTAAAAACATTATAAAACCATAAAAATAAACAATTACTATATTATTTACAGATGAAATTGGGTATAAAATGTATATTGACTTATAATGATTATATATTGATTTATAATCAT
>NZ_JARIEF010000053.1 GCF_029266915.1 Tissierella sp. | reverse complement strand
TTGCAATTATATCTAAAAAAAGAGGTTACAAGCCTTCTAGAGCAAAAAGAGCAACTATAGGGGAAATATTTAAACAAGGAATAGAATCTATATGGGCATTGTTTTTACCATTTGGAATAATAATGGGTCTTAGAGCAGGATACTTTACTCCTACAGAAGCTGGAGCAATAGCGGTAGTATTTTGTATTCTAGTTGGATTTTTTATATATAAAGAATTAAAATTCAAAGATTTTCTTCCTATAATAAAAGATACAATATATGGAACAAGTACAGTAGTATTGATTGTTGTAGCAGCGTCAGTGTTTGGATATTATATGAGTTGGGAGAGAATACCTCAGACTATTACCAGCTTACTTTTAAATATGACCAGTAATAAATGGGTTATGTTAGGAATAATAAATGTAATGCTCCTCATCCTTGGAATGTTTCTAGAGGGCGGGGCAGCACTGATAATCCTAGCACCTTTACTTGTGCCTGTGGTTGTAGGCTTAGGAGTAGATCCTGTTCACTTTGGTCTTGTTATTATTGTAAACATAATGATAGGAGGAGTAACGCCTCCGTTTGGAACCATGATGTTTACCACTTGCTCTATTACAGGAACGCCTATACAGGACTTTACGCGGGAAGTCTTGCCCTTTATATTTGCGCTCATAGTAGCATTAATGCTCATAACCTATATACCTAGTTTAGTAATGTTTCTACCAAACTTATTATTCTAAGTATTAATTTATAACCCTAGGAGGAAGATAATGAAAATTATAGCTCACAGAGGTGCATCAGGCTCAGCACCTGAAAATACAATCGCTGCCATGAAACTTGCTTTAAAACTAGGTTGCGATGGAATTGAAACGGATCTTCAGCTAACTAAAGATGGAAGAGTTGTAGTCTTTCACGACTGGTCAGTTGAAAGGACTACTGATGGAGAAGGCGAAATCAAGGATTTAACTTTTGAAGAGCTATCTAAGTTAGATAATGGATCTTGGTTTAGTGATGAATTTAAGGGCGAGCGAATAGCGACTCTTGAAGAACTCCTAGATCTTGTTCCAGAGAATCTAGTTCTTAATTTAGAACTTAAAAGCCAGGCTTTTGACTCCAGAGGCTTGGAAGAGAAAGTTATGGAAATCTTAAATAAAAAGAATAGAAAAAAAAATATAGTCATATCTTCTTTCAGTCATAGATCACTAGAGAGAGTAAGGCGATTAGATAAGACTATCAAACTTGGCATCTTGTTTGAAGCATATCTGATAGGCCTGCCGGAGTATATTAAAAACTTAGATCTTGATTTATGGAGCGTACATCCTGGAGTTAGCCATGTAGATGGTGAGCTTATAGATACTATCCATAAGCTCGATCTCTTGGGATATGTTTGGACTGTAAATGATAAAAAAACAGCAGAAAGATTGAAAGAGTATGGAGTAGATGGTATAATTACTAATTATCCAGATCTTTTTAAGTAAGATTTTGAGAGTGAAATAAACTTACAACAAGTAAATATAAGGTAGAGAAAAGAGATACCATAACTAATGTCTTTCTAGAGAAAGGCATAGTTATGGTATTTTTATATTTAAATATAGGAGGAAAATAAAATGTATGATGTAACCATTATAGGTGCCGGAATAATAGGTTCTTTTATAGCTAGAGAGCTTTCTAGATATGATTTAAAAATCTTGGTTTTAGAAAAAGAAAATGATGTTTCCAATGGAGCCACAAAGGCTAACAGCGCAATAGCTCACGCAGGCTACGACGCAGAACCAGGAAGCCTCAAGGCAAGATTTAATGTAGAGGGCAATAAGATGTTTGATGAGATCTGTGAAGATTTAGACGTACCCTTTAAAAGAATAGGCTCATTGGTTGTAGGCTTTAATGAAGAAGATAGAAAGACTTTAGAAAAAATATATAAGCAGGGAATAATAAACGGAGTTCCAGAGATGAGATTAATCGAAAGAGAAGAGCTTAAAAAAATGGAACCAAATATTTCAGATGAAGCTTTAATGGCGCTTCACGCAGCAACAGCTGGCATTATGGGACCTTGGGAACTGGCAGTTGCTCTTATGGAAAATGCAATGGATAATGGAGTAGAACTTTCTTTAAATAGAGAAGTTACTCATATAGAAAAAGAAGAAGAAGGCTACAAGATCTATACCAGAAAAGGTCAAGTAAGAAGCAAGTATATAGTAAATGCAGCAGGACTCTATGCAGATAAGATACATAATATGGTGGCTAGAGAAAAGTTTACTATAATTCCAAGAAGAGGACAGTATTTCTTGTTTGATAAAAAAGCAGGAGATCTGGTAAATAGTGTTATATTTCAGTGTCCAACCATGTATGGAAAAGGAGTATTAGTTTTGCCCACAACCCATGGCAATTTACTTGTAGGACCTAATGCTGAAGTAATACAAAAAAGAGATAATGTAGAAACAACAGAAGAGAGCTTGAACTTTATAAGAGAAACTTCATCAAAGGCAATTAAGAATATTCCCTTCCGTGATGTGATAACATCTTTTTCAGGAATTCGTGCAACGCCTGATAAAAAAGATTTTATTATAGAAGAGGTAGAGGGCGCTCAAGGTTTTATAGATGTAGCTGGAATAGAATCGCCGGGACTTTCTGCATCCCCTGCTATTGGAAAATATGTAGCAGAGATGCTAAAAGACATGGACGGCGGATTTAAAGAGAATAAAGATTTTAATCCTAAGAGACGGCCTATGATCAAATTCATGGAGCTTGATGATGATGGTAAAAAAGATATAATAGAAAAAGATCCAAAATACGGAAGAATAATCTGCAGATGCGAAAACATAACTGAAGGAGAAATAGTTGACTCTATCCACAGAAATGCAGGAGGAAAAACAGTAGATGGAATAAAGAGAAGAGTAAGGCCGGGAAGTGGAAGATGCCAGGGAGGATTTTGCCAGCCTAGAGTTATGGAAATATTAGCTCGTGAACTAGAAATAGATCTAACTGAAGTTGTAAAAGACAGACCGGGATCAAATATTGCTCTTTGGAGAACTAAAGACTAGTTTTAATATTGATAGGAGGAGAGGTAAAATGCAAAATTATGATCTGGTTGTAATAGGCGGCGGACCAGCTGGTTTAGCTGCTGCTATAGAAGCAAAGGAAAATGGAATAGATAGTATATTGGTCCTAGAGAGGGACCTTGAACTTGGAGGAATCCTTCAACAATGCATACATAATGGTTTTGGAATCCAGATATTTAAAGAGGAGCTTACCGGACCTGAATATGCAGAGAGATATATAGAAAAGCTAAAGGACCATGGAATAGAATACAGACTCGATACTATGGCAATGGACATAAGTAAGGACAAGCTTGTTACTGCTATAAGCAGTGATGATGGTCTGGTTATGATTCAGGCTAAGGCAGTTGTCCTAGCCATGGGATGCAGGGAGAGAACCAGAGGAGCGCTCAACATTGCAGGGACAAGACCTGTAGGAGTATATAATGCGGGGCTTGCTCAAAGACTTATAAATATGGAAGGCTATATGGTTGGAAAAAAAGTTATAATACTGGGTTCGGGAGACATTGGACTTATAATGGCGAGAAGACTAGTTCTTGAAGGGGCAGAAGTTATAGGAGTTTTAGCCAGAGGAAGCTATGCAGCAGGACTCTCTAGAAATGTAGTACAGTGTTTGGAAGACTTTGATATACCTCTTATGCTAGGGCACAATATAATCCAGATAAATGGGAAAGAAAGAGTTGAAAGTGTAATAGTAGCACAAACTGACGAGAACAAGGTTCCTATAAGAGGAACAGAAATCGAGTATGAATGTGATACAGTGCTTCTATCAGTTGGACTTATTCCTGAAAATGAATTATCTACAAATATGGGTATAAGCCTTGATAGAAACACAGGAGGACCTATAGTTGATGAAACCATGGAAACTGAAATCGACGGAGTATTTGCCTGCGGAAATGTTCTTCATGTTCACGATGTTGTAGACTATGTAACAGGAGAGAGCAACAGAGCTGGAAAAAGCGCCGCCGACTATATAAAAGGTGATAAAAAAGAAAAAAAAGATATGATGGATATAAGCCCGGGATATGGAATAGGGTGCGCAGTTCCTCAAGTAATAAATAAGGAAAATCTCAATAAACCTTTGGAACTTTTTTTAAGAGTAAGAGATATCTATGAAAACTCTAAAATAGTTGTAAAACTTGATGGAGAGGAAATAAAAAGTTTTAAAAAGAGATTTATGATGCCAAGTGAGATGGAGAGGGTAATTCTAGCTCCTAAAATATTCCAAGGACTGGATGGAAAACATTTAACTGTAGAAGTTGTAAGGGGAGATGAATAAAATGGGTAAAAAAGATATGATATGTATAGTTTGTCCCATAGGCTGTCATATAGAGGTAGTAGAAGATGAGAGTGTAGAAGGCGGTTACAGAGTAGACGGAGCTGACTGTAAGAGGGGCAAGATGTATGGAGTAAAAGAGCTTACAAGACCGACCAGGCTCCTTACAACAACTGTAAAGGTAGAGGGGGCTTCTCTTACCAGAATACCTGTAAGAACAGAGAGTGAAATTCCAAAGGATAAAATTTTTGATTGCATGAAAGTTATAAATGATATAGAGTTAAAGGCACCAGTTAAGATGGGTCAGGTAGTAATTGAAAATATATTGGATTTAGATGTAAATATTATAGCTTCAAGAAGCATTGAAGGATAATTTGTTATAATGAGGGTGGGAAATATGGTAGGAAATTTAGAACTCGTATTAAGGCTACTTTTAGCAACTTTAATAGGAGGTCTTATTGGTATTGAAAGAGAAAATACCAATAGACCAGCAGGTCTTAGAACTCACATCCTAGTTACGGTAGGATCAGCTTTAATAATGTTAATATCCACTCAAAACTTTGGAGAGGGCAATGATCCGGCAAGACTTGCAGCTCAAGTTGTAAGTGGAATCGGTTTTTTAGGTGCTGGAACTATCATCAGAACAGGAAACACTATAAGAGGACTTACAACTGCAGCCAGTTTATGGGTTTGTGGAGGAATAGGTCTTGCTATAGGAAGCGGCTACTATTTGGGCGGCATTACAACAGCTATAATTGTATTTCTTTCGCTTGGATTACTAAATAACCTGGAAACCAAGCTAGAAATAAATAAATATAGGGTAATGATTCTAAAGTGTGTTGAAAGACCGGGCCTTATAGGAAACTTAGGCAAAATATTTGGTGAAAATGATCTTGTTATAAAAGATATAAAAATAACTAGAGATGAAGAGGAAGAAGATAGCAATATTATAAAAATAAAAGTAACCTTGCTTTCAAATAGAGACTTTAGTCATAATCAATTCAAAAAAATTATAGACGAAGTAGAAGGTGTAATAAGTGTAGAGTGGCAAAGTTAAACTCTGTAATTTTCTTGCATCCAAATTCCAAATGAGGTAAAATTAAAAGTAGAGTAAAGGTATATGGAGAAATGCTCTATAATCTTTTAGACTTTTAAGGGGAGATTTAGTATGAGTGATAATTTCTATACTGCTTTAGAGGATAATCCTATAATAGCAGCTATTAATGATATTAATAAGGTCCAAGAGACTATTAATTCCCCCTGTAAAATTATTTTTTTACTTACTGGGAATATATCAAATATAAAAGAAACAGTAGAACTGCTTCATAAAAATGATAAACTTGTTTATGTCCATGTGGACTTAATTGGAGGATTTTCAAAAGATACTACAGCTTTAAAGTATATAAAAGAGATGATAAATCCTGACGGAATAATAACAACCAAGGTAAATCTAGTAAAGGCAGCTAAAGATTTGGGAATATTTACTATCCAAAGACTCTTTATCTTAGATTCTCTATCCTTAGTTTCAGGTATTGAGTCTATTAAAAATATGAGACCCAATGCGGTAGAAATACTGCCGGGTATAATGCCCAAGATTATAGCAGAGATAAGGGAAGAAACTAGGATACCAGTTATAGCTGGCGGACTTATAAGAGATAAGTCAGACGTTATAAATAGTTTAAATGCAGGAGCTATAAGTATTTCTACAAGCAACAAAGATGTTTGGCATATGTAAAATAAGTGTTTCTTGTAACGCTTATTTTTTTTACCCGATAGATTTAAATTTAAGGGGGGAAAGTTTTGGAAAAAAAATATATACTAGCCTTAGATCAAGGCACAACCAGTTCAAGAGCTATAATATTTGATCATGAAGGAGGGATAATAAAAACTGCTCAAAATGAATTTATGCAGATTTATCCAAAAAGTGGCTGGGTAGAACACGATCCGATGGAGATATGGGGCACCCAGTCGGGAGTTGCAAGAGAAGTTCTTGAAACAGCTGGAATCAGGCCTGATGAAATAGCAGGCATAGGAATTACTAATCAAAGAGAAACAACTGTTGTTTGGGATAAGGAAACAGGCAGGCCTATCTATAATGCCATAGTATGGCAGTGTAGAAGAACTGCCAAGATTTGTGATGATTTAAAAGCTAGGGGACTTGAAGACTACATAAAAGAAAATACGGGTCTCTTGATAGATGCATATTTTTCTGGAACCAAGATCAAATGGATACTTGATAATGTAGAAGGTGCTAGAGAAAAGGCGGAAAATGGAGAACTCCTATTTGGAACTATAGATACTTGGATTATATGGAATCTTACTCGTGGAAAGGTACATGTAACTGATTATTCCAATGCCTCTAGAACTATGATTTATAATATAAAAAACTTGGAATGGGATAAGAAACTCTTAGAAGAACTGGATATACCTCTTTCTATGCTTCCAGAAGTTAAAAATTCCAGTGAAGTTTATGGAAGAACAGATCCCCATACCTTTGCAGGGGCTGAGATTCCTATAGCTGGAATAGCTGGAGACCAGCAAGCAGCACTTTTTGGTCAGGCTTGTTTTGAAGCTGGCATGGCTAAAAACACCTATGGAACTGGATGCTTTATGTTGATGAATACAGGAGAAGAGATGATAAATTCTGACCATGGGCTCTTAACCACTATAGCATGGGGCATAGATGGAAAGGTTGAGTATGCACTGGAGGGATCTATCTTTGTAGCCGGAGCGGTAGTACAGTGGCTAAGAGATGAACTCCAGATAGTGCACGATGCTAAAGATACTGAATACTTTGCTCAGAAGGTAGACGATACTGGGGGCGTATATGTAGTGCCGGCCTTTACAGGCCTTGGAGCTCCCCACTGGGATATGTATGCTAGAGGAGCTATAGTAGGACTTACCCGTGGAACAAATCGAAACCACATAATAAGGGCCGCTCTTGAATCTATAGCCTATCAAACCCGAGATGTCTTAGAAGCCATGGAAGGTGATGCGGGCATAAGATTAAAAGATTTAAAAGTAGATGGAGGGGCATCTACAAACAATTTTCTAATGAATTTCCAATCAGATATATTGGGAGTTCCCGTTCGCAGGCCTAATACAATAGAAACAACAGCTCTTGGAGCAGCTTTCCTGGCCGGACTTGCAGTAGGATTCTGGAAGGATAAGGCCGAGATAAGGGATAAGTGGAGTGTGGATGAAGTATTCGGTCCAACTATGGAGGATGCTAAAAAAGAAAAGCTCTATAGAGGATGGAAAAAGGCAATCGGAAGAGCCGTTGACTGGGAAGAAAAAGAAGATTAAGCAGTATAAATAAATAAGAAAATAAATAAGTAGATAAATAAATAAATAAATAAATAGATCTCTATGTCGATAGACAATCTAAAAAGATGAGTGTTAAATTAAAACGCTCATCTTTTTTTGTAAAGTTTTAAAAAATTAACAAAAAAACTTAAGGGAAAGACAGTTCTAAAAAATCTTGACAAGCTATTTAAGTGGTGTTAAAATAATTTCACAAGATAGAGTGAATATTAAAAAAATTTAAATGGGGGTAGTATAGATGAGCGTAAAATATTTTGCAGAACCCTTTAAGATTAAAATGGTGGAACCTATCAAGATTTTAACCCATGAAGAAAGACTAGAGAAGATAAAGGCTAGCTCCTACAATCTCTTTTCACTGGATGCCGAAGATGTTTATATTGATCTTTTGACAGACAGTGGAACAGGTGCCATGAGCTCAGACCAGTGGTCAGCTATGATGAAGGGTGATGAATCTTATTCTGGATCTAAAAGCTATAAGAATTTAGTAGCATCAGCTCAAGATGTTTTTGGCTATAGATTTATTCAGCCAGTTCACCAGGGAAGGGCAGCTGAAAAGGTTGTAATGCCGATTCTTCTCGGACAGGGGAAATTCGCCATATCCAATATGCACTTTGATACGACCCGTGCCCATGTAGAGTTAGCTGGAGCCAGGGCTATAGACTGCGTTATAAAAGAAGCACTAGACACTGTAAACTACCATCCATTTAAGGGAAATATGGACCTAGAAAAGATGGAAGAGCTTATAAACGAGCATGGCAAAGAAAATATAGGCACCATCATAATAACAATAACAAATAATAGTGCAGGTGGGCAGCCTGTTTCTATGGAAAATATAAGAAAGACCTGCGAAATATCCCATAAGTATGGAATAAAAGTGGTCATAGATGCAGCGAGATTTGCAGAAAATGCTTATTTTATAAAGGAAAGAGAAGAAGGATATAAGGAAAAAACTATCTCAGAAATAGTAAGAGAGATGTTTTCATATGCAGATATATTTGCCATGAGTTCCAAAAAAGATGCTATAGTAAATATGGGAGGCCTTATAGGCGTTAAGGATGATGCGGATATATTTGAGGCAGTAAAGGCTAGAACAATTCCTCTAGAGGGATTTATTTCTTATGGTGGATTATCAGGAAGAGATCTGGAAGCTCTTGCAGTGGGACTTAAAGAAGGAATAGACTACGATTATCTTCAATATAGAGTCGGTCAGATGGAGTATCTGGCAGGAAAACTAGATGAGGCAGGTATAGCCTACCAATCACCAGCAGGAGGGCATGCTATATTCTTAGATGCTAAAAAGTTGCTTCCACATATTCCTTATTATGAATTTCCAGCCCAAGCTCTAGCTGTAGAACTCTATAAAGAAGCCGGAATTAGATCCTGCGATATAGGGTCCTATATGATGGGCAACAACCCAGATACAGGTGAGCAGATAGAGTCTCAGTTTGAGTTTACAAGACTGGCAATTCCAAGACGCGTATACACCCAAAGTCATCTAGATGTTATAGCCCAGGCGTTAATTGCTATAGAAAAAAGAGCGAATCAGGTAAAGGGATATAAGATTATCTGGGAGCCGGAGGTACTCAGACACTTTACATCTAAACTCGAGCCTCTTAAATAAAGAAAAATCTAATTTTAAAGTAAACTTTTTTTCTCGACAAAAGAGTAAAATATATTCAAGAGAAAGAGTAAAAAAATTAAGTTAAATCTATTTAACATCATAAAGAATAAAAGTAAAGGAAGAGCAATTTTGCTCTTCCTTTACTTTTATTTTATATTTTATTTTCTATTCTTTAAATACTTCTATTTCATTATTGTCTATTATTTTTTTTCTGCTTATTTCAGTTTTCAAGAATTCTTCATAATATTTTATCAAGTCATTTGTTATAATATTTGAAGAAAGTTCCAAATCTTTTTCTATTTTCCTTATTTCAGGAGTTATATCTCTTTCAAGATTGTCTATTTCTAGCACTTCATTAGTCTTCATATCATATACCTTAGATGCTGAAGATGAGAAGAAATAGTCCTTATCTATATAACTTCCATCAGGAAATGCTACTGCGTTCATTTCAGTATTAAAGATATCAGTTCCCATTTGATAAGGGTTATATACGCCAAGCATGTTTGAAAGAGTTGGCATTACATCAATCATACCTATTGGTTCTTCAACCTTCTTAGCAAGAGATCCATCTTTAGACCAAATTATAAGTGGAGTTTTTCTAACTTCTTTTAAATATGCTCCATCAACAGTTATATATTCTGGATCTAACTTGTCTAAAACACTTTCTGTAGCTTCATCATAGTTATATATCTTTTCATAATCTTCAGTTGAAATCTTAGCATGGTGATCACCGTATATTAATATAACAGCATTTTCTAAAAGACCTTCTCGGTCCATCTCTTCAACAAAGACTTGAAGGGATCTGTCGGCATAGTTGAAGGATTTAAGATAGTTGCTGATAGCTGTTCCTTCTAAATACCCTGTATCAAATTCACCATAAACATCAAGGTCATCAAATGGATAATGGTTGGAGAGAGAAATCAGGGTTGCCATAATAGGCTGCTGCTTTTCTTCTTTTATCTTCTTGATCTTTTGAACAGACTGCCTATAGAAAGATTCATCAGAAAGACCAAGGCCTACTTCTTCGTCTATTTCATAATTTTCTTTGCTTACGAAGTCTTGATATCCAAGGGTTTCGTGCATTATATCTCTATTCCAAAAGTCACCATTGTTGCCGTGCATACTCATAGTATAGTAATCTTTTTCATTCAATATCTTCTGTATAGAGTTATACTCTTTACCGCTGTGGTCTATAAAAACTGTTCCATTATTTATAGGATATAGTGAAGTACTAAAAGTGAATTCAGAGTCACTACTGGTTCCTATAGAATGCTGAGGATAGAAGTTATTGAAAAATAGTCCCTCTTTTGATAATTTGTTTAAGAAGGGAGTAACTTCTCCATCTCCAAATGATAAATCCATAGCAAAGTTTTGTGCACTTTCATAATGAATTACATAAACATCTTTTCCTTCTAGTATTCCGCTGTATTCATTTGTTTCACTAGCCTTATTATTACTTGCTACTAAAGCTCCCAGTGATTCATTAAAATCTACCGGATTTACTTTTTCAGGTTTTGGTACAAGAGCTGACTTTACAATATCAGCTGTTGCGTAAGAATAGATTCCCAGCTGTTCAACAAGATAGGCTCTGTTCCATTGTTTTTTAAGTCTACTAAGATCAGTTGATGTAAGTGTTAAAGAAACCATTAAAAGTAAAATAGTTCCAAGTATAAATGGTCTTACTATCTGTCTTTTAGCATTTTTTCCTTCTGGTCTTTCAAAGTAACCGTCTTTTTTAAGCTTTTTAAAGGCTACAATTAGTAGCACTGTTGGAATAGCAAAAAGCAATACTTTTAGATCTAGTGTCTCTGTAACACTATTTTTCATCTTTCCAAGCTGTTTGGCTTGATTGAGAAGTGTAACAGATATAAAAGAGTTAAAGTGCGTATAGTATAAGTAATTTGCAGCACTTAAGAAACTAAAGACAGCAGAAAGAATTATATATACATAGTTTCTGTTTTTGTAGGATAACAAAAGTGCCAGAATACTTATTATAAGTATCATGGATATACTCGTTATTATGGGCTTGATTTTAAAAACGCCACCTATAGTAAGAGCTCTAAGTACAAGATCATTAAAGATGCCTCCGATAACTAACAAGACAAGTAGTATATTGTTTTTAAAGTTACCAAAAAATCTTTTTTCTTTGTTTTTCATTTTTTTACCTCACTTTTTCTTTATACTAATATGAAAATTCAACACAAGTTATAAGTTTATTTTCCCTTAAACTCTATTATATAACAATTCTACAAGATAAAGGTTACATCTTGGTTAAATGAATCTTACAAATTAGTAAGGTTAGGGAGTTATATCTCATTTACCCTTCTTGCAGATACAACATTTATACCAGTAGAGAGTATATTTTCTATTATAACTTCTCCTTTAGCGATAGGAGCCTCTACCCTTGTTTTTTCTATTAGGTTTATAAATTTCTCTTTAAAATAACTAGGAACGATTCCATCTGTCTTAACGTGAAGCCTGCTCATAGGCGCCTTGTCTATAAGAACTCTGGAAAAGAGAACTCTTGATGGCTCTTTTATTTCATTTAATGCATGTTTTTCACCTTGAGGACATTTGTTTCCAGTTATTATATATGAATTATCCATTTTATCTTCTTCTATGCTAAGTTCACAATGCATAGGACAAATTTTACACTTCATAAATTTTTCACCTCTTGATTGAGAATAGTTATCAACATCACTCTATATTATACCATAAATATACAAAAAAATATATTTATTTCATTTTTTGACATCTATTTCAGCTGAGAGAATCCATAGGATGAAAGCTTAGATAAGGCAAAGGCCCTGGGATTTATATAAATCTCAGGGCCTTACTTTGAATAAATGTTTATTACTAATATATTCTATCCTATCCTATCATCTATGCTAAACTAGAGCAGTTCTCCATATTTTTTTACATAGATGTTTTTGACTATTTGTACAAGAGCTAAATAAGCAATTACTGTAACAAACAGCATCCACCATGCACTCGTTGGCAAAGGTGCAAGACCAAGTAAATCACCTAAGCGTGTATAAGGTGCGACTGAACCTATAATTATCCCAAGAGAGGTAATTGTTGTCATAATAAAGGATGCATTGCTCTCTATAAATGGAAGCTTAGGTGTTCTTAGGGTGTAAAGCACCAGTGTCTGGGTCCATAATGAGACTATAAACCATGAAGACTGGAATACAGCTATAAACACAGCTTGATCTGCTGGTCCTAATGATTTAAAGCTTCCTCCGGCAATAGATGGAGCTATCAGGAAAAAGCTGATCAAAAAGGTTGTAACATCGAAAATTGAACTGGTTGGTCCAAACCAAACCATAAATCTTCTGATACTTGATGCTTCCCATTTCTTTGGTTCATAAAGATATTCTTTATCCATGTTATCCCATGGAATAGACATAGAGGATATCTCATAAATCAAGCCCAGAAATAACAGTTGAATTGGAAGCATTGGTAAAAATGGCAGGAAAAGACTAGCCAGCAATACGGAAAATACATTACCAAAGTTTGAACTTGTAGTTGCCTTTATATATTTCATAGTATTTCCAAAGATTTTTCTTCCAGATAATATTCCTTGTTCTAAAATCATCAAATCTTTTTCCAATAAGATAATATCTGCAGATTCTTTAGCAATATCAACTGCATTGTCTACTGAGATACCTACATCTGCTGCTCTAAGAGCAGGTGCATCATTAATCCCGTCTCCTAAGAAGCCAACTACATGACCTATCTCTCTTAAAATACCAATTAACTTGGATTTTTGTGTAGGATTTAGTTTAACAAATAAATCATGATTTTCTACAATTATCTTTAATTCGTCATCTGTTTTACCACTTATCTGATCTCCGGAGATTATTCTCTCTGTAGGTAATCCGACCTGCTGGGCAACTGAGATGGTTACAAGTTCATTATCTCCTGTCATTACCTTAACATCTACTGAGTGATCTTTAAGTGCTTCAATAGCTTCTTTAGTTGACTCCTTTGGAGGATCTAAGAAAGCAAGATAGCCTATCAAAACCATATCAGATTCGTCCTTAACTGAGAACTCATCAACTGGAGGAGGGTTAGTTTTTTGAGAAACTCCCAAAACTCTCAGGCCCTTCTTATTGAGCTCTGCTACTTGATTTCTGACGTATTCACGGCGTTCATCTGTAAGTTCATGAATGCTGCCGTCATAATCAACATAATTCGAAACGTCCAGCATCTCTTCGAGCGCACCCTTGGTAATTAGTTGAGTTTTGCCCGTTGGATCTTCAACTACTACACTTAAACGGCGTCTCTCAAAATCAAAGGGTATTTCATCTACCTTAGTATAGTTATGAGAATCTGTATCCAATTCCTTTTCGCCTGCACTTATAATTGCCTTATCCATTAGATTTCCAAGGCCTGTCTGATATTTACTATTTAAATATGCATGTCGCAAAACTCTCTTACTTTCAAATCCATCTATATTTAAATGAGATTGCAGGATTATATTGTCTTGTGTTAAGGTACCTGTCTTATCCGTAACTAAAAGATTAATTGCGCCGAAGTTTTGAATCCCATGCAGATTACGAACAATAGTGCCTTCTTTAGCCATATCATTAGCACCTTTAACTAGGTTTGTTGTAACAATCATAGGCAGCATCTCAGGGGTTAGTCCAACTGCAATTGAAATTCCAAAGATCAAAGCCTGCAGCCAATTGCCCTTTGTTAAGCCATTAATTAATATTACAATCAAAGCCATAACAATCATAAATCTAATTAAGAGCAGAGATGTATTTTTAATTCCTATATCAAAACTTGTTTCTGTCTGTTCATTTGAAAGTTCATCTGCAATATCACCAAACAAGGTGTTGTTACCAGTTTTTACAACAACTCCCTGGGCGCTACCGCTTACTACCTCTGTTCCAGTAAATACTAGATTTTCATAAGCTGTTTCATTTGTAAGCTGTGTGATCTTTACATCAGCTCTTTTTTCAACCGGGAAACTTTCACCCGTTAGTGAAGTCTGAGAGATAAATAAGTCTTTACTCTCACAAAGCCTTATATCTGCGGGAATCATATCTCCCGCCTGTAATCTTACCCAGTCGCCTATAACAATATCTTCCGTTCTAATTTCACTATATTTACCGTCACGCTTTATAGCTGATGTTACCTCCACCATTGATTCCAGTTGCTTAACGGAACTATTGGAGCGGAGAGTTTGAATCAAGGTCATGGTTCCGCTTAAAAGAACCAGCACTATAATAATAACTGGACCTATAATCTCTTGTTCTTCAACTGAAACAAATATAAAATCAGTTAAAAAGGAAACCGCTGCTAATACGAACAAGACAAGAGTAAAAGGAGTAAAATATGCTTCAACAACAATTTTCCATAAGGGTTTATCAGTACCATAGTCAATTTCATTGTCGCCGTATTCTTCTCTTACACGTGCTGCACTTTCCTGGCTGTGTCCTTCATCTTTTACATTAAACTTATCTTTGATTTCTTGCAGAGGCAAGCTAGCTAAATCAAAATAGTTAATGTCAAATAAATTTTTCATCTGTTTACCTCCCTATATTTATTATTTTTTTATAGTTTAATTCTTTATTGCTGATAAAATATAAAAAAGCTCACGCTGACTCAGCGAGAGCTTTACTAAATATCCACATAAACTCTAGCGGTCTATATAGACCTTTAAAGTTTATGATTATTTCGTGGAGTTTTAGCACTATACAACCTAACAATTCTCTCAGTAGAATGTGTTTATATAGTAGCCTCGACCTAACAAATCATATTTATCTTTCTAATGATTAAGCTTAGCAATCATTTAATCCTTTGTCAAGACAATAAGCTCTTTAAGTATTCAAATTGCTCAAGGAGAGACTTAAAGGGTGACATTTTAAATGTAGACTGAGAATAGAGAAATATAATTTATTTTAAAAAAAGTGTTAAATTGCTTGATTATTTAGTTAATTTAAGGTATACTGTTAGATAATTAAATATTGAGCTGAGAAGGGAAGTAGTAGAAAAATAAACTTTAAAGAGAGCCAATGGTTGGTGTAAATTGGCAGGTGAATTTTTTGAATCCATCCTGGAGCTTATAGACTTTTGAGTGAACCTTGACTAAGGTTAACTAGGGTGGTAACGCGGGCTTTACTCTCGTCCCTATTATGGGATAGGGAGTATTTTTTTGTTTTTTAAAAAGAGGAGGAAGAAAAATGTTAGATATTAAAAGAATAAGAATGGACCCTCAAGGGGTAAAAGAAGCTTTAGGCAAGAGACAAGGATCTTTTCCAATAGATAAAGCTATAGAGCTTGATGAAAACAGAAGAAGTCTTCTTATGGAAGTAGAGGAAATGAAGGCTAAGCAAAACAGTGTATCTAAAGAAATTCCAAAACTTAAAAAAGAAGGTAAGGATGTAGCTTCAGTATTAGAAGAGATGAAGGGCTTATCTGATAAGGTAAAAGAAAAAGATGTGTTAGTAAAAGAAATAGATGAAAAACTTAAAGAGATCCTTCTTGAAATACCAAATACTCCTCATGAATCAGTTGTAATAGGAGATAGTGATGAGGATAATGTAGAACTTAGAAAATTTGGTCAGCCAAGAGAGTTTGACTTTGAAATTAAGGCTCACTGGGATATCGGAACCGATCTTGATATATTAGATTTTGAAAGAGCATCAAAGATTACAGGAGCTAGATTTACAGTGTTTAAGGGTCTTGGAGCAAGACTTGAAAGAGCTATAATGAGCTTTATGCTGGATGTTCATACAGGAGACCATGGTTATACTGAGATGCTTACGCCTTTCATGGTAAACAGAGACAGTATGATAGGTACCGGTCAACTTCCAAAGTTTGAACATGATATGTTTCATTTGCCAGAAAAAGATTTCTTTATGGTACCAACAGCAGAAGTTCCCCTTACAAATCTTCACAGAGACGAAATCTTAGAAGGAAAAGAGCTTCCTATAAAATATACTGGCTATACTCCTTGTTTTAGACAAGAAGCCGGATCAGCAGGAAGAGATACTAGGGGACTTATAAGAAACCATCAGTTTGATAAGGTAGAGCTGGTAAAACTTGTAAAACCAGAAGATTCTTATGATGAGCTTGAAAAACTAGTTAGTGACGCAGAAGAAATACTTCAGCTCCTAAACATTCCTTATAGAGTTGTACTTTTAAGCAGTGGGGACCTAGGTTTTTCTTCAGCTAAAACTTATGATATAGAAGTTTGGATGCCAAGCTATGACAGATATGTTGAAATATCAAGCTGTAGTAACTTTGAAGCCTTCCAGGCAAGACGTGCTAATCTACGTTTTAGAGACGACAAAAACTCTAAAGTAGAATACCTCCATACATTAAACGGATCAGGGCTAGCGGTTGGAAGAACTTTTGCGGCAATAATTGAGAACTTCCAACAAGAAGACGGAAGTGTATTGATTCCAGAAGTTCTAAAACCATATATGAGAAATTTAGAAAAGATAGAAAAATAAAGTAAAACTATAAAATCCATAAGCACCTATAGAAAAAATCAGTAAAGATGATTGGGATCTATAGGTGCTTTAACTTTATATAGACTTAAATATATAAAGATTATACTACTGGTATGTTTAATTTTAGAGAATTAGAAAAATGAGATTATATTTATAAAATGAGATTATATTTATAAGAAGATTGATATCATACCTATAAGAAAAATTAACTGATGATTCAAAAAATACTTAATAGTGATATACTAGTATAAAGTTAGTGAAGATAAGTTATAAGTAGGAATTAAAAATTTAATGTTTTAATTAATATTTTAATTAATGTTTTAATTTAGGTTTTTAATTTTGTCATTCCGACCGATAGTGGAGGAATCTATTTTTGGGTGTTATGTAGAGATGATATGTTAAAGAAATAATTAAAAGCTTTTCCATGAAAAGGAAAGCACCTTTCATAAGTCAGACCTTATTTTAAGTATTGCTAAGATTTATAATAGATATAGTTTCATATCATTAGAATTATATAGCTAAATTACATTTATATAAGGAGGCATACTAATTATGAGTTATATTCTTTTTAATAAACCATATTTCATATTTTTCGGAGTTTATCTTTTAATTCTTTTTATTAATTATAAAAGTTTAAAGAATCCAACACCTTATCCACCAAAGGAAATTATAGAAGAATTTAAAGCAGGAAGAGAGAGACTATCTTCCTATAAATATAAAGGTTTATCGCATTATGCTATTCCAAGATTAGCTAAAAGTGAATCAAATTGGATATACGGAAATATTTATTGGTTTAAAGCTTCTATTAAATTAGCAATTCTAGGGATAATTATCACATTGTTTATAACTGTATTAGGAGAAGTTTTTAACCTGTATGAATTTTTTACTGCTCTTTTTATGCTTTCAGCTCCTTTAGTATTAGGAATGATATTTATTTGTTATAGAATAGAAAAAAATATCTTAAAAGATTAGAATTAGCTGTAAATCCTTAGTAAATAACTACATAGTACCGAAAATATAATATATAGGAGAGCATAATGATGAATAAAAAAATATAGAGTTTGAAAGATTGAATTTTATTATAAATACCATGTTTTTAATATTTTCATCTATATTTGCAATTAAGCAATATCTTATGATTGCTGCAATTGCAGTTGCTTTTTATGGTTTTTTAACATTTGGTATTAGAATTAAATATTTTAATTCTGCAAGAGAGTGGCCTAGTAAAACTCCAGTAATGGCTATTATAATGGTAGTTGCTTCATATGTATATGCAATAGTTATGGTACATGATGATATAAACAATTATATTAAATATATAATACTTGTATCTTCTGTAATATTATATGTATTAGCATACACTAATGCTAACAAACAGCTAAAAGTATAAATTCAAATATAAGTGACATACCTTTAAAATTATTTAAATCAATAAAACTAGTTGTATTGATTTATGGACTTATGGACTTATAAATAAAATATATTATAGGAGGTTCAAGATGAAATATGAATATAAATTTGTAGAAGTTCCAATAGGAAGAAAAGGTTTCAAACTCAAAAAAGGTGATGATTTTAATAAATGTAAGGAAATTATTGTAGAAGAATCAAATAATGGATGGAGATTAAAACAAGTCGTTATACCGACTAATGAGAAGACAACATTAATAGAACCATATTGTTATCAAATTATATTTGAAAAGTGTGTAGAAGAATAAATTTAGTAAAATTTTTAAAAATACTTAATTTAGTATATATTTAAGACAAGCTGAAAATTTTAAAGGGAGAAAATATAATATGGTATATTTTAGATTTTATTCTATTAATGTACATTTTTAGTAAAGTGCCAAGTAAATAAATTATAGAAACAAGGGAGGTAAGTTAAATGAAGAAAGCAGAAAAAGATAACTCTTTAATTTGGGCTTGTCTTTCATTGATTGTAGGCGGTATAGGATATATATATTTTAAACAAGTATTCTTTCTATTTGGAGGAATTGCAGTATTTGCTTTGATATTTACAAATTAAAAAAATAATTTATTATATATCCTTAGTATTAGTTTTCTGCAAAGAATTGAAATTAAATTTAAAGGGGAGATTTTATGACAAATAATATAGCTTTTTATATGATTGCTGTAATGATAGGAGCTTGTATATTATATAGAATAAACATCAATAAGCATAAGAAAAATCGCGATAAATTTTTAAGTGAATTGAAAGAAAAAGATAGCAAAGATAATAAAGATAATAAAGATAATAAAGAAATAACTACAATTATAAAATCTATAAATAACCATTATGAAATCTTAGAAAATAGTCAACTGGGATACGTTTTAGTTATAATATTAGCAATGGGATTAATGTACATATATGGATAAATTTGTTTCTCATTTGTAGAAAAGTGTTGAGCTAATACTATAATTAGAAAATGGAGGGGCATATGAAAAAAACATCTAAAGTAATAATTGTTATCCTTACTATACTTATGTTTATATTTTTCGCATATTCTTATTTTAATGTTAAGGGAAGTGAAATAAAAGATGTCTCTAATATTACAGAGGCAAAAAGTGTTTCAATGATAAAGAATTATTCTACTACCCCTGAAATTACAGAAGAATTTACACTTGATTCTGAACAAATGGAGCGTCTTAAAGAGCTGATTTTAGATTCAAATTTTACAAAGCTACTACTCCCATCTGTTTCAAATAGTGATAAAGATGAATATTTTATCGTAATAAGGTTTGATGATTATGGAAATGATCTTCGTATTGATTCTATAGGAAATGAGTATATTAGTTTTCCATACCAAATTAATGGATGGTTAAGAATAAATAATCCTGATTGGCATAAAACACTTGAAAAAATAATTAAAAAATCATATTAAATAGATATATCTTATATGAAATTTAGTTGCATATCTTTAGTAAACTACGCCGTAGAGGTAAAATTATGTGTGGTTAAAAAGTTTATTTGTATATAACTGCATTAGAAAGAGCTAGAGTATCATTTGTAGGAAAATAAGCTTGAGTTTAAAATCATCTCCAGGGGTATAATTGATATAAGTAATTAGAAAAGGTGTGATTTAAGTTGAAAAAAATAAATATTTTTATCCTGTTAAGCCTTATTATATTAGCTTTAGCGGGTTGTACTTCTAAGGATGATGGATCAAAAGATATTAACTTACAAACAAAAACCATAATAGATGAAGATTTAAACGGACTTATAGTTGAAGATATAAACCATTATAAAATAGATATAAAACTCGATGAAAAAGATAAGACTTATAGTGGAGTTCAAGAGACCAGGTTTAAAAATAAGACCGGTCAGCCTCTTAAGGAGATATATTTTAGGCTCTACCCCAATGCATTTAAAACATTAGAAGGTTCTCCCATAGTTCTAGAAGAGAGCAGGTATACAGAGAAGACATTTAAAGAAGGTTATATAGATATAGAGTCTATAAGTGTTAAAGGAAAAGATTTAGCCTATAAGATTGAAGGGGTAGATGATACTGTTTTAAAGATAAAACTAGATGAAGATTTAATGCAAGATGAAGAGATCTCAATAGATATGGACTACTTTGTTAAGCTTCCAACTTCTCAAGATAGGTTTGGATATGGAAAAGATACTATGAACTTTGGAAATTGGTATCCGGTTCTTTCAGTTCATGATGAAGATGGATGGAGCGAGGATCCATACTATTCTATAGGAGATCCTTTTTACACTGATATATCAGATTATGACGTTAATATAAGACTGGATAAGGATATAATAGTTGCAAGTAGTGGTAATATAGTAGAGGAAAGGGTTGAAGACGGAGAAAAAATCTATAAGATAGAGGGAAAACGCTTAAGGGATTTTGCCTTTTCAGCCAGCCGAGAATTTAAAATTAGAGAAGAAGAAAGGGACGGTATAGTTGTAAGATTGTATTATTTAGAGGAAAAAGAAGAACTTATAGAAGCGAGTTTAAAGTATGCGGGGGATTCTATAGAGGTTTTTAATAAATCTTTTGGTAAATATCCTTACGGAGTATATTCAGTTGTATTTACTGAGTTTCCAAGCGGAATGGAATACCCGGGAGTTGTCTTTATAGGCAAGCAGTTTTTCAACAAAGATGCACTTGAGTATATGGAGCAAGTTATAGTTCACGAAACAGCTCATCAATGGTGGTATGGGCTAGTAGGAAATGATGAAGTAAAAGAAGCATGGCTAGATGAAGGCTTAACTAGTTATTCGGAAGTAATATATATGGATAATATTTATGGAAAAGAAAAAGGCGATGAATATTTTCACTATAATATGGAAACAGGTTATGAAGTAATGAGAGATTATCTAAAGGTAGATGATCTTACTATAAATAAACCGGTAGATAAATTTCAAGACTGGGATGATTATGGATTATTAGTTTATACCAAGTCAGCTATGTTTTTAAGAGATATAGAAGATAGCTATAGTGAAGAAATCCTAATAAAAATACTAGAGGATTATTTCCAGGCTAATAAATATAAAAACGCCTCAACGATAGACTTTGCTGATTCATTTGAGAAGGTAACTGGAGACAGCTTTAAAGCTATGAATGATAAATGGCTGAAGTAGGGGATTATAAATATTTTTAATTTAAAATCTCTCTAGGTTGACAAGATGGAATGTTTATTATAGAATTAAAAGATAAATGTGCCCTCATAGTTAAATGGATATAATAAACCCCTCCTAAGGGTTAGTTCCTGGTTCGATTCCGGGTGGGGGTGCCACTTAAATCTTCTAATATATTATTAGAAGATTTTTTAATACAAAAAAGTAGGTGAAGATATGGATAAATCAGATGAAGAAATAGATAAATTTTTTATGAAGGAAGCTATAAAAGAAGCTAGAAAAGCTTATGATGAGATGGAAATACCAGTAGGTGCTGTGGTTGTTTATAAAGGAGAGATAATAGGAAGGGGGCGCAACAGAGTAGAGACACTTAAAAACCCTCTATATCACGCAGAACTGATTGCAATAGATGGAGCAAGTAAATCTATAGATGCATGGAGACTGATAGACTGTGAGCTATATGTGACGCTTGAGCCGTGTGCTATGTGTGCAGGGGCTATGGTAAACGCTAGGATTAAAAGGCTTGTAGTAGGAAGCCTGGATCCTAAGAGAGGTTGCGCCGGTAGCCTTATAAATTTACTAGATTATGAAGGACTAAATCATAAAGTAGAAGTAGAACTTGGAGTTTTAGAAGAAGAGTGTAGGGCAATGATGCAAAACTTCTTTAAAGATTTAAGGAATAAAAAGAGAGTAGCAGATAATTCTAAATTTTAGTAATCCTATCGAAGTGAAATAATCTATCTTTAATTTTACTTAGCTAAATAAAATTGAGACTTCTGGACAAACTCAAAATGAGGAGATTAGAATTCCTTCATGAGTTTAGATGAGACATCACTCTTCTTATAGTAATTTTATGGATTAGTAAAAGATTTATATTAGTTTGGGAAGAGATCAAGAGCATGTTTATTAAGAATGATTATTCTGAAAAGTGTAAATACTTCTTGACAAAGCCGCTTTACCCTATTATAGTATACATAATACTAGAAAGAGGAGGTAGTCAAGAATGGAAAAAAGAGAAGGATTTAGTTCAAAGTTTGGAATATTAGCAGCGGCCGTAGGATCAGCAATCGGACTGGGAAATATATGGAGATTTCCCTATGTGGTAGGAAAGTATGGCGGGGGTGCATTTCTGATTATTTATTTGGCAATAGTAGCAGTAATTGGCCTACCTCTTATGCTGAGTGAATTTATAATAGGTCGAGAAGCTAAACTTGATGCTATAGGATCATTTAAAAAACTTGATAGAAGGCCATTTTTTATTTCGGGAGTTCTTGGAGTTTTAGCAGCATTTTTTATTCTTTCATTTTATGGAGTTGTAGCAGGCTGGACACTTGAGTATGTTTTTTCTTCTGTTATGAATAAATTTGCAGGTCAAGATAGCCAGGCTATAGAAGGCATGTTTACAGGTTTTATAGCTGACCCTTATAGGCCTATTATGTGGCAGATAGTATTTATGACTATAACAGGTATCATAGTTTCTACTGGAGTACAAAAAGGTATAGAAAAGGTTTCAAAGATCATGGTACCGCTATTATTAGTCCTTATAATTATACTTGATATCAAGGCTCTTAGTCTTCCTAACAGCATGGAAGGAATTAAGTTTTTATTTCAGCCTGACTTTTCAAAAATAGATGCAAGAGTAATCCTTGCAGCTCTTGGACATGCTTTTTTCTCTCTAAGTCTTGGAATGGGAATTATGATAACATATGGTTCCTATATACAAGATAAAGAAAAATTAGGCAGCATGGCAGTTCAAATTTCAATAGCAGATACGCTTATAGCACTTCTGGCAGGTATTGCTATTTTTCCGGCAGTCTTTGCCTACGGTATAGACCCAAGTGGAGGACCAGGGCTTGTTTTTATAACACTTCCAAATGTATTTAGCCAAATGTCAGGAGGATATTTCTTTAGCATATTATTCTTTCTTCTTCTAGCATTAGCGGCGCTAACAAGTACAATTTCTCTTTTAGAAGTAGTAGTAGCGTTTTTAGTTGATAGTATGAAGATGGCAAGAAGAAAAGCTAGTATATTAGCTTTTGGAAGTATAACTTTGGTAGGATTCTTTGCTTCACTTTCGAATGGGCCTCTAAAGCATTTAGATTTCTTTGGAAATAACTTTTTCGACTTCTTAGATGAGACTACAGCTAACTATTTTCTAACAACAGCAGCTCTTATAAGTGTAGTATTTGTTGGATGGTTTATGAAGAGGGATAGAGTTGATGCTCAGCTTTCAAATGAGGGGGAGCACAGAGTAAGCTATGAAGTTATATTTTATGGAATAATAAGGTATCTAGCCCCTGTTGGAATAGTTCTAGTATTTCTTTATCAATTAGGATTATTTGGAGAAATTTTAAACTAAAATATAAGTAAATTAACAAAAAGCTTGCAGGAGACTTTTTCATATCATCTCTGCAAGCTTTTTTTATTTATAAGTAGCTAGTAGTTTCATTTCTCAGTTTTTTCTTTTAACATTGAATCTTTAATTGACCAAAGTTTTTCAGATAGATCGACTGCATATTCATGAGGTTTCTCAAATCTTTTAACTTCCTGCCAAAGATTTTTAATGTTTTTTGCAGCGTACTTTTTAATCTGATGTATATCAGGAGATTCATATACTTGCTCTCCTTTGTCAAAAATCTGAGTTAAAAGAGGCTCTGCATAAAAATGAGTTACAAGCTTTCTCTTCCAGGTAAAGAGAGGATGGAATATTTCATAGTCTTCTGTATCGTCTATCTCCTCTTCGTGGAGAGTTATAACGTCGGCTATGGCTTTGTGAGTAGATTTATCAAAGAGTCTGTAGACCTGTTTAAAGCCTGGAGTAGTTATCTTTCCAACATTTTCACTGATTTTTATCTTAGGAACAATTTCTCCATTGTGTTCGATTGCAGTAAGCTTATAAACACCACCAAATATAGGCTCACTTCTGGCAGTGATTAGTCTTTCTCCAACACCAAAGCTATCTATCTTTGCTCCCTGAGTTATAAGATCGTGTATAATATACTCATCAAGTCCACTAGAGGCCATTATAGTACAGTCTTCAAATCCTGCTTCATCTAGCATTTTTCTAGCTTCTTTAGAAAGATATGCCATGTCCCCGCTGTCTATTCTAATGCCCTTAGGTCTAAAGCCAAGAGGAAGGACCTCTTCATTGAAAGCTTTTATGGCATTTGGAATTCCTTCTTTTAATGTGTTGTAAGTATCTACTAGCAGATAACAATTTTCAGGATAAACTCTTGCATAAGCTTTAAAAGCTTGGAGTTCACTGTCAAAAGATTGTATCCAACTGTGGGCCATAGTTCCCATTGCCGGAATATTGAAATCTCGGTCTACTATAGTATTTGCAGTACCAGAGCAACCACCTATAAAAGCCGCTCTTGCTCCAAGGATTGCAGCTTCATAGCTGTGAGCCCGTCTGCTTCCAAATTCAATGACAGATCTACCCCTGGCAGATCTTACTATACGGCTTGCCTTAGTAGCTATTAGAGATTGATGATTTATGGTAAGAAGAACCATTGTTTCTATAAGCTGGGCCTGTATTATAGGGCCTCTGACTATAACTATAGGCTCTCTTGGAAATATAGGAGTGCCTTCTTTTACAGCCCACACATCACATTCAAATTTGAAGTTTCGAAGGTAGGTTAGGAAGCCTTCTGAAAAAATCCCTTTGCTTCTAAAATATTCTACATCCTCGTCACTGAATCTTAAGTTATTGAGATATTCAATAAGCTGTTCAACTCCAGCCATTATTGCATATCCACCATCATCTGGAACAGCCCGGAAAAACATATCAAAATATGCAATTCTGTCTTGCATACCATTTTCCAAGTAGCCATTTCCCATTGTGAATTCATAAAAATCTGCAAGCATTGAAAGGTTTTTGTTTTCTGACCAATCTAATTTATTCATAGCCATCTCCTTATGTTATATTAAGACTATTATAAGCTTAAAGTTACAATAAAACAATCTATAGAATTAATACCCAAAGTTTTCTATTTGAACAAAAAAATAAATGGATGTTTTCTAGTAATATTTCATAGAAAACATCCATTATTTAAAGTAAAACTTAAATGAGTTAGCCGAGTCTAATTGGCTATTTAATCTTAATTCTTTAATTATACTAATCTTCTCCTCAATTGAAATGTTGAATTTAAATGTGTTTCATTAAGTTTCAGTATCCTGATCGACTATATGATCTTTAGGAAACGTCCATCTTAATCATTCTTTCAACTAATGTGAAACTTTACTTCTTTACTCGAGTTATTTTAAACTTTTTAGATCTAAAGTAACTTCTGTGTTCTTGTAACCTTTTTTTGTATTCTTTAAAACTTTGTTCTTAAAATCTATAGTTTAAGATTTTCTAAGTCTTAAACTTTCTAAAACTTGTAACCTAAAACTTATAACTCTAAAAACTTTTATCTTAAAAAATGTGAATCTTAAAAAATGTGAAACTTTTAAATCTCTTGTAAACCTTTGAATCTTTTGGATCTATAGTTTAAGCTTTTTTAAGTCTTAAACTTTAAAACTTACGATAATATTTTACTAAACTTCAAATACTAATCTTTCAAAACTCTTATCGTTTACTCTTGTAAAACTTAGACTCCTGCTAACTCAAGTTCTACTTACAAGCCATAAATTCAAAATAAGATAAAATCTAAGGGGTATAAGCTATCTTACTTTTTATGGTTGTATCTATATTATACCCAGGATATAAATTCTAAACATATTTTTTAAAGATTTTTTTATTTTTTTAAAAAATAAAATTTTATAGAAGAAATTGTTAAGATGTATGCTGCCTTTAGAGATATTTTATAGAAAATATCTTATAAAAAACTTCAATAATACTTCAATAATACTTAAACAATACTTGAATAATAAATATTCAAATGCACAATAAGAAGCAATACAAATCAACAAACAATGCAAACAATGCAAAACAAGTAAGGAAGATTATTCTTATGAGAAGAATATAAATATAAGAATGAGAAGAATATAAATATAAGAAATATAAATAGACAAAAAAATGCCAGGCAATAAGCCTGGCATAGATTGATTTAAACTGTTTTTAGTAAGCCTTCTCCTTTAGAAGATACCTTATATGTTTTTACAGGAGTTGAGTTGCAGCTCCTTGCATAGGGACATCTATTGCAGGAAGTTTCACAAGAGGGAGAGCCCATTTCCTCAATTAAGTAGCCCATTCTTATAAGATCATCTACTAGGGCATTGGCCATATCCTTTGAGACATTAAGCTTTTCACTTATAGCTAGATCTGAGTAAAGGTTACTTTTATTTATTAAATCTAAAGTTTCTTTAAGCATTTATTTCATCTCCTTAAAATCCAAGCAAAGTTCCAACTTGATAAACCAAAACTGCTCCAATCCAGCCTATAGCAAAGGTATAAACTGCCATAAATATAGCCCATTTGGTAGAGTTAGTTTCTTTTTTTACAGTAGCTATAGCAGCTGCGCATGGTGTATAAAAGAGTACCATCACCATAAATGAAACTGCAGTTAAAGGAGTAAATACATTTTGAATCTCCATAGCTAGGGCTCCTGGATCAGCTGAACCTCCAGCATAAACCATACCAAGAACTCCTACTACAGCTTCTTTAGCTGCAATTCCTGAGAATAGACTTACTGCTGCCTGCCAAGTACCAAAACCAGCTGGCTTAAATATGGGAGCAACTACTGTTCCGATTTTTCCAAGCAAGCTTGCTTGGCTTGATGGTTCTACTCCAAATGGAAGCACTGAAAGTACCCATAGAAGACTTACTACTACAAATATAACTGTTCCAGCTCTGTGTAGAAAGTCCCATACCTTATCCCACATATTTCTAAGTACACTTGATATAGAAGGAAGTCTATAAGGAGGGAGTTCCATTATAAAATCTGAACTCTCACCTTTAAATAGGGTCTTGCTAAATATTTTACCAACTACAAGTGCCATAACTATTCCAAGTAGATAAAGGGAAAATAGAACAAAACCACCATTATCAGGGAAGAAGGCCGCTATAAATAACATATAAATAGGGATCCTTGCACCACAACTCATAAATGGATTTATTAGAATTGCTATCATTCTATCTTTTTTATTTTCAAGAGTTCTAGTTGCCATGATTCCCGGAACATTACAACCAAAACCTATTATCATTGATATAAAAGTCTTACCATGAAGACCAAGTTTTCTCATTAAACCATCCATAACATATGCAGCTCTTGCCATATAACCTGTATCTTCTAATATCCCTAGGAAGAAGTATAAAACTACTATTAAAGGAATAAAGACTACAACAGCTCCCATACCGCCAAAAACACCATCAATTATAAATGAAACGAGTAGATCAGGTGCAGATGCATTTACCAGTAGTGTTTCAACAAATCCGCCCATTGAAGCTATCAGGTTTTCAACAAAGCCTCCAAGAAGATCTTCTCCTATTGTAAAGGTAAGCTGGAAGACTAAGAACATTACAAAGGCAAATATAGGAATGCCCCAAAATTTATCTGTAACTATCTTATCTATTTTATCGGTTATATTAAGAGGTGCGTCAGTTGGTCTCTTAACACTTCGCGAGAGTACATCTCCTACAAAGTTATATCTATTGTCTATTATCTCAAGTTCTATATCTGAATCTATAGCCTGAATCTCGATTGATTTATCCTTTAGTTGTGAGCTTCCATTTTTTTCTATGTAATCTATAATATCTTTATCTTTTTCTAAAAGCTTAATAGCCAACCAATTGTCAGGGTAGATATATTCTCCACCTTCTAGTAGTGGCAGAATTGACTCCAATTCTTTTTTTATTTCATCTGTATAAGTAAAAGGTTTTACTACATTTTCTGAATCTATATATAGAGTTGCTTCTTTTAAAAGCTCTTTTATGCCTTGTTTTTTTGATGCAATAGTTGCTACTATTGGAACTCCGAGTTCACTAGATAGTCTTTTGAGATCTATCTCAATATTTTTAGTTTTTGCTTCATCCATCATATTTAAGGCTAGGATAACCTTGGTTCCCATTTCTATAAGCTGGGAAGTTAAGTAAAGGTTTCTCTCTATGTTTGTTGCATCTACTACATTTATTACTATATCAGGATTTCCCTTTAAGATATAATCTCTTGCAACTATTTCATCTTCAGAGAATGCTCCAAGGCTATAGGTACCAGGTAAATCTACTATATTATATTCTGTTTCATTATATTTTACTTTTCCTTCCTTTTTTTCAACTGTAACTCCAGGCCAGTTTCCAACGTGCTGGTTTGAACCTGTTAGAGCATTGAAAAGTGTAGTTTTCCCGCTATTGGGGTTTCCTACTAAAGCTATTGTGCTCATAAATGTGGCCCCTTTCTCTAAAATTTATCTTTCTATGAGTATCTTGTTGCCCAGTCCCTTGCCGATAGCAAGCTTATGTCCCTGAATATTAAGTATTAAAGGTCCGATGTCATTTTTAATCATCTGAACAGTTACTCCTCTATTTAGTCCAAGTTCACAAAGTCTGCTTCTGGCAGAACATCCTCCGGCTATGCTGCAGATCTTTCCAAATTCATTCTTTTTTAAAGCTGACAGGGAACATTCTTCTATATGTAAATTTTCCATTTAAGTCACTCCTTTAGTTTTTATTAACAGTGATAACATATGTATTATTTTTAACATTTAACAGTATTGATAACCATTATCAATATCTCTATTTCCTATTTTATAATAGATGGAAGAATAAATCAATACCTTTTTACTAGGAATTGATTTATTTTTGAAAAATAGTGGATATTTTTTATTTCACAATAGATTATTTTATTTGACAAAACAAAAAAGGGATGTTATTATTAAGAAAAGACCCCCCTATAGAGGGGGTAAAAGATAGGAGTGGGAACATGGCAAATACTAAGATAGACATACAAGTCGATGGAATGACTTGCGCCTCTTGTTCAGCTAGAGTAGAAAAAGCTTTGAATAAAAGAGATGGAGTTAAAAGTGGAGTTGTAAATCTATTAGCTCAAAAAGCTGTAGTTGAGTATGACGATGACAAACTCTCGCCAAGTGATTTAGTGGCTTTGATAGAAAAGACAGGATACGACGTACCATTAGTTAAAAAAACCTTCCTTATAGAGGGAATGACTTGTGCGGCTTGTTCAACTAGAATAGACAAGGCATTAAACAAGGTAGAAGGCATAGAGAAGGCAAATGTAAACTTGGCTACCAATAAGGCAAGTGTAGAGTTTAAATCTGGTATATTAAGCGATGAAGATATAGTCCAGATAATAGATAAGGCAGGTTATAAAGCAGAGGTAGAGATTGACAGAGACTTGGACCGGGAAAAAGAACTTAGGGAAAAAGAAATTAAATCTTTAAAGACTTCTTTTATATGGTCTGCAGTTCTTACAGTACCACTTTTCCTAGCTATGTTTTTTCATATGGCCGGAATAGATAATCTACTTACTAATGGATGGTTCCAGTTTGTTCTTGCAACACCAGTGCAGTTTGTAATAGGCTACAGATTTTACAACGGCGCCTATAAAGCTCTAAGGGGCGGGGGAGCAAATATGGATGTGCTCATAGTTATGGGTACCACAGCAGCTTATCTCTTTAGTATATATAATCTCTTAATTGGGGTTCATGAATATTACTTTGAAGCGTCTGCTACAATTATAACCTTGATACTTTTGGGTAAAACATTTGAAGCAGTTGCAAAAGGAAAGACTTCAGAAGCTATAAAAAAACTTATGGGTCTTCAACCAAAAACAGCTTTAATATTTAAAAACGGACAAGAGATTGAAATAGATATAGACGATTTAAAAATAGGAGATATTGTAATTGTAAAACCAGGAGAAAAAGTTCCGGTAGATGGAACTATAGTAGAGGGAACTTCTTCACTTGACGAATCTATGATAACGGGAGAGAGTATACCTATAGATAAAGAAGTCGGAGATGAAGTAATAGGAGCTACAATAAATAAATTTGGAGCCTTTAAATTTAAGGCCACAAATATTGGAAAAGACACAGTACTATCCCAGATAATAAAATTGGTAGAAGATGCCCAGGGTTCAAAAGCACCTGTGCAAAGGCTGGCTGATAAGATATCAGGAGTATTTGTACCAATAGTTATAGCAATAGCGCTTCTTACTTTTCTAATATTTTATTTAGGACTTAAAGACTTTAATACAGGACTGATAAATGCAGTAGCAGTTCTGGTAATAGCTTGTCCCTGTGCTCTAGGCCTTGCAACACCTACAGCTATAATGGTAGGAACAGGTAAGGGAGCTGAGAATGGTATCTTAATAAAATCTGGTGAACATTTAGAGAGAACCCATGAAATGGATACTATAATATTTGATAAGACAGGTACAATTACTAAAGGTGAACCTGAAGTAACTGATATACTTTCATTTAACGGTTTTGATCGAGATGAGATCCTAAGGATAGCAGCAAGCGTTGAAAAAGCATCAGAACATCCACTTGGACAGTCAATAGTAAAGTATGGAAGCGAAAAACTCGGTAGGATAGAAGCGGCTGATAACTTTACAGCAGTTCCTGGAAAGGGTCTTAAGGCAGATTTTGAAGGCCGGAAGATCTTGATTGGAAATAGAAAGCTTATGAGTGAAGCAGGACTAGATATAGGGGATAAAGAGTCTACCTTAGCGGAACTTGAAACTCTTGGTAAAACTGCCATGCTTATAGCTATAGATGGAAAGCTTTCAGGTATTATTGCAGTAGCTGACACTATAAAAGAAACTTCTCTTGAAGCTATAAAAGAATTACAGAAGATGGGTCTTACGGTTTACATGATAACTGGGGACAATGAAAGAACTGCAAAAGCAATAGCAGATCAAGTTGGTATTACAAATATACTAGCAGATGTACTTCCTGAAAATAAGGCTGAGAAAGTAGAAGCTCTTAAATCAGAAGGCAAGCATGTTGGAATGGTAGGAGATGGAATAAACGACGCTCCGGCATTAGCAGCAGCAGATGTAGGATTTGCAATAGGTACAGGAACAGATGTAGCTATGGAAGCGGCAGACATTACCCTTATGAGGGGAGACTTATCGGGAGTCGTTACAGCTATAAGGCTGAGCCACAGAACTATGAAAACCATACGTCAAAACCTGTTCTGGGCATTTTTCTACAACACTATTGGAATACCATTTTCAGCACTTGGTTTCTTAAATCCAATGGTAGCAGGAGCAGCAATGGCCTTTAGTTCAGTTTCAGTTGTAACAAACTCACTAAGACTTAAAAACTTTAAGTAAAATAGATTTAAGTAAAACTTGCTAGATAATATAAAAAAATATAGATTGCAAATGAAATATTGATGCTAGAGAAAGTTAGCTATTAAAACAAGATGGGTAGTAAATAAATATAAAGAAAATAAAAATACTAGGAGGAAGATTTATGAAAAAAACATTGAAAATAGAAGGTATGACTTGTAGTCACTGTGAAAAAGCAGTTAAGGAAGCACTAAGAGAGATTCCCGAAGTCCTAGATGCATGGGTAAATTTAGAAGAGGGAACAGCAGAAGTAGAAGGAAGCAATTTGGTAGATTCTACTCTTAAAGAAGCTATAGATGAAGCAGGATACCAAGTAATAAGTATAGACTAGGGGCGGAGAAAGTATGAATGAGACTAAAATGAAAGCCTTGAACAAACTTAAAACTGCCAGAGGTCAGATAGACGGTATAATTAAGATGTTAGAAGATGACAGATACTGCGTAGATATATCTACGCAGATCTTATCTGTTATAGGCCTGCTTAAAAAATCCAATATAGATATTTTAAACAGCCATATAAGATCATGCGTTGCGACTGCTATACTGGAGAATGAAGATCAAGGTGAAGAAAAGATAGAAGAAATAATAAATATAATAGATAAATATATAAAGTAAAAGTTTTTAATGGAAAACTTTTACTTTTTTTATTGCCATTAAAATGCTGGATTCTATTGATATTTGGGTAGAAAGGTTGTATAATTATAGGAGAAGGTCAAACAAGGTCAAACAATTTAGGATAAATTTAATATAAAAAGAGGTGAAGTAATTTGGAATATAAAGATTATTATAAAACACTTGGAGTAAGCAAGGATGCTAGCCAAGATGAAATAAAAAAAGCCTTTAGAAAAGGTGCTAAAAAATATCATCCAGATTTACATCCTGATGATAAAGCAGCTCATGATAAATTTAAGGAAGTAAATGAAGCCTATGAAATATTAGGAGATGAAAAGAAAAGAAAACAATATGATCAATTCGGTTCAGTTGGAGGATTCCAAGGCGGACAAAACTTTGATCCATCACAATACGGTTATGGAGGAAGTGGCGGATCTAGAACATATACAAGTTCTGATGAAGGATTTAGCGACTTTTTTAACTCGGTTTTTGGAGGAGCGGGAGGCTCATCTAATGGCGGCTTTAACATAAATGATATTTTCGGCGGAGGAAGGCGTTCATCAAAACGAGCTAAAGCTCAAAGACAAACCTATGACTCGCAGTTAAATATAAGTATTGAAGAAGGATTTAAAGGACTTGAAAGAGATATAAGTTTAAGTTTTAATGGAGATGTTAAAACTATCAAGGTAAAGGTTCCAGCAGGTATTGTCCCAGGAAAAAAACTCAAGGTAAAAGGAGAAAAATGGGGCATAGAGGGAGATATTCTCTTTAAGATAAACTTTATAGAAGATGAAAAATTAGAACTCGAAGGCCTTGATATCACTGAAAGAGTAGATGTACTTCCTTGGGATGCAGCTCTTGGAAGCAAGCAGCTAATAGAAACATTAGAAGGCAAGATAAAAATCAATATCCCAGAAGGTATTGAATCAGGCAAACGAATAAAAATATCTCAAAAGGGCTATAAAGATATGAAAGGAAAGAGGGGGGATCTATATTTAAAAATCAATATAGTAAATCCAAAAAACCTCACTAGCAAGCAAAGAAAACTATATGAAAAGTTGAAAAATATAGAGGGATAAGACTTAAGATCAAGAAAATAAAAATAAAATAAAATAAAAAAAAACAACTAAGACTATGAAAGGAAGATGAATAATATGGATTTAAACAAATTTACGCAAAAGAGTATTGAAGCAATTCAAGCGTCTCAAAGCTTGGCTACGGAATATGGAAATCCTCAGGTAGATGAAATCCATATACATTACAGCCTGGTGGATGATAAAGAAGGATTGATCACTCGAGTACTTGCTTATATGAATGAAAATGCAAGTATGATAAAGGCGGATATATTAAAAGAGATAGAAAGACTTCCCAAGCAGCAAGGCGGGACAGTGTATCCAAGTCGTACCTATACAAGACTTATAGAAGATGCGGAATCAGAAATGAAAAAATTTGGTGATGAATATATAGGTGTAGAACACATATATATTTCTCTCTTAAAAGAAAAGGCTACGAGATCTGAAAAAATATTTAAAAAATATAATATAAATATGCAGAGATTTTTAGAAAGCTTAAAAAGCATAAGGGGCAATCAAACAATAACTACAGACAACCCAGAATCAACCTATGAAGCTCTAAACCGTTTTGGAATAGATATGGTGGAACAGGCTAAAAAAGGTTCCATGGACCCGGTTATAGGCAGGGATAGTGAGATCAGAAGTACAATAAGAATCCTCAGCAGAAGAACCAAAAATAACCCGGTCCTAATCGGAGAGCCGGGAGTTGGTAAGACAGCTATAGTTGAGGGACTAGCTCAAAGGATTGTAAATGGAGATGTTCCAGAGGGGCTTAAGGAAAAGACCATCTATTCTCTAGATATCGGCTCGCTTCTTGCGGGAGCCAAGTACAGAGGAGAATTTGAAGAAAGACTTAAGGCAGTTCTAGAAGAGATAAAGGAATCAGATGGAAAAATAATCCTCTTTATAGATGAAATTCATAACATAGTAGGGGCTGGAAAATCAGAAGGAAGCATGGATGCATCAAATCTTTTAAAACCTATGTTAGCAAGAGGAGAGCTTCATACTATAGGAGCTACAACACTTGATGAATACAGAATGTATATGGAAAAAGATGCTGCTTTTGAAAGAAGATTTCAAAAAGTACAGATAAAAGAACCCACAGTAGAAGATACCATATCTATCCTAAGAGGTCTTAAGGAAAAATATGAGATTCACCATGGTATAAGAATTTCAGACTCGGCAGTAATAGCTGCCGCTGTTCTTTCGGACCGATATATTAGTGATAGATTTTTGCCAGACAAAGCTATAGACCTTATGGACGAGGCTTCAGCTATGCTTAGAACGGAGATAGATTCTATGCCAAGTGAAGTAGATGAGGTAAGAAGAAGAGTGCTCCAGCTGGAGATAGAAAGAGCTGCCCTTAAAAAAGAGACAGATGAAGCCTCTAAGTTTAGACTGGAAAAACTAGAAAAAGAACTTCAAGACTCAAAAGAAGAACTAGATATCCTTAAGGCAAAATGGGAAAAAGAAAAAACTAGTATAGGCGGAGTAAAGTCTATAAAAGAAGATATAGACCGGGTAAAGACAGAGATAGAACAGGCTGAGAGAAACTATGATCTAGAAAAGCTCTCCGAACTCAAGTACGGAAAACTTACAGAACTGGAAAATAAACTTCAGAAGATAAACGAAGCTCCTGAAAATGAAGATAAGATGTTAAAAGAAGAGGTTACAGAAGACGAGATAGCGGAGATTATATCAAATTGGACAGGCATACCTCTTAACAAACTGGTAGAATCTGAAAGAGAAAAACTCCTGACACTTGATGAGGTCCTTCATGAAAGGGTAATTGGGCAGGAAGAAGCAGTAGATTCAGTAGTTGACGCAGTTATAAGAGCAAGGTCCGGTATGAAGGATAAGAACAAGCCTATCGGAAGCTTCATATTCCTAGGACCTACCGGAGTTGGTAAAACTGAACTTACAAAAGCCCTAACCAGAACCCTCTTTGATGATGAGAGAAATATGATCAGGATAGATATGAGTGAGTATATGGAAAAACACACAGTTTCAAGACTGATAGGTTCACCTCCAGGATATATCGGATACGAAGAAGGAGGACAACTCACCGAAGCTGTAAGAAGAAAACCTTATTCAGTTATACTTTTTGACGAGATAGAAAAAGCCCATCCTGACGTATTTAATATCCTGCTTCAAGTCTTAGATGACGGAAGGCTAACTGACAACCAAGGAAGAACAGTAGACTTTAAAAACACAGTTATAATCATGACATCAAATATAGGAAGCCACTATCTGCTTGAAGGAATAGATAATGATGGAAACATTACAGATAGTGCAAGGGATGAAGTTCTTCACGAGATGAGGACTCTCTTTAGACCTGAGTTTTTAAATAGGGTAGATGAAATAGTAATGTTTAAACCGCTTCTAAAAGAAGATATATTTAAGATAATAGATCTTCAGGTAGTGGAAATACAAAAGAGACTGGAAGATAGAGATATAAGCATAGAATTTACAGATGCAGCCAAAGAATATGTCTTAGATAAGTCCTACTCTATAAGCTACGGTGCAAGACCGGTTAAAAGATTCCTTCAAAAAGAACTTGAAACCAGAATAGGCAGAAAGCTTATAAAGGGAGACATAAAGGACAAGGATCAAATTATAATAGATGTAAAAGATGGAGAATTAGATATTCATGTCTAGACTAAGATAAGAAAACTGGCTTGTTCTACTCCAGTTATTAATCTTCTGACTTATATATATGCTAAGCTCCCTTCTTGATAGCAGATGGAATAAACATACTCTGCTAACAAGAGGGGAGTTTTTGTATCCTAAGTACTGCTTATATTAAGAAGAAAATCAGAAGAGAGGATGATGGTCTGCTGAAAATAATCTTTAATGTTTATAATATTTTCAAATAGGTAAATATAGTATACAAATAAAAAATATAATTAAATAAAAAATATATCTGAATTGATGTAAAAAGATTGTTATAAAAATTAATTAGATAGATTAAAAATTATCTAATTAAAAGATTAGTAAAATTAAAGAGGAGAAATAAGATGAAAAATATATTAACAACAATGTCAGAAAAAAGCATTGGAATGTTTGGTATCAAGCCTCCTGAAGGCTTTAATATTTCCTATATAGACAGTGGCTATAGTGATGAAGAATTTATAGAAAAAAGTAAGGATGCAGACTTTTTACTTATGGGACTGGACAGATTAAATAAAAATATTTTAGATAATTTAAATCAGGTAAAGCTTATTCAGTCTCTTGGAGTAGGTTATGACGGTATAGATGTAGAAGCAGCAAGAGGAAAGGGAATAGATGTAGCAAATGCAAAGGGAGTAAACCGTGTCTCTGTTTCAGAACACACCATAGGACTTATGCTTGCTGCTCTTAGGAGAACTGCTCAATCAGACAGAGCCATAAAGAACTTTAAGTTTGAAGAAAACTATAGAAGTTATCAGATAGAAGGAACAAGAACTCTGAAATCAGCTCACGTGGGAATAATAGGTCTTGGAGATATAGGTATTGAAGTGCTTAAAAGACTAAAAGCATTTGAAAGTAAGGTAAGCTACAATTCACACAGCAGAAAAAAAGATCTCGAAAAAGAATATGGAATTGATTATTTAGAATTAGATGAGTTGTTAAAGACATGCGACATAGTAACCATCCATACGCCGCTAACAGATGGAACTGAAAATATGATAAATAAAGCAAGTCTTAAATCTATGAAAAAAGATTCGATCCTTATAAATACGGCAAGAGGAGAGATTGTAAATCAAGAAGATCTAGCAGAGGCTCTTATAGATGGTCAGATAGGAATGGCTGCCCTTGATACAATCCATCCAGAGCCTCCAAGCTCTGACCATCCGCTTCTAAATTTACCAGAGGATGTAGAAGATAAGCTAATACTAACAAGCCATATAGCGGGAATTACGACTGAGGATTTAAAGAATATGCAGATCAATGCATGGGAGAATATCCAAAGAGTAGCAGATGGAGAAAAGCCCATAAACATAGTAAATTAAATAAAATAGATGGGATTTTAACTTTCCTGGAAGTTTGATAAGTGGTTAAAAGAGGAGGAAATGATATGTTTAGTAATGCAAAAGAGCAAAAAGAAAAAACTATAAACAATGCTATAAGTAATATTCAAAAACTCATTAACGAAGCGGTTGAAAAGGGTCTCAACCGGATAACATTTGACTCTGATGAATATTATATGGGAGAGGAAGTAGAAGAAGGTTTAAAAAATGCCGGATATAAAATAGATAAAAGAGAACAGGATTTAATAATATATTCATCTTCAACTTATACTATCTCCTGGTAATTAGAAAGAGATGTAATTAGACTGCAAATTTAATTTTTTTATAGGATGATTTAATCCATATTAATAATAATAAATAAAAACATTTAAGACTCTATATTATTAATTGCAGATAAGGATTATAATCACATCTAAAAAAATGAGGAGGCATTAGTATGAAAGGAAATATAAAGAGTGCTGTATTTACTGGTGCTTTTGTAGGGATAATTACTGGTTTTATTGAGCTTTCATCTTTTAATCTTGATGTATTTATTAAAATTTTAATTGCTGGATTATCAGCATTAGTTGGTGGTATGATAGGAAGTAAACTATTTCCAAATAAAAAAAATACGTAAAAAAATAGATAAAAAAATGATAGAGCAAAAGCTCTATCATTTTTCTTATGTAGCCGTACACCCAATATCGAAATCCTATTCCAGGCGTTACCCAAGTAGTTAACTCGGACCAGGCGCTCTCACGGCACACGAAAGGATTCACTTATCGCTGCTTCCTTCCGGATCTGACGAGGTTCATGAGTTTCCGTTGCGTAAGACCCAATCGTCAACGCCACTTGCTTGGGGCAGGCCCTACAATAGAGATGCCTCCACTGGGAATTCAATCCTGCTATAGCGGATTGCAGGTTACAAGGGTCCGCTAAATCCCCATCTAGTACGGCAATGGCGGAGAAAGAGGGATTCGAACCCTCGAAACGCTTACACGTTTACCCGCTTTCCAAGCGAGCGCCTTCAGCCACTCGGCCATTTCTCCATACTTGCTTACAAGATTATATTATAGCTTAAATCCACATAAATGTCAAATAGAGAATAAGATTAAAAGCTCTGTTTTAACATAAAAGTTACTTACAAATAGGATATAAAATATGGTCTATTGAATTATATTGCTTTAAAATAGGAGGATAATATGAATAGAGAAAAACTACTTGCTATTTTAGCATCAATTGGATATT
>NZ_JARIEF010000026.1 GCF_029266915.1 Tissierella sp. | reverse complement strand
CAAATTTATTCACTCGCTTACGCTCGTGTAAATTTGGTGTTCGTTGCTGCTGACCTACATCAACTCGTTATCACTCGTTGTGTTAGGTCAAGCTCTCGAGGCGACTTATAAAAGTATATCATTTTTTAGGAAGCTTGTCAACACTTATTTAAATTCTTTTTTAAATCCGTATTAACTTTTTTTACCGTCGCGCTCCTTAGCCGACTCTTACTATCTTATACTCTTTTAAAGAGAATGTCAATAGTTTTTTTAAATTCTTTTGTTTTTGTTTACTTGTTTTGTCGACGCTCATCTAAGAGGCGACTCCTATTACTATATAGGCTCCGCTCTTATATGTCAACACTTTTTTTAAAGTAATTCTATTTTCACCTTACAATGACTCTATAGCTTGCTTTCTATTTTTGATTTGTTTTAGTTTTATTATAGACATATGAAAAAGAAGCCCTGGATTATAATAATCCAAGACTTCTTTTCAATTCATTATCTATATTTAGACTTCTATAATCTAATCTTTATAGCTTTTTATATCTGGATTAAAAATCTATCCTCCATATATAGATCCAAAATACTTTAATCCTTCTATAAGTTATTTTATAGCATCCATATATTATAGGATCACATAGTTTTATTTTATCCTAATTTTAATATACTTCTCCATATTTTTTCCCGATACTATTATAATTTACCATCTTATTTTTCAATTCCATCTGCATATTTAAACTTAGCCGTAAAGAATCTAAGTTGTTTTGGTTCATATATAAACTCCAGTGGTCTTATCCTTTTATTGTTCTTATATAGATTGATAACAGAGTTTGCTACTACATCCATATGTCTATAGGTATAAACTCTTCTTGGAATAGTAAGTCTTACGGTCTCAAGCTTTGGTTTATGGTTCTCTCCGCTCTCAGAATCTCTTCCTGCTGAAACTATACCTCGCTCCATAGATCTTACTCCTGAATCTATATAAAGTGAAGCTGCCAAGGACTGAGCCGGAAACTCTTCTTGGTTTAGATGCGGACAAAAACGTCTTGCATCTAAAAATATAGCGTGACCTCCGGCAGGTTCTACTATAGGCACTCCGGCTTCTTTTAATCTATCACCAAGGTATCTAACCTGCTTTATCCTATGTTCTATATACTCATATTGCATAGACTCTCTAAAGCCAATTGCCATGGCCTGCATATCTCTTCCGGTCATTCCACCGTAGGAAGGCATTCCTTCATATACAACTACTATCTCTTTAGCCAGGCCAAACAATTCATCATCATTTAGGGCTAAGAAGCCTCCTATATTTACTATACCATCTTTTTTACCACTCATAGTAGCTCCATCAGAATATGAGAACATCTCTAAAACTATCTCTTTTATTGTCTTATCACTATATCCTTGTTCTTGTTCCTTTATAAAAAAAGCATTTTCAACGCAACGTGTCGCATCAAAGAATACATCTATGTTATGTTTTGAACAAAGCTCATGGACTTCTCTCATGTTTTTCATAGATACAGGTTGACCGCCTGCTAAGTTTACCGTTACTGCCAAACATATATAGGCTATATTTTCAGCGCCTTCTTCATCTATTAACTTTTGGATTTTTTTTAGATCTATGTCTCCCTTAAAAGGAATATCAATAGATGCATCATGGGCTTCATCTCTTATTATATCTACAAATATTCCGCCATTTTTCTCTTGGTGAAATCTTGTAGTTGTAAAATACATATTTCCCGCTACAAATTGTCCCGGCTTTATAGCTATAGTAGAGAGTATATTTTCAGCTCCCCTTCCCTGGTGGGTTGGAACTACATGTTTAAATCCAAATAATTCTTTTATTGTTTCTTCTAAGTATATCCAGTTTTTACTTCCCGCGTAAGCTTCATCACCTATCATCATACCGGCCCATTGCTGAGCACTCATTGCATTTGTACCTGAATCAGTTAAAAGATCAATATATACATCTTCAGATCTTAAATTAAAGGTATTATAACCAGCTTCCTTCATAGCTTCTTCTCTTTCTTCTCTGGAAATCATGCTAACAGGCTCTACACTCTTAATTTTAAAGGGTTCTGCAGGATACTTTTCTAAATCCATATAATCCATTGACAATTCCTCCTCTATCTATGTGCTTGCTTAGTCTTTTCCTTAACTTTATAGTATATTATATCCTTTTTATAGTCAATAGGAAAACGTTATTTTAAGGCTCAAAAAAAAGCAAAGACTAGTCTTTGCTTCCTTCCTTCTCTTCTATAGAATTACTTTTAATAACATCTGTTTTAGAAAGCGCATATTTTATAGTTAAAAACAAAATCGCGATTGCTAAAGTTCCAAGCAGCAAATCTAACATAGTATCTGCATAGATCAGCATCTTTCTTGCTATAACAAAAAGTATAAATTCTATTATACTATCAATTGAATGTGAAACCAGCATCAGGATAAGTTCTATGCCTACTACTAAAAGTAGGATATGAGCTAAGAACTGCTTGAATATATCATATGTTTCTATAGCCGGCGTTCTATATATGGCTCCTAGATATGAAAATATATCCTTCATTCCTATGATAACCGCAATTATAAGAAATAGAGCTAAAACAATTTCCAACATAAATGCTACATTATCTATTTTCTTAAGTATTGGGTTACCCTTTCTCATAAGTATTCCTCCATCGAACTCTTTATATTACGCTGTTTTTTTCTGCTTCACGTCTAAGTTTCTCAAGCACTCTCTTTTCAATCCTAGAGACTGTCATTTGAGATATATCTAAATCTTTAGCTATTGAAACTTGTGTTTTCTTATTAAAGTATCTTTCGATGATTATTTGTTTTTCAACATCATTTAAGCCCTTCATAGTTTTAAGAAGGAAATCACTGTTTTCAACCTTACTAAAATAAAAGTCTTCTTCTCCTATAAGGTCTGCTAGATTTATATCCTTATCATCTCCATTAGAATCAAAAGTGATGTCTAAGGACTGAGGTGAATAAACCTTGCTCGCTTCCATAGCTTCTAGAACTTCCTCTTGAGTACACTCTAGGTATTCTGCTATATCTCCAACTGTTGGAACTCTTTGAAGCGTTTGACTTAAGTGAACTTTAGAGTTGTTTACTTTTTTAGAGAGTTCTTGTATTCGTCTTGGAACCCTTATAGTCCAGCCCTTATCTCTAAAGTGTTTCTTTATCTCACCTATAATTGTAGGCGTTGCAAAACTTGAGAATTCAAATCCCTTAGCAACTTTAAACCTATCTACTGCATAGATCAGACCAATTGACGCCACCTGATAGATATCATCATAGTCTATTCCTCTATTGGAGTATTTTTTAGATAAGATTTCTGCTATATAGAGATGCTTCTCTATAAGAATATCTCTTAAAGCTGGATCCTTAGTCTCTTCAAATTCTTTAAAGAGATCTTTGATTTCCTGCTTTTCTACACTTTTCTTTTTTTCTTTTTTATAGTAGTTCTTCGTTTTCATTAACTACCACCCTTTATTTATCATTATATATATTTTACCATAGTTATACCTGTGTCTTTAAATTCTACCTTATCCATCAATGAATTGATGATTAAAAGACCCATTTGCCCTTGCTTTGCATTATCTAGATCTTCTGGTATATCTTCCAGTACATCTTCTATGTCTACATATATCCCATCTTCTTTTAAGGTAAATAGGATATTTAACTCTTCACTGTCGTTAAAATTAATTACATTTGTACAAGCTTCACTTAAGGAAACTTTCAAATCTTCTATCTCATCTATGTTTAGCCCCTTATTATTTGCTATAGATGAAGCTGTAAGTCTTACCAGGCTTATATATTCTGGTTTACTTGGCAGTTTAATTTCTATCTTATCATTCATTATCTTCACCTCTAAAGATAAATAATTTATCTAAATCAGTGATATCAAATATTTTTCTGATGTTTGGCTTTATATTTTCAATATAAATTTTAGTCTCTTTTTCCTGCATAGTTCTAAGTATACTTATAAGAGCGCCAAGTCCTGTACTATCTACATAATCAAGATTTTCTCCATTAATAACTATATCTGTTGTCTTGTTATTAAAGTTTTTTAAAACTTCTTCTTTAAACTGACTTGAAGTATATATGTCTAGATCTCCTGCGGGCTTAAACACCCATTTTTCCTGTGAATCATCAAACATGGATTCTATATTTAAAGACATATTAAATCCCCCTTATCTTTTTCTTTGTAATTACTCTATAATTTTATACTACTTCACTAAATAAGTAAAGTAGTATAAAGTCTTATTCTTCGATATCCGGTTAATCTTTTACTTCATCTACATATTTTGCAACTGCAACTACTCTGTCGTCTTTCATCTTCATAAGAGTTACACCTTGAGTATTTCTTCCCATGGTTGATATCTCATCAGCTTTTAATCTTATAATAGTTCCATTTAGAGAGATCATCATTATCTCATCTTCATTTTTTATTACCTTAGCTGATACTATGTCTCCAGTCTTTTCACGAATATTGTAGGTTATGATACCCTTGCCGCCTCTGATTTGAGTTCTATACTCATCCAGTGGAGTTTTCTTTCCAAAACCCTGTTCTGAAATTACAAGTAAGAATTTATCATCAGGAGCTATATCCATGGCAACTACACTGTCATCTTCTCCAAGAGTGATAGCTTTTACTCCCATAGCACTTCTTCCCATAGTTCTTATATCTTCTTCTCTAAACCTTATAGCCATACCTTTTTCAGTAATAACTATTATTTCATCGTCACCAGATGTTTTTCTTACAGATATCAACTCATCTACAAGTTCATCATCTTCCTTAAGAGTAATAGCTATTATTCCATTTTTCCTTATATTTTCAAAACTTGAAAGCTTTGTCTTCTTAGCTATACCTGCTTTTGTAGCTAGGATAAGATTATGATCATCATCATAAGAAGATATAGGAATAATTGCTGAAACCTTTTCATCTTTTTCAAGATTTAAGATGTTTATAATAGCAGTTCCCTTAGCCTGTCTTCCAGCTTCTGGTATCTCGTATCCTCTTAGTGAGAACACCTTACCTTTGTTTGTAAAGAAAAGGATTGTATCGTGGGTTGAAGTAATAAACAAGTCTTCTACAAAATCTTCATCACGAGTTGTAAGTCCTATTATCCCTCTTCCGCCCCTTCTTTGAGTTTTATAAGTATCTTGAGGCATTCTCTTAACATACCCAAAATGAGTTAGGGTTATAACTATATCTTCTTCTTTAATCATATCTTCATCATTTATTTCTCCTGAAGATGGTATTATCCTAGTCCTTCTTCTATCTCCAAATCTTTCTCTTATATCTAATTGTTCATCTTTTATTATTGAATAGATCAGTCTATCACTTGATAGAATTTCTTTAAAGTAGTTTATTTCTTTTATAAGAGCTGCATATTCTTCATCCAGCTTATCTCTTTCAAGTCCAGTTAATCTTTTAAGTCTCATATCAAGTATTGCTTGAGCTTGAATGTCTGAAAGTCCAAAGTTATCCATAAGACTTTCCTTAGCGCTAGCATCATTTTCCGAAGCTCTTATTATCTTTATAACTTCGTCTATATGGTCAAGTGCTATTTTAAGTCCCTCTACAATATGAGCACGAGCTTCGGCCTTTTTAAGGTCAAACTGAGTTCTTCTTTCTATAATCTCTTTTTGATGAGCTATATAGAAAGTAAGCATCTGCTTAAGATTTAAAACACGTGGCTCATTGTTTACAAGCGCCAGCATTATAATACCAAAAGTCGTCTGCATCTGAGTATGCTTGTATAGATTATTTAAGACAATATTAGGATTACCGTCTCTCTTTATTTCTATAACTATTCTCATACCATCTCTGTCAGACTCATCTCTTAGGTCTGATATTCCTTCAATCTTCTTATCTCTTACATGGTCGGCTATTCTCTCTATAAGATTTGCCTTGTTTACCTGATAAGGAAGCTCAGTTACTATTATCTTAAACCTGCCCTTATCATTTTCTTCTATCTCAGCTACAGCCCTTAGCCTTAACTTTCCCCGTCCCGTCTTATAGGCTGATTTTATTCCGGCTGTTCCAACTATAAAAGCTCCTGTTGGAAAGTCCGGTCCGCTGATTACTTCCATAAGTTCTTCAATAGTTGCTTCAGGATTATCTAGAAGAACTACAACTGCGTCTATTACCTCGTTTATATTGTGAGGCGGGATATTTGTAGCCATACCAACTGCAATTCCAGAAGATCCATTTACCATAAGGTTAGGAAACTTACTTGGAAGAACCTTGGGCTCTTTAAGACTTTCATCAAAGTTTAGGCCATAGTCTACAGTTTCCTTGTTTATATCTCTTAGGAGTTCCATAGCGATTTTACTCATTCTGACTTCAGTATAACGCATAGCAGCTGCGCTATCTCCGTCTACTGATCCAAAGTTACCATGACCGTCTGCTAAGAGATATCTGGTATTAAAGTCCTGAGCAAGTCTTACCATTGCTTCATAAACTGAACTATCTCCATGAGGATGGTACTTACCTAGTACGTCTCCGACTACCCTTGCTGATTTTCTATGAGGCTTATCATGACTCATCCCTAGCTCTTCCATAGCATATAGGATTCTTCTGTGAACCGGCTTTAAACCATCACGTACATCTGGCAGGGCTCTACTTACTATAACGCTCATTGCGTAGTCTAAATAAGATTTTTTCATTTCTTTTTCTATATTTATGTCAATTATCTGACCTCTTATATCTTCGTCCATGTTTACCTCCTATATATCCAAGTTTGAAACAAACTTAGAGTTTTCCACTATAAATTCTCTTCTTGGCTGAACCTTATCGCCCATAAGAGTTGTAAATATTTCATCCGCTGCAACCGCATCTTCTATATTAGCTCTCAGCAGCATTCTATTTTCCGGATCCATAGTTGTATCCCAAAGTTGCTCTGGATTCATCTCTCCAAGACCTTTATATCTTTGTATAGAGTAGCCTTTTCCAAATTCATCTAAAACTGGCTGGAGATCTTCTTCTCTATAAACATACTCTTCTCTTTTACCTTTTTTAACCTTATAAAGTGGAGGCTGGGCTATATATATGTGTCCGTTATCTATAAGTTCTCTCATATATCTAAAGAAGAAGGTAAGTAGAAGTGTTCTTATATGAGCTCCGTCTACGTCCGCATCCGTCATTATTATTATTTTACCGTATCTTAGTTTTTCTATATCAAACTCAGTTCCAATGCCTGCTCCAAAAGCAGTTATAATAATCTTTATCTCGTCTGAGTTTAAAATTCTATCCAGCCTTGCTTTTTCTACGTTCAATATCTTTCCCTTTAAAGGAAGTATAGCTTGGAACTCTTTGCTTCTTCCCTGCTTAGCACTTCCTCCAGCTGAATCTCCCTCGACAAGGTAGATTTCAGTTATAGCCATATCGCTTGACTGACAGTCTGCAAGTTTTCCAGGTAGTGTAGTATTGTCTAAGATACTTTTTCTTCTGGTTAATTCACGTGCTTTTCTGGCTGCATTTCTTGCCCTTTGAGATCCGATAGCCTTATCCAGAATTGTCTTAGATAGCTTTGGGTTCTCCTCCAGGAAGTTATTTAAGTATTCGTACGTAGTAGATTCAACTATACCTCTCATTTCACTGTTTCCAAGCTTGGTCTTAGTTTGTCCTTCAAACTGAGGCTCACCTAGTTTAACAGAAAGTATGCCAGTTAGGCCTTCTCTGATATCATCTCCAGATAGGTTTTCATCCTTCTCCTTTAAGATATTATACTTTCTTCCGTAGTCGTTCATAACTCGTGTTAAAGCTGTACGAAGACCTGAAAGGTGAGTTCCACCCTCTATAGTGTTTATATTATTTGCAAATGAAAATATATTTTCTGAATAAGAGTCAGTATACTGCATAGCAAGTTCTACAACCGCTCCATCTTTTTCTGCTTCAAAATATATTATATCTTTTTGAATAGGTGTTTTATTTTTATTTATATATTCTACAAAAGATTTTATTCCGCCTTCAAAATAAAACTCTTTCTTTTTATCAGTTCTCTTATCTTCAATAGTTATCCTAACTGCCTTATTTAAAAATGCCATCTCTCTAAATCTAGATTCTAGAGTTTCAAAACTAACTTCTATAGTTTCAAATATTTCAAGATCGGGTTTAAAGGTAACAGTAGTTCCAGTTTCAGTGCTCTCTCCTATAATTTCAAGCTCACTTACTGCAACTCCTCTTTCAAACCTCTGCATATATTCATTGTTATTTCTTCTAACCTTTACCTCTAACCATTCAGAAAGTGCGTTTACAACACTTACCCCTACTCCGTGAAGTCCACCTGAAACCTTATAGGCAGAACCATCAAACTTTCCTCCGGCATGTAGTATAGTTAAAACAGTTTCAACAGTTGATTTTCCAGTTTGTGGATGGATCTCAACTGGTATACCGCTTCCATTATCTGAAACAGATATGGAATTATCTTCATAGAGAATTACCTCTATAGTATCACAAATACCGGCTAGTGCCTCATCTATACCATTGTCTACAACCTCGTAAACTAAGTGATGAAGACCTTTAGGCCCTGTACTTCCTATATACATACCAGGTCTTTTTCGAACTGGATCAAGTCCTTCAAGAACTTGGATCTCACTGGCAGTATAATGCCTGTCATTTATTATCTTATCTTTTTTATCACTGGCTTTACTCATATATTGATTTCATTCCCTTCGTTTTAACCTTATTTTTTATAGAATCTGTGGACACATTGGATTCATAGAGCGTCATATCTTCTCCCTCTTTTACAAGAATAAAAGAATTTACCTCTTCATTTATCTTGATAAGAGCAAATTTTTCTTCAAAAGCTCTTACAAAAGCTCTTCCGTCTTTAGATTTTAAAAGACTCTCCTTGGTAAAAGCTCCCAATATATCTTCTTTTAAAATCCATATATCTTCACCTATATAAATTTTCAAAGAGCTCACTCCTATCTTATAGTTCCATTATCTATTAAAAATATAGTCTTATTTAAACTTTCCATCTCTTCTAATTCTTCTCCAGCAGTTGTAGTTATAAAGGTCTGTATATCTTTAAAAAATGAAACCAGAAAAGTTCTTCTCGTTTCATCAAGTTCTGAAAAGACATCATCAAGAAGGAGAACCGGATAGCTTCCCTTTTCAAATTTTAATAGTTCTACCTCTGATAGTTTTATAGAAAGTATAGTTGTCCTTTGCTGACCCTGGGATCCATAGATTCTTGCATCGCTACCATTTATATACATCTCTATATCATCCCTGTGGGGTCCTATTTCAGTTGTATTATATTCTACATCTCTCTTTATATTCTTCTTTAACAAATCCAAATAGGTTTTCTCCATCTGGGCTCTGTCTTCTAGTATAGGGACATTGGAAATATACTTAAGATCCAAAGTTTCTTTTTCATCTGTTATTTCTCCATGAATCCCTTTGGATATAAGATTAAGTTTCTCAGTGTATTGGGCCCTGTTTAATATAATACTCGTTCCAATCTTGACTATCTGATTGTCAAAAACATCCAGAAGTTCATGGAGATCTTTCTTAAACTTACTGGATCTTAACAAATTGTTTCTTTGGAAGAGAATTTTTTTATACTTGTTTATATTATATCCATATATAGGCTTTATCTGAGAGATTCCCTCGTCAAGAAAGTTCCTTCTCTCGCCTGGCCCTCCCTTTACAATCTTTAAATCCTCTGGAGTAAAGATAACAACATTCAAACCGCTGTTTAATTCCTTGTAACTTTCAAGTTCAGTTTTATTTATCCTTATTCTCTTTGGCTTATCACGGTGCAGCTTAACTTCAATAAATTTCTTATAGTTTTCAACACATACATTGGCTGCAATATAGCCCTCATCACGACAAAAACTTATAATTTCTTTATCTCTGTTAGTTCTAAAAGATTTTCCCGTAGCACATACATATATAGCTTCTATAAGATTTGTCTTACCTTGAGCATTATTACCTATAAAAACATTTAAATTTCTATTTAATGTAAATTCTATATTTGAATAATTTCTAAAATTTATAAGCTTTATATCTTCTAAATTCAAATAACACACCCCTTAAGGCATACAAAAGCCTATCCTTTAGCTAGTAAATTCTTTTTTTAAAAAATTGACCAGCTCCTGAATAAGATCTTTATAATCATAGCTTTTGTATTATATCATACTAGCAGTATTAAAACAAACGTTCTTTTTTAAAGTAGATTGCTTCTTTTTTATGCCATTATTCTATATAAGTTTAAAACTTTCGCCTTCAACTACTACTTGGTCGCCAGGTCTAAGTTTTTTTCCTCGCATGGTACAAACTTCTCCATTTACCTTTACTTCCTCGCTTGTAATTAGGATCTTAGCGTGACCTCCGGTTCCTGCTATAGAAGTTAACTTTAAAAATTGATCAAGCTTTATAAATTCTGTATCTATTTTTACATCTTTCATTTTATCACTCCTAACTAAAAATCGTCTTGTGCCAGTCTTACAGGCAGAACTAAATAAGTATAGTCCGCATCTTCTAAACCGTTTATAATACAAGGGTTTAAACTTCCCATAAAGTTAAGTTTTATCTCTTCATCTTCTATGGCTTTTATTCCCTCTAAGATATATCTAGAGTTAAAAGCTATATTTACATCTTCTCCATCTACTCCGGCATCTATTGATTCAAATACATTTCCAACTTCAGTATTTGACTTTATATTTAACTTATCCCCAACTAGGCTAAGTTTTACAAGATTTGCTTTTTCTTCCTTAGCTAGAAGCGAAGCTCTTTCAAGACTTCTTTGGAATTCTAATCTGTTTACCTTAACAGTAGTTTTATGTTCTTCTCTTATAATGTCCTTATAATTAAAGAAAGGTCCCTCAAGCAGTCTTGAATAAATAGTAGTATCTCCAAGATTTAAGATTATGTGGGATGGAGCTATACTTATTTTAAGATCATCTTCTTTTTCGTCAAGTATCTTGTTTATTTCATTTAAGCTTCTCCCTGGTATTATCATCTTAGTTTGGGAATGAGAATCTATAGGAAGTCTTTTAAAGGCAAGCCTATATCCATCAAGTGCTATAAAGGAAATATGACCCGCTTCTATCTCAACAAGAACTCCAGTTAAAGTAGGTCTTGTTTCATCAGCTGTTGTTGCAAAAACAGTCTTTCTAATAACAGTTTTAAATATATCCATAGGTATCGAAAAAGAATCTCTCTCTACTACTAAAGGAAGATCAGGATATTCTTCTCCCGGACTTCCAGAGATGTTAAACTCCGAATTGTCGCAAAGGATGTTTATAGTAGTTTTATCTACTGTTATAGTAACTAGATCATTTTCCAATTTTTTAATTATATCTCCAAAAATTCTAGAATTTACTATAATAGATCCTTCTTCTATAATTTCACAATTTATAAAGCTTTCTATACTAAGTTCTAAATCCGTACCTGTAAGTTTTAACTTTCCGTTTTTTGCTTCTAAAAGTATTCCATCTAATATCTGAAGTGTTGTTCTTGAAGAAATACTTTTTTGAACTATATTAATATGTCTTGATAATTCTCTTTGATTTATTTTAATTTTCATGTAAATTTCTCCTCTCTAGATAGATATAAAGATATATAAAGATAGTAGTAATAGTAGTAGGGCCTGTTAATTTGTGGATAAGCCTGTTTTGGCTTTAGATTAGAACTCAAAGCAGAATTGATAACATGTTCATAACTTTGTATGGAGATCTAAACTATCCACAGAAAAACCCTAAACTCCCTTGAGTCTATCTATAACATAATCTACCTTATCTTGTAAATCTTTGCTGTTTTTTAAGTCGGTATTTATCTTATCGCATGCATGAATAACAGTAGTATGATCTCGTCCTCCAAATTCATCGCCTATCTTAGGAAGTGAAAGATCAGTTAACTCACGAGTTAAGTACATAGCCACCTGTCTTGGAAATGCTATAGCTCTAGTTCTTTTCTTAGAAATAAAATCTTCCATTTTTATATTGAAATTCTGAGATACTTCCTCCTTTATAAGGTCAACTGTGATCTCCCTTGGTTTATTATTAGAGATAATATCCTTAAGAGCTTCTTCTGCAAGTTCTGGAGTAATTTCTTTATTAGTCAAAGAAGAATAAGCTACAACTCTGATAAGTGCACCTTCTAGCTCTCTTATATTAGAGTGAATCTTGCTTGCTATATATTCCATAATCTCATCAGGAACTTCAATATTTTCTATATTTGCTTTTTTTCGAAGGATTGCAATCCTAGTTTCTAGGTCCGGCGCCTGAATATCAGCTATAAGACCCCATTCAAAACGAGATCTAAGTCTCTCTTCTAATGTAGGTATCTCTTTTGGAGGCCTATCTGAAGAAATTATGATCTGCTTGTTGGCTTCATGAAGAGCATTAAATGTATGAAAAAACTCTTCCTGGGTTCCTTCCTTACCAGCTATAAACTGTATATCATCGACTAGAAGCACATCTATATTTCTGTATTTATTACGAAATTCCTCATTCTTATACTCCCTTATAGAGTTTATAAGCTCATTTGTAAACTTTTCACTTGAAACATAAACAACCTTAGCCTTGGGATTCTGGCTTAAGATATAATGGCCTATAGCATGCATAAGATGAGTTTTTCCAAGGCCTACACCTCCATAAATAAAAAGAGGATTATAAGCTTTAGCTGGAGCTTCGGCAACTGCAAGACTGGCTGCATGAGCAAATCTATTGCTGTTTCCTATTACAAACGTATTAAAAGAATACTTGGGATTGAGCTGAGATCTGTTCATGCCTATATCATTATGATGTTCTTTAGTTGCAATCTGTCGCTTACTTGGAGCTGGTTCTTCTCCAGGGATTATAAATTCTATCCTATAATCTTCTCTTACCACTTCTTTGATTGCATTTTTAATTAGATTTAAATACCTTCCTTCCAAGATGCCCTTAGTAAAGTCATTTGGAGCAGCCAGTACTATCGTTTTATTAGATAAACTAATAGGAACTACTGTTTTAAGCCAAGTATTGTAGCTAACTTCGGTCAATTCTACTTTAATAATACTTAAAACGCTATTCCAAATATTATCTAAATTTGAATCCATAAACTTACCCCCTAACTTGTTCTGAAAATAAAAAATATTTTACCGCTTCTATTAACAAATTTATCAACAGTTATACCCCGGAATAAAGGATAAAATGATGATAAAAAAATATGTTCTATTAGAGATAAAATTGGTGACAAAAAAATCAACACCCTGTTAATATAATATCCAATATAAATATTATACTAGATATCCACAATTAAAACTATGATAAATTGTGAATAAAAAATTAGATATAACAAAGAGTTGACATATTTTAGTCTATAATTCTATATGTTCTCCACAGTTTATCCACACATTGTGCATAACTATGAACTGATAACAATTTTTAAAGTGTATCCACATCTGTTTTTATAATACCAAAAAAACCAGAAACATTCAATTAAATTATCCACATAATCAACAAGTTGTTAACAGTTGGAAAAATAGGCAGCTATTAGACAACTATTTATTATATTTCTTGACATCGGGCTCATTTGTAAATATAATCAATAGTAGTGTATTAATTTAAGTTAGAAAACTCTATATAAATATAGACAGGTATTAAGAGGAGGTGTTTTTAGTGAAAAGAACTTATCAACCAAAAAGAAGACAAAGAAGCAAAGTGCACGGTTTCAGAAAAAGAATGAGAACTGCATCAGGTAGAAATATTATAAAAGCAAGAAGACTTAAAGGAAGAAAAAAACTAACAGCTTAAGGCCACTTATGGTGGCCTTTTGTTAAAGGTCATATATAGGGAGACGAATATATGGAAAAGAAGTTTCGAATTAGAAAAAATATGGAGTTTAAAAACATCTACAAGACAGGAAAAAACTACTGGAATAGAAACTTAGTTCTATATGTTAAAAAAAACGGTTTAACTGAAACTAGAGTTGGATACACGATTACTAAAAAAATAGGCAACGCAGTTGTCAGAAACAAGATAAGACGAAGAATGAAAGAAATTGTCAGACTCAATTTTCATAATATAAAAGAAGGATATGATCTGGTTTTTATTGCTAAAAGGAGCATTTTAAATATTCCTTACCAGGAGTTAGAAGGTTCCATGATACATATCATGAGTATATCAAAGCTTTTAAAAAAAAGGTGATAGAATGAAGAGACTTATGATAGTGATCATTAAGTTTTATCAAAGATATATATCCAAATATATTTTAACCGGACGAAACTGTAGATTTTATCCTACTTGCTCTCAATACTCTATAGAGGCCTATGAAAAATATGGATTTTTCAAAGGCACTTTTTTGACTGTAAATAGAATATTAAGATGCAATCCCTTCAATGAAGGCGGATATGATCCACTTAAATAATAGGGGGTAAGAC
>NZ_JARIEF010000112.1 GCF_029266915.1 Tissierella sp. | reverse complement strand
AATGATGAAACAATTAAAGATAGAGGCAATACTAAAATAGTGAATACAAAAAAATATTCTACTAGAATGAATTTAGCAACTATAGAAGCAGAATTAGATCAAGATACTTTTATAAAACCACATAGATCTTATTTAGTAAATTTATTACATATAAAAAGGATAAGAAAAGATAGTATAGAACTAGATAATGGCGATAAAGTTCCACTTAGTAGAAGAAGATATAAAGAAGTAAATATGAAGTTTATCAAGTTTTTTAGCGTTGATAGAGGTGATAAAGATGAATAGTAGGACAATATTATGGTTAGCTATATCTATTATTATATCTATAACTTTAATAATTATTCTTTTGAAGTATATATTTAATAGGATGATAGATAAAAGAATTGATAACTATCAAAGCGCATTAATATCAAAGCAATACACAGAGGTAGAAAATATATATAAAGAAATGAGGGGCTGGAAGCACGACTATCACAATCATATCCAGGTTATGAAGGCCTATCTGGATTTAAATAAATATGAGGATATGGTAGAGTATTTAGATGAGTTGGATGCCGATTTAAGAGAGATAGATAAGGTTATAAAAACGGGAAATTTAATGGTGGATGCTATCCTAAACAGTAAATTATCACTAGCTTTAAGCAAGTCTATAGATATAAATGTAAAAGCTACAGTACCAAAAGATATTAAAGTAGCAGATATAGATCTCTGCATTATTATAGGAAATCTTATGGACAATGCGATGGAAAACACCTTAAAGCTACAAGAAGAAGATAGGTTTATTAGGGTCTATATAAGAGAGATGAAAGAACAGCTTTATATTTCTATAACCAACTCCTATGGCGGAGAAGTTAAAAAATCTGGCTTGGAATATTTAACTACAAAACTTGGAAAAAACCATGGTTTTGGGCTTAAAAGGGTTGATAGTATAGTTAATAAATATGATGGTTTTTTAAACAGGCAAAGAGAAGAAGGAGTATTTGCAACAGAGATAATCCTACCACTATAACACCATTGGTGCCATAAATCGGACCGTTGGTGTTATTTTAGTATATAAAGTAAAATGTTTTGTTATTATAAGAGCAGAGGTGATGAAAATGTCAGATAAAATTATGGGAAAAGAGAAAAAAGAATATGGTTCAATTAAAAACACTTGGTACTTGATTAAAAATATTTGGAAAAAAGATAGGTTTTTATTTCTTATTATGCTGATTCAGATTCCGGCTAGGGTTGTTATACCGCTGCTTGGAATATATCTTCCAAAGCTTATTATTGATAGTGCGGTCAATAAAGTAGGGATAAAAACTCTTTTACTAACTGTATCTCCAATAATACTTGGGATAGTAGTTTCAACTTTTATAGTCAGTGCTTCTAAGCAAATCTTAGAAGGAAGAGCTTCCATGTATAGGGTTGGATATATAAATGATATTGGAATTAAATCTATAGATACTGACTTTGAAAACATAGATGGCGAGAAGGGACAAAATAAAATCATCAAAGCAATAATGTCAGTAGATAATGATGATTCTCCTACCCAGAAAATAATTTTCACGGGCACAGAACTATTTTCAAATATTCTAGGATTTATTCTTTATGGAGGAATAATATCTACTCTAAATCCTTTAATCCTATTATTTATAGTAATTTCTTCAATAATAAATTATTTTCTTGGTCAATATGTAAATAGATATATACATAAAAATAAGGATAATATATCTCCGATAGAAAAGAAGCTTAAGTATATTAGAGAAAAAACGGGAGATTTTAAGTCAGCTAAAGACATGAGACTATATAACATGACTGGTTGGTTTGGAGATATGTACTCTATATTTCTAGATAAAAGCCTCTATTTCCAGAAAAAAAACATATATAGAAAATACCTTTTAAATATTGCAGATGGCTTGCTTATATTTTTAAGAGATGGTATAGCTTATGGATTTCTAGTTTATAGCGTGCTCTATAAAAGCATGGAAATCTCAGACTTTATCCTCTATTTTGGGGCAATTGCAGGAATATCGACCTGGTTATCTGGAATAGTAAAAAATATTACTGATATAAATAGTTCCAGTCTTAATATAGATGACTTAAGGGACTTCTTAGAGATAAGGGATAGATCAAACAGAGAATCGGGTATAGAGCTTCCAAAAGAATTTGAGATGCCCTGTAGTATAGAACTGAGGGATGTTGCTTATAAATATGAAGGAGCAGATGATTACACTATAAAAGGAATAAACCTTTTTATAGAAAAAGGAGAAAAACTAGCCCTAGTTGGGATTAATGGGGCCGGCAAAACAACGCTTGTAAAATTAATATGCGGTCTTTATACTCCTTCAAAGGGTGAGATCTATATAAATGGAAACCAGTCCAGTCTTTATAATAGGGAGGAATATTATAGTTTATTTTCGGTTGTATTTCAAGACACTCATCTTCTTCCAATAACTATAGAGCGAAATATAGCATCTAAAAATGAAGGAGACATAGATAGAGAAAAAATGGACCGAGTTATAGAAGAGTCAGGTTTTAAGGAAAAGATAGATTCGCTGCCAAAAGGAAAAGAGACTCTTTTGGTAAAGTCTGTTTATGAAGAAGCTATAGAACTCTCTGGAGGAGAGATGCAAAAGCTCATGCTTGCAAGGGCTCTCTATAAAAACTCACCAATTATGATCTTAGATGAACCAACAGCAGCACTAGATCCTATAGCTGAGAATGAAATATATATTAACTACAACAAATTAACACAAGATAAAACTTCAGTTTTTATTTCCCACCGACTTTCTTCAACGAGATTTTGCGATAGAATAATATTTTTAGATGGAGGTATTATATCGGAAGAAGGAAATCATTATGATTTGATGAAAAAAGATGGCAAATATAGTGAGATGTATGATATGCAAGCGCATTACTATAGGGATGATATAGGAGGCTGCGATGATGAAAGTTAAGAATAGACTTGGGGATAATATAAAAATTTTAAAAAGAGGAATAAGAGAAGTTCATATATTAAATAAATGGGTAATATTGAGCAGCATATTGTATGGAATTTTTAATTCTATATCTCCCTTTGTAAATATATATTTTTCCGCTAGAATAATAGATGAATTAATAACTTCTAAGGATATCAACAGATTAATGACTCTTATAGCTATAACTCTAGTATTAAATATTATTATTCATCTCTTATCAACAGGTCTCTACCACATAGATAATAGAAATAAGGGCATTGCCCACCAAAATCAGGATATGAGATTAAATGAAAAAATAATAAGCATGGATTATGAGCATATTGAAAATCCAGAAGTTCATGCACTTCGTACTAAAATAACAGAAGCCAAGCAAATGGGTGCTGGCGGCATTTACTCCCTAATGACTCTTATGACAGATTTTACAGGAGCATTTACTAAATTGATAGTATCTATTATAGTTGGAGCAGGATTATTTGCAGGAGGTGCTTCAAGATTTGCAACCGATTCCCTTATAAGCAATCCTCTGCTTTCATATGGGTTTGTAGCTATAGCAATAATAATAGTGGTCATAAATTTGAAACTCAGATCTGCTGGAGAGAAAAAGTTCTATGACCATATAACAAAGTTTATGGACCTGAACAGAGTACTAGGATTTTATATCAATACTGCCTTGGACTATAATTCAGGAAAATCGATAAGACTCTATCATCAAAAAGCTATAATTAAAAAAGAATTGGATGACTTTTATAAAGCTGGTAAGAAAACCTTTGATAATACAGGCAAGATTGGAGCTAAGTATTTTGGTGGAGGATCTCTCCTTTCATCCCTTCTTGGGGGATTGGTTTATATATTTGTTGGATTAAAGGCTATAGCTGGAACTATTTCTATAGGTAGTATAGTTCAATATACAGGAGCTATAAATCAATTTATTGAAGGTAGCGGAGATACTTTCTCTGCCATAACCGCCATTATAAACAATAATCAATATATTCAGCTTTATATAGATTTTTTAGATATAGAAGGAGAAAAATATAGAGGAAGCCTTCCGGTTGAAAAAAGAGATGACAATCAATATGAAATAGAGTTTAAGAATGTAAGCTTCAAGTACCCCGGTACTGAAGAATATGTGCTTAAGAATGTATCCATGAAGCTTAATATTGGTGAAAGGCTTGCTATAGTTGGGATGAATGGTTCAGGTAAGACTACTTTTATAAAGCTCCTTTCAAGGCTCTATGATCCCAATGAAGGTGAGATACTTCTTAATGGAATTGATATAAAAAAGTATGACTATGATGAGTACTTGAGTTTGTTTTCCATAGTTTTTCAAGACTTTAAACTCTTTTCATTTTCACTGGGACAAAATGTTGCTGCTTCTGTGGATTATGATCATGGTGAAGTTGAAGCGATACTAAAGACATCAGGTATGGAGGAAAGAATAAAAACCATGAAAAAAAGGAATTGAAAACCCGCTCTATAAAGATTTTGATGAAGATGGAGTGGAGGTAAGTGGGGGCGAGGCTCAAAAGATAGCACTAGCCAGAGCTTTATACCGAGATGCACCTATTATTATCTTGGATGAGCCAACCGCAGCACTAGATCCTATAGCAGAGTTTGAGATTTATTCTAAGTTTAATGAGATAGTAGGGACTAAGACAGCATTTTATATATCTCACAGACTTTCTTCGTGTAGGTTCTGTGATAGAATAGCAGTTTTCCATGAAGGAAAGATAATACAAAGAGGAAGTCATGAGGAGTTATTAAAGGAAAAAGAAGGTAAGTATAGTGAGCTTTGGAATGCTCAAGCAGGATATTATACTGAGGATTTAGGAGCATAGAAGATAAAAGAGAGATTCCTCCGCAAGGTCGGAATGACAAACATGGAATAGAGATTACTTCACAACTTTAGAAAGAGAGACATAGACTTCAGAAATGAACAGAGATTTAAGTCTTGGGTGTGATTGAAATCAAAGAAGAACTAGTCATCTCGAGCTTGTCGAGAGATCTATGTTTTGAATTTACTTAGGTAAATAAAACCGAGATTACTCGACTACGCTCGTAATGACATATTAACACTAAAAAACCAGGTTACACATACTAGGTATGTAAAACCTGATTTTCTTTAATCTAAAAAATCTTTAATTTTTTGACTTCTACTTGGATGACGGAGTTTTCTAAGCGCCTTTGCTTCAATTTGCCTAATACTCTCTCTTGTTAAGTTGAATATATTTCCTACTTCTTCTAGAGTTCTAGCTCTACCATCGTTTAATCCAAATCGAAGTTTTAAAACTTCT
>NZ_JARIEF010000101.1 GCF_029266915.1 Tissierella sp. | reverse complement strand
CTTCTGCTCCTTGGAGATCTTTCTTATATTTTACTTGATGCTCCAGACTTGCCCAAAAATCCATAGCAACTGTTCTAATTTGTATTTCAACTCTCACATTTTGCTTTTTCTCTGAAAAGAAAACTGGTATTTCTATTATCAAGTGATAGCTTCTATATCCATTGGGTTTTGGATTTTTAATATAGTCTTTTGCTTGGATCAATGTAACATCATCTTGCTTAACTAACATATCTGCAATCTTATATACATCATCTATGAAGGAAGATATAACTCTTATACCAGCTACATCATTAAGACTCGTCATTATAGAGTCTACTGTAATTTCTTTTTCTAGTTTTTGTAACTTCTTGGCTATGCTGCTTGGCTTTTTAACTCTGGATTTAATAAATTGTATGGGATTTCCTTTATTATTTAGGGATAGCTCATCGTTTAATATCTCAAGTTTTGTTGTTACTTCTCTTATAGCTGAGTTATACATCATCATCAGTTCTCTAAAGTTTACTATCTGTTCAAAGATATCCTCCGGAGCTTGGGGTAGTATTGTTTCAGTTAAGAGCATTCTATTTGAAGTATCGTTTGGCATTTCTTATCACCTCTTATTGGTATTATACTTTATCTGGAAATAAATTACAAAGCTGCTTATCTAAATAAATCTATTTAGATAAGCAGCTTTCTTTATACAGTTCTCTTATTTTTTATATTATCATCAAATAGAGAGTTTATTAATTTTCTATTAATTTATTTTGCTTTAGTTGCTATCTCTTCTTTTAATTGAGCTATAAATTCTTCTACATCTACTTGTCCTACGTCTCCGTCATTTCTATCTCTTACAGAAACCTTGTCTTCAGTTACTTCTTTTTCTCCTACTATTAGCATATAAGGGATTTTTTGCATCTGTGCTTCTCTTATTTTATATCCTACTTTTTCTGCTCTGTCATCTATCTCAACTCTTATGCCTGCTGCCTTCATCTTATCTCGAACCTCATAAGCATAATCGTTAAACTTGTCTGATATAGGAAGTACTGTTGCTTGAACTGGCGCAAGCCAAGCTGGGAATTTACCTGCATAATGCTCTATAAGGATTCCCATAAATCTCTCCATACTACCAAATATAGTTCTGTGGATCATTACTGGTCTCTTCTTTTCGTTATCTTTGTCTATATAGGAAATATCAAATCTCTCCGGCATTTGGAAATCAAGCTGGATTGTACCACACTGCCAAGTTCTTCCGATAGCATCTTCAAGCTGGAAGTCTATCTTAGGGCCGTAAAAAGCTCCGTCTCCTTCATTGACTATATAGTCTATTTCTTTTTCTTCTAAGGCTTCTATAAGACCATTTGTAGCTATCTCCCACTGCTCGTCTGTTCCCATAGAGTCTTCTGGCTTAGTGGATAGTTCTATATGGTATTTGAAACCAAATATTTCATACATATAGTCGGCTAGTTCTATTATCTTTATAAGCTCTTCTTTTACTTGGGACGGAAGAGTATAAAGATGTGCATCATCTTGAGTAAAGCTTCTTACTCTCATAAGTCCGTGAAGCGCTCCTGAAAGCTCGTGTCTGTGAACAAGTCCCAGCTCACCCCATCTAAGTGGAAGATCTCTATAAGAGTGCATCTGCGACTTATAAACTAGTATAGAACCTGGACAGTTCATTGGTTTTATAGCATAGTCTTCTTCATCTATTTTAGTAAGATACATATTTTCTTGATAATGATCCCAGTGACCTGATTGATGCCATAGAGATTCACTTAGGATAAGAGGTGTTTTTATTTCATCATAATCTCTTTTAATATGTTCTTCTTTCCAGAATTTTTCAAGTTCATTTCTCATTACCATTCCTTTAGGATGGAAGAATGGGAAACCTGGTCCCTCTTGTTGCATGCTAAACAGGTTTAATTCCTTACCTAGTTTTCTATGGTCTCTTTTTTTAGCTTCTTCAAGCCTGTTAAGATATTCTTCAAGGTCTTTAGCTTTTTCATAAGTTGTTCCGTAGATTCTTTGAAGCATCTTATTGTTTTCATCTCCACGCCAATACGCTCCCGCTATGCTTAAAAGTTTTATAGCTTTTACTTTTTTAGTGTTGTAAAGGTGAGGTCCTGCGCAAAGGTCTACAAAGTCACCAAGCTCATAAAATGATATTTCTTCATCTTCTGGGAAACCCTCGATAAGATCTACTTTATAAACTTCATCTTTTTCTTCAAAATATTTCAAGGCATCGTCTCTACTCATAACTGATCTTTTAAGTTCATGGTTATCTTTAGCTATCTTTTTCATTTCTTTTTCAATTTTTTCTAAATCCTCTGGTGTAAATCTGTGCTCTGTATCTATATCATAATAGAAACCATTATCTATTGATGGTCCTATAGCAAACTTAGCGTCTGGAAATAGGTTTTGAATAGCATGAGCCATTATATGTGAAGATGTATGCCAAAATATCTGCTTACCTTCCTTATCTTCAAACTTGACTACTTTAAAATCTGCATCTTCATTAATTGTTTCTTGCAATCCTCTTGTATCACCATTTACAACTGCCCCCATAGCAACTCTCGCTAAGCCTTCTGATATATCTTTTGTAACCTGTAGCACACTAGTGCCTTTTTCATAGTCTTTAACTGTTCCATCTGGTAATTTTACTTTTATCATATCCATTTATATTTCCTCCTTTTATATACTAAACAATTTTAAATAAAAAAACCCTTCATCTCTACAATATATAAAAATATAATGTAGGGACGAAAGGTTAAAGTCTTCGTGGTTCCACCCTAGTTGGTTCTCGAGTTTAATAACGCTTTATAAGCGGTAATCCTTTAATATCGGATTCGGCTCGGGGGTGGTCTTCAAATATTCTAACTTAAGAAGATTCTCAGCTATATCTTCTCTCTCTTAAAGTCTTAAATAATTTACTAGTCCCTTCTATGCCTTTACTATTTAATTATATATATTTTATACTTTTAGCTCTACTTTGTCAATATAAATATTATACCCTTTTTCTATTCTTTCAATCTACTATATATCTCTGAAGTTGAAAGTTTTTCTTGATTTCCTGTTTTCATATCTCTAAAAGAATAAGCCTTTTCCTTTACTTCTTCTTCTCCTATAACTATAGCATAGGGAATATCTAGCTTGTCTGCGTAGTTAAACATTTTACCCATTTTAGCTTTTTCAATATAAACTTGAGTCTTTATATCCATAGATCTTAATTCATTGGATAGCTTTACTCCTTCATCTAAGAAACCATCCATAGGTATGATAAGGATTTCTGTAAGTGAAGTTTTTTCTGCTTCTATTATCTTAGCTTCTGTTAATTGGAAAAATAATCTAGTAAGTCCTATAGATATCCCAACTCCAGGAAGTTTTTGCTTGGTATAAAAACTTGCCAAATCGTCATATCTTCCTCCAGAACACACACTTCCTATTTCTTTATGATCATCTAAAAATGTCTCATAAACTGTACCTGTATAGTAATCCAGTCCTCTTGCTATAGTTAAGTCTATTTCAAAGTTCTCATCTGGGACTCCAAATAGCTTTATATAATCTTTTACAGTTGCAAGTTCCTCTAGGCCTTCTATAAATCTTTCATCCTCTATCTTTAATTCTCTAAGTTTGTCTATAATATCATCATTTGTACCTTTTATCTCTATAAAGCCTAAGATCTTATCTATCGTTTCATCATTTAATTCTAGAAGTCTAAGTTCTTCTTTTGTTTTTTCGATGCCTATTTTTTCTAATTTATCTATAACTCTAAGTACCATGGTTATATCTTCAATATCTAGTGAGTTAAAGAAACCGCCCAGTAGTTTTCTGTTGTTGATCTTTATAGTAAAAGAATCAAAACCAAGATCTTTAAATGTAGAATAAATAATAGCTGGTATCTCTGCATCGTTTATAACATTAAGTTTTCCATTTCCTATTATATCAATATCACATTGGTAAAACTCTCGGAAGCGTCCCCTTTGATTTCTCTCTCCTCTATATACCTTTCCTATTTGATATCTTTTAAAAGGAAACTCAAGATCTGAGTAGTGCTGTGAAACGTATCTTGCAAGAGGAACAGTCAGATCAAAACGCATTGACATATCAGTAGATCCTTTTTCAAATCTATAAACTTGTTTTTCTGTTTCACCTGCACTTTTAGCTAGGAGTACATCTGATTTTTCAAGTACTGGTGTATCGATAGGTAAAAATCCAAATTTTTCATAGTTTTCTCTTATAGTATCTTTCATTTGGTTAAATAGGATTTGTTCTTTGGGAAGAAGCTCCATAAATCCTGGTAAAATTGATGGTTTAATAATTTGTTGGCTCATATCTTCTTACCTCCATATTTCTATTATACTTAATCATAGCATTTTCTTTAAAAAAGTCAAAGAAAAAAGAGTATCTCAACTCTTTTAAGGACTTTCTATATTACATTGTTTACATCCTTTACATATTTCCATCCTATCCCCAAATATTTCTTTTAATATGGAAGAGAGATCATTTTCATATTTGTCAGACCCATGCATTATTATACGTCTAGGACTTAGGGCTATTATCGTACTCAGTAAAACATCTTCGTGGCTTACTGATTCATCATTTGAATCTTCATCATATAAACTCTCTAAAACAGTATTTATATGAGTATTGTCTATAGGTTTAAAAGACTCATTTAAAAGATCATATTTTCCGTCTTTAAAAATTATATTTATTAAGTCTATCTCGGACTTTTGACTCTCTATGAGAAACTTAAGAGTATCTATGAATTCATTGTATTCAACTTCCATTTGAAAGTCTCCTAGTACTAGTTCAATAGATCTATCCACTAAATCATGAAAGCTTTTAGATCTAAATTTTAAATAGCCGTCTATTACTAATGTTTTATTTTCTAAAAAATAATCAAAAATTTCTTTCTTTACTTTTTTCTTTTCTTTTAAGAAGAGAGTAGTGGAGTTTAAAACTTCTTTTACATCTTCTATTATTTCCAACCTTTTAGATTTTTCTATTAAGCCTATCTTTTCATCTAATCTAAGTGAAATAATCTTATCTGTGTAAAACTTAAGAATTACTTCTTCTACAAATTTAGTTAAAGTATCCAGCAAAAAGTAGTCTTCATATAACTTTTCTTTATTTAAAGAAAATATATATCTAGATCTATTTTCATATTCTTCAAATCTAATGCTTACGTCTTTTTTTATAGGAATGTTTTCTATAATCCCATTTATTTTATCTTTTGGTATTGTGCTTTCAATCTTAATAGGGTCCAAAAAGCCACTCCCTTTCTCTAATACTATATTTTCTATAGTACTTCATTTTCTCTTATATCTATTATGACTTTATTTAAAATCCTTTATAGTTTAGAATTCAAAGTAATTATAGTACCTATATCACTTACAGCTTCTTTGGATAAATAAATAATCCTTTTATTCAGCTTATTTATAAAAAATTCTATATTCTCCTTATCCGGATGCCTATCTAAGTTTCCTGAAATAAGTATCTCTTTATTAGACATATTACCCGTACATCCGCCTATAAAACCATATTTTTGATTTTCCAGATATATATTTCCTGCTTCTATTAGTAAAGATTCAACACCAAGCTTTTTAACAATCTTATCTATTAATCTGTCTGCTGTAATAATCTCGTTTAGCCCAACTATGGACATAGAACATTTACTATAGCCTTGTTTTATATCTATTAACTCTATTCCTTCTTTTTTAAGATAATATGTCAAGACTTCATCAGTATATTTAAGATTATGCAGAGCAAAGTTACCTATTCTTCCTACATTGTAGGCTATATCATCAGGATACTTAAAATCTAAAATCTTTTCTCCCTTTATTATTTCTAGATTAGTTTTTTTAAACTCTTCCATGTAATATTCATATACAGTTGGTTCTATTACAAGTGTTTTGTGATTTACGGGATGGATAACTATATCAGGGTGATAAGCTATAGAACTATCTAACTTTTCATGGGGAATAGTTTTAATTATCCTTAAATCTCTGCTTCTTAAATTCTCATATATCTCATCACTTATATTTCCAGCAACTATTACTGTATCGGATCGCTTTAATGGTATAAATGGGTTATTCATTCTAGCACCTCTGTTGAATAAAATATAAAACAAACTTCTACAAATTGAAATAGAAGAATTTTTACACTTTAAGTTTTATTTATCCTTTGCATCATAATATTCTATATCTTTTATCATGTCTTCTCTAATCTCCCAGATATTAGCCTGTACTTTAAATATATTCCAATCATCTATTTCAAATACTCTATTCCAGCTATCCATTACCTTTTTTCTCTCTTGGGGATAAAAATGAGCTATTCTTTTATCGATAAAAGAAAATCCATGCTTAAAACCTTTTTCCTTAAGTTGCTTATTATAATTTTCTTCATCCTCACTATCTTTTGGAATATAGAGATGATTAAGAACATAGTCCCATTTAGTTCCATCAAAATATACAATCTTAGATCTATCCACCTCTAACTTATAAACAACTGTATCAGGCGTAGGTCTTAGCATATTATCTTCGCTTATAGAGCACCATATAGGAAACTCTACTCCATCTGGTTTACAAACTAATTGTTCAGCGTTTTTAATAAACCAAGAGTATAATTCTAATATATAATCAGAAATCTCTTCAAATTTTTCTCTTAAATGAGTTTCTTTAATTCTTATTACTCCATGTTCTTTTAATCTATCTAAACTTCTTATATCTTGCCTTGTCCAAAGTGTTACTCGATCTTGATTATTATTAATATCCATAGACTACATCTCCTTAAAAGATATTGTTATATCTATACCCACATAATATAAGCTCAAATAATATAGTTAGAATCTTAAAGGGAGTAAAAGATATTATTTGTTTTAAACTCAAGAAAAAAGAGAAGGGGACTCACCTTCTCTTTTTGACTCTTTTATATTATTTATTCTTAGTATGCTGTCCAGCCTGCATCTGCAGTTATAGCAACTCCATTTATTAAGCTTGATTCATCTGATGCCAAGAACAGTAAAATATTTGCAATTTCTGTTGTCGTTCCCATTCTTGGAGTATTTCCAAAACCAGACATTATTTTACTAAGCCCTAACTCACTTGTATCACCGGATTGTCCTATTCCAGTTGGAACAGTTCCTGGACAGATTGCATTGCAGCGTATTCCTTTATCCGCATAAACAAATCCAGTATTTTTAGTAAGACCTATGAGTGCATGTTTAGTAGATACATAAGCTGCTCCACCTCTACCTCCGTTTAATCCACCTACTGAAGATATATTTATTATATTTCCTTTCCCATTATCAATCATATTTGGTAAAACAGCCCTAGTAAGTTTTAATGGTGCTGTTAGGTTTATATTAAGTACATTGTCCCACATCTCATCTGTCATTTCTCCAGCTGGCATATGGCCGTCTATTATTCCTGCATTATTAATTAAAATATCTACCTTCCCAAATTTTTCTAAGGTAAATTTAACCATATCTTTTATGTCTTGACCTTTTCCTACATCACCTTCAAAGGCAACTATCTCTCCTTCAAAGTCTTTAGTTTCATCTACTAATTCTTCTAATTTTGCCATTCTTCTAGCTACAGCAACCACTCTTGCTCCTTCTTTGGCAAATAGATTTGCTGTTTCTTTTCCAAGTCCTGAACTAGCTCCAGTTATTAATACTACTTTGTCTTTTAGCTTCATAATATCCCTCCAATTAATTTTAAAATCTATGCTTGTTATGTTTTTAGCATTGTCTCAATACTATCACTTTACTGAAATATGTTCAATAAAAAAACAAAATAAAAAACACTCTAAGATAAGTCTTAAAGTGTTTTTTTATGGAGGCGGCACCCAGATTTGAACTGGGGGTAAAGGCTTTGCAGGCCTCTGCCTTACCACTTGGCTATGCCGCCATGAGTTGATTTAATTTAAATTGGAGCGGAAGACGAGATTCGAACTCGCGACCCCCGCCTTGGCAAGGCGATGCTCTACCACTGAGCCACTTCCGCATTTAAAAATGGTGCCTCGAGCCGGAATCGAACCAGCGACACATAGATTTTCAGTCTATTGCTCTACCGACTGAGCTATCGAGGCGTATCTTAAATTGCTAACGGTCTTAAATTTACTTCTTTTAATAAAATTAACTAATGCGGACTAAGTGATTCAGACAAAATCAAAACCCGATTTTGCTTCTCTACTTATACCGACTGAGATATCGAGGCGTATCTTAAATTGTTGACGGTCTTAAAAATATGTAAAATGTAGTAAAAAACTTCATAATTGTTAAAGAATTGTTTTTTGACTACATTAGTTAGTATACAATAAATAATTTTAAATGTCAATCATAATTTTTTCTAGTTCTTCTTCACTAAATTTATGATCTGTGTTGCAAAAATGACACACTATTTCTGCTCCGTGATCTTCATCTATCATTGACTGTATTTCTGTTTTTCCAAGACTTTTTATTATATCTCTTATCTTATCTTTAGAGCAATCGCACTGGTATTGTATATCTTTTTTCTCTAATATCTGCATTTCAAAGTCTTTAAATATTGTATTTAAAATATCCTCTGGACTAAGACCTTCATCTATAAGAGTAGATACAGGTTTTATATCTTTTATAGCTGATTCAATAGCTTGTATATCTTCTTCTGTACATCCTGGCAATAGCTGTATTATATATCCTCCGGCTGCTCTTACTGATATATCTTTCTCTACTAAAACTCCAAGACTTACAACTGATGGCATTTGCTCTGAATAAGCATAATAATGAGCTAAATCTTCTGCTATTTCTCCAGAAACAATGTTAGATAATCCTATATATGGCTCCTTAAGTCCTAAATCCATTATAATAGTTATAGTTCCTTCGTCTCCAACTAATGCTCCTACATCAAGCTTTCCATTTGTTTTACTTGGAACATCTGCCTGTGGATGCATTATTTCGCCCTTTATATTACCATTGTTTTTTGCAACTACTAGTATAGTTCCACCCGGTCCATTTCCTGCAACCTTAAAAGTTAAAGTATCTTCATCATTTTTCATCATAGTTCCCATTAGAGCACTTGCTGTTAAACTTCTTCCAAGCGCTGCTGTTGCAGTTGGAGAAGTATTGTGAATCCTTCTAGCTTCTTCTACCATATTAGTTGTTGTTGCTATAAATACTCTTATTCTACCACTTTTATCCATACCACGTATTAAATAGTCTTTCATCTTCTTCACCTCTTAAAAGTAATAAAAGCCCCTAAAAAGGGGCTTTCTAATCTGCAAACTTATGTCAATTTTAATTTCTTATAATTTAGTTACATTAGTTGCTTGAGGGCCTTTTTCGCCTTCTGTTGCTTCGAATTCAACTTGATCGCCTTCGTCTAAACTTTTGAAGCCGTCTCCTTGTATTGCTGAGTAATGAACAAATAAGTCTTCACCATTATCTCCTGTGATAAATCCAAATCCTTTTGTTCCGTTAAACCACTTTACTGTACCTTTTTCCATTTTACATTCCTCCAATAATACTTCTACTTAATTTTTTTAGATGAACTGTTCATCTAATTAACTATAATATCATAATATCCTCTTCTAGTCAATATCTTATCTCATTTAATTTTGTAGAAATTTTGGCGAAGTCAAACACTCGTGACACAGCCCTGTGAAATTTAATGGTAACCTTATGAATTTTAATTCCACAATTTCAAACTATTTTATAGCTACAAAATTAATCCGTTCCGACTCATATGAGGGTTTGTAAAATGAAAAACACTCATATAGTTCTCTGGTCTTAAAACCGGCTTGCTTTAGAGCTTCTAATATTTCTTCATCCTTATAAGCTCTTTCGCGGTGGTGTTCATCAAATCTTTTATATTCTTCTTCCTGTTTTAAGAAAAAAGTAAGATAAAAATCGCATATATGGCTTGTATTATCAAACAAGTTTTCCCAAGTGTAAAATATATCTTCCCGATCTTCTATAAATATATTGTTTCCAAGAGTAGTACTCAGTTTATAATAGGAATTTATATCAAAAACAAATATTCCACCATCTTCTAGATGATCATATACATTTTTAAATGTACTTACTAGGTCTTCTTCCTCGAGTATATAGTTCACACTATCACAAATAGATACTACCGCTTCAAATTTTTCATTAAATTTAAAATCTATCATATTTTGTCTTAAAAGTTTTACATTTTTATATCTATTAAGTTTATCATATGCTTTTACCAGCATTTCATCTGAAAGATCAAAACTTGTAAGTTTATATCCATCTTTTGCAAAGTATTCCGATAAGCTTCCAGTTCCACAGGCCATCTCTAACACTTTTTTAGGTTCTTTTCCATATTTTTTAAATATATCCTCTATATAATTAAACCAAGCTTCATAATCAAAGTCATTCATGAGTTCATCATAAACTTTTGCAAATTTATTATATATATCCATTTCATTCCTCTTTCATCTTTCTTTAATCTATCTGTTTTATAAATTATTCTAAAAATAGCTACAGACGAATCTGCAGCTATTTTTATTCAAATGTAAATATGTGTGGTATATTTCTATAGTGAACACCGTAGTTAAGTCCATATCCTACTATAAAAACATCAGGTATGCTAAATCCACAAAAATCTGGTGAAAGATCTACCTTTCGTCTGCTTGGTTTATCAAGCATTACACAAGTTTTTACAGAATTAGGATTTTTTGATTTTAAATGCTCTATAACTTTTAAAAGTGTATATCCAGTATCTATTATATCATCTACTATAAGTACATCTTTTCCTTCTATATTTGTTCTTAAATCGTGAACTATTTCTACTACGCCTGTAGTAGTTTCTGAATAACCATAGCTCGATGTGGTTATGAAGTCTACCTCTAAATGCATATCTATATCTCTTATTAAGTCTGCTGCAAATATAAAACTTCCTCTAAGAAGAGATATAACTACTAAATCTTTACCTTCATAATAAGTTTTTAACTCTGTTCCTAATTCTTTTACCTTATTGCTTATTTCTTCTCTTGTAAAGAGAGTTTTTTCAATTTTATTTTCTGTCAATTCGATTTCTCCTTTCTTTATCCTTTATAGTTTATCTTATCTTTCTTTAATATATTTTTAATTTCTATAAGTTCTTGTAGTATCCTATTAAAAGTATATTGAAAACTTACTAATATAATAAATATTATAGCAGCAATTACTAGCTTTATACCCATGATTTATCTATCCTTTCATCTCTTTTAAGTCCATAGCATCATTTTAGATATTTTCATTCCACAGCTTATTCTTTTAATATTTTCTATTACAAGTACTTCTTATATAATAACATATTTATCTACCTTCAAGTCAAGATTAATTATACTTATTTAAAATTATTAAAAATAAAAACTTATCCCTCTTCCTCTTCTCTTTTTATTTGTGTTATAATGAATACAAAGACTAAAAGAGGTGGTCATTATGTTTTCTGATAACACAGAAGAACTTGCTCAAAATAAACTTATATTGCTATATATAATAGAAAACTCTCCTCATTTTTTTGATAAAAATGAACTATCTGAGTATGTGCTTGAAAAGGATTACTTAAACTTTTTCCTAATTAAACAATACTTAAGTGAGTTACTAGAGGGAAATCTTATAGAGCTTGTATATGAAGATGATAAAGAAAAATATAAAATTTTAGAAAAAGGTACCTTAGCTCTACAATATTTTGATTCAAAGATTCCTCAAAAGATAAGAGAAGAACTAAAAGAAGATTTTGATGCTTTTTCTTATATACAAAAAAAAGAAACACAAGTGCTTGCAGAATATTTTCTAAAAGAAAATGAAGAATATATGGTAAATCTTAAACTTGTAGAAAATGAAGAAACACTTTTTAGCATATATATAAGCGCACCAACCCTTAAAGATGCTGAAAAAATTTGCGACCAATGGAGAGAAAACACTCAAGAGATCTATAAAGATATAATAAATATGTTTATTTAAAAGCAGCTTTCTCACTGAAGAAAGCTGCTTTTAATTTATATTTTTCAAATTCTTATTTATCAGCTAGACTTTTCTATAAAGAGTTTACTATAGTCCTAACTTCTCCTATTAGATATAGGGAACCTCCGAAAACTATCATATCTTCTTCATCAGCTAGTTCAATTGCTTTAAGAACAGCTTTTTTTATATCCTTTTCTACGTAAACTTCCTTTTTATAAGCTCCTATTTTTTCTCCAAGTTCTGATGCAAGGAGTTTTCTTGGCATATTGATTTCTGTTGCTATAATTTTATCTGCCAAAGGTATCAAGGACTTTAGCATAGAGTCTACATCTTTATCTTTTAGAATAGATACACCTAATATAAGTTTTCTATAGTCAAATAGTTCTAATGCTTTAGAAAGATTTTCTATTCCCTGCAGATTATGAGCTCCGTCAATTAAAAATATAGGATCTCTTTTTAAAACTTCAAGTCTTCCCTTCCACTTGGTCTTTAAGATTCCTTGATATATCTCCTCATCAGTAATATTCACTAATTTTCTATCTCTTAATACTACAAGTGTAGTGATAGCTAGAGAAGCATTATATATTTGATACTCTCCTATCATAGAAGTTTTCATGCCTTTAAATTCAGTTTCTCCATACTGATAATCAAACTTACTTCCATAGTCTGTTTCTTCTTCTATTTCTATCTCTTCTGCAGAAAATAAAAGCTCTGCATTCATTTCTAGGCTGACATCTTTTAATACCTCAACCACTTCTTCTTTTTGCGGATAAGAAATTACAAGTCCATCTTGTTTTATAATTCCTGCTTTTTGATAGGCTATTTTAGCTAGTGTGTCTCCCAGTTCATTTATATGGTCAAAATCTATTGTAGTTATAACAGAGGCTAGGGATTGTTTTATAATATTAGTAGAATCAAATCTTCCCCCAAGTCCCACCTCTAAAACAATATAGTCTGGAGACTCTTGTGCGTAGTAAAGAAAGGCCAAAGCTGTTACTATTTCAAAAGTTGTTGGGTGTTCTAATCCATCTTCTACCATTTTGTCAGCCGCTTTTTGAATTTCTGCTGTTAGATTTCCCATATCTTCATCTGGTATATCTTTTCCGTTTAAACTAATTCTTTCATTAAATCTCTCTAAGAAAGGAGAGGTAAATAGTCCTACGCTGTAGCCGGCTTCCATCAAACAAGATGAAAGATAAGCTGAGGTTGATCCTTTGCCATTAGTTCCTGCAAGATGGATAAACTTTAATCCATCCTGAGGGTTTCCAAGGTTTTCAAGCAGACTTCCAACCGAGTCTAAACCCAGTCTTGAACCAAATTTATCTTTATCGTTTATATATTCTAATGCTTCATTATAGTTCATCATACACCTCTAAATATTATTTTTAACATTTTCTATTCTCTCTAATACTTTTTCTAACATTTCTTCATACTTAACTTGTTTATTTTTTTCTTCATCTATTATCTTTTCAGGAGCTTTTGAAACAAATCCTTGATTAGCAAGCTTGGAAGTTACTCTCTTGATCTCGCCATCTAATTTTTCTTTTTCTTTTTCTAGTCTTTCAAGTTCCTTTTTAAAGTCGATTAAATCTTTTAATGGAAGAAAAGCTTCACATTTATCAAATACTACTGCGATGTTTTCTCCATCTATTCCATCTTTTGAGTCTTGAACTATCACTTCTTCAGCGCTAGCTAGGTTTTGGAAGTAACTCTCACCTGATTTTATAATCTCTCCTATATGCTTATCTTGCGTAACAAAAACTATAGGCGATTTCTTCGAAGGAGCTATGTCCATCTCAAGCCTTGCATTTCTAATGTTTTTTATAGCAACTTTTATATATTCAATATCTCTTTTTTGTGCTTCAAAGTTAAACTCTTCACGAGTCTCAGGCCAAGCTGAAACTATTAGAGCCTCTTCTTCTCCTGGAAGATGACTCCAAATCTCTTCCGTTATAAAAGGCATAAATGGATGAAGCAGTCTGTTTATATCTTTTAATACATAAAGAAGTACCTTTTGTGCTGTTTTTTTACTTTTTTCATCTTCACCATAGAGTCTAGATTTAACCATTTCTATATACCAGTCACAGTATTCTTCCCATGTAAAGTCGTAAACTCTTTGAGCTGCAAATCCTAGTTCATATTTATCAAGGTTGTGCTTAACTTCTTCTATAGTTTTATTTAACTTAGCTAGAATCCATTTATCTTCTTCTTCTAAATCTTCTATCTCAAATTCATTTGCAGTTACATCTTCATCTAGATTCATCATTACAAATCTAGTAGCATTCCAAAGCTTGTTGGCAAAGTTTCTGTTAGCTTCTACTCTTTCATTGTAAAATCTCATATCATTTCCGGGGCTTGTTCCAGTAACTAGAGTAAATCTAAGAGCGTCTGCTCCGTAAAGATCTATTATCTCAAGAGGGTCTATTCCGTTTCCAAGACTCTTACTCATCTTTCTTCCTTCGCTATCTCTTATAAGACCTGTCAAAAATATATCTTTAAAAGGAACTTCTCCCATTTGCTCAATACTTGAAAATACCATTCTGATTATCCAAAAGAAAATAATATCATATCCAGTAACTAGTACATCAGTTGGGAAGAAATATTCTAAATCTGGAGTTTCATCCGGCCATCCAAGTGTTGAGAAAGGCCATAAGGCAGATGAAAACCAAGTATCAAGTGTATCTGTATCTTGTCTTAAGTTATCACTATTACACTTTGTGCAATGAGTGTGGTCTTCTCTTGAAACAATAGTTTCCCCGCAATCTTCACAATAATAAACTGGAAGTCTGTGTCCCCACCAAAGTTGTCTAGAAATACACCAATCTCGAATATTCTCTAACCAATTAACATAAACTTTTCCAAATCTCTCTGGTATAAAGTTTACTTCTCCATTTTTGTAGGCCTCAAGAGCAGGTTTTGCTAAGGACTCCATCTCTACAAACCATTGCTTGGATATAAGCGGCTCTATTATAGCGCTACATCTCTCGCAATGACCTATTGAGTTTTCATGTTCTTTTATTTCCTTTAGGTAACCTTGTTCTTTCAAGTCTTCTACTATTTTTTTCCTAGCTTCGAATCTTTCAAGTCCTTCGTATTGTCCACCATTTTCATTTATAAATCCTTTTTCATCCATTATAATATTCTGACCAAGCCCTGCCCTCTCTCCTACTTCAAAGTCGTTAAGATCATGAGAAGGTGTTATTTTAACAGCTCCACTTCCAAAATCCATATCTACATAGCTGTCTGCTATAATTGGTATTTCTTTGTTCATAAGAGGAAGAATAGCACTCTTACCTACCAACTCCTTATACTTTTCATCATCTGGATGAACGGCTATTGCAAGGTCACCTAACATAGTTTCAGGTCTAGTAGTTGCTATAGTTATCCTTTCTTCGCTATCTTTGATAGGATAATCGATATACCAAATAAAGGAGTCTGTATCTTCATGTTCCACTTCAGCATCTGATATAGCAGTTTTACAAGATGGACACCAGTTAATAATTCGGTCTCCCCTATAGATAAGATCTTTCTCATAGAGGCGAATAAATACTTCTTCAACAGCCCTACTTAAATTATCGTCAAGTGTAAAACTATCACGACTCCAGTCACAGGAAACTCCAAGTTTTTTAAGTTGATTTTTTATAGTGTTCCCATAAAGATCTGTCCACTCCCAAGCTTCTTCTAAAAATGCTTCTCTACCTAGCCCCTCTTTAGTTTTTCCCTCTGCCTTGATCTTTTCAACAACTTTTGATTCGGTAGATATACTAGCATGATCAGTTCCAGGCAACCAAAGTGCCTCATAGCCTTCCATTCTCTTCCAACGAGTCAATATATCTTGAATAGTATTATTTAGGGCATGACCCATATGAAGACTGCCTGTAACGTTTGGCGGCGGCATCATTATAGTAAATGGCTTTTTGTCTTTATTTACTTCAGCTCTAAAATATCCATTTTCGTTCCAATACTTGTATAGTCTATCTTCAAAACTCTTTGGATCATAGGTCTTATCTAGATTTTCTAACATAAAATTCCTCCTTTTATTATTTTGCTTTGTTTTTAGTTATTTTTCAATATAAAAACCCTCCGTTCTTATCATTACGATAAGGACGAAGGGTTAATTCCGCGGTTCCACCTTAATTTTGAGATCAATCTCAACTCTTAAATTATTATAAGGTTATAATCCTTTAGACTTACTTATTTTTCAGTCTAAAAACTCAAAAGCTACTTTCAACATTTAGAGCTTTAAAAATCTTTCAGCCTGGGATTTTCTTCCTAAAAAGTTAAATGTTTACTCCTCTTCATCATCGCATATATCTATTTCTAAGTATCTATTTTATTCACTTAATTATATAAATAATACTCCTCTTTGTCAACTAGTCAATTTGAGTATTATTTCTTTTATTTATATATATTTTTAAATAAGTTAAAAATGCTAATATATTCAGAGCAACAGTTACTATAAACAATATATAGGATAATTGCTCGGAGATATTAAAAACTATACTTAATGTAGCTGCATAAAATGAAACTGTGGCAATCTTGCCATAGCTATTTGAAGGAACAACCTGCTTTCCTTTATAAAGATAAAGTATACCTCCTCCAAGAATCATAACCAACTCTTTTACTCCAAGTGTAATTATAATCCACTTTGGTATTATTCCTGCTATTGTATAACTTATAAGTACGGCAAAAATCATCATCTTATCTGCTATTGGATCTAACATTACTCCAAGTTTTGTAATAAGATCATACTTTCTGGCTATTTTACCATCTAAAACGTCAGATATACCGGCTAATATAAATATAAGTCCAGCTATAAGAAATCTATTTTCTATATTTGAAAAGAATACAAAAAGATAGATTGGAACTAAAATTATTCTAAGTATCGTAAGTAAATTAGGTATGTTCATAAAAAATCCCTCCCTCCATAGAATTATGTTTTATATTATTCACTTTAAGAAAATTGTAATGCTAAAGCATAAAATATCTTTCCAATTTTGCTTATACCCTATGAGAAGAAGTATATCACAATACATTCTCTATATTCTCCTTAAATCCTTTAAGTTGAAGCTAAATTCAGAAGTGAATTCGTTAACATTATACCCATTTATGTCAATATTTATAACCCTTATTATTTTTATTGATTGCTAATAACAAGTTTTATTAAAATTATACATAACACCTACCTAACATTTTCTTAAAATATTAATATAATTAATATAAATATTAATTATATTAATATTTTTGTTGATATTTTTAATTAATAGTGGTATTATATTATTAATAGTTGAATTAATGGAGGTATATTATGAAAAGGTACTCGTCTAAGATTAAAATTATTATAAAAGATAAAGATACTAATTTAAGATTACCCGCAATGCCTTTTTGGTTTATCTCTTCACTCATCTCTTTTGCTCTTATGTTTAAGCCCTTAATTGTAAAATCAGATTCAGTGGATGAAAGAACAAGATTTATATTTGAAAATTTAGAGAAAGAAATGATCAGAGAAATAATAAATGAACTAAAATTATATGGACCTTTTGAATTAGTAGAAATATCAAAAGGCACTCAAACAAAAGTTAAGATATCTATACTTTAATTGTTGAAGGAGGTAACTATATGAAAAGAGAAACAATAGGAATATGTCCTATTTGTAATGATGAACTACATGTTACAAGATTAACTTGCCATAACTGTAATACTAGTATTGAAGGAGATTTTGAACTTTGTAAATTTTCTAAGCTTTCAAAGGATCAAAAGAGTTTTTTGGAAACCTTTGTTGTAAATAGAGGTAATATAAAAGAAATAGAAAAAGATTTAGGTATTTCTTATCCTACAGTAAAAAATAAATTAGAAGATTTAATAAAAAGTTTAGGTCACAATCCTAATTTTGAAGAAGATGCTATTGATAAGCAAGAAATCTTAGATCAATTAGATCGAGGTGAAATTACATCTAAAGAAGCTTTAAAGATTCTTAAAAATAAATAATATATTAAGATTTTCTATAAAAGGAGGAATACAAATGTCACAAGAAAAACTACAAATTTTAAATATGGTTAAAGAAGGTAAAATCTCACCCGCTGAAGGTGTTGAACTCCTTAGCGCACTGGGAGAAACTTCAGAAAATATTACTACTATTAAAAATGATAATAAGTGTCTCAGAATAAAAGTATTTGATCCCGAAGATAACACAAAGGTAAATGTAACTCTACCAACATCACTGTTAAAGATTGGTGCTAAATTTGCTTCTAAGTTCTCACCTGAACTTTCAAATGCTGGTCTATCAGAAGATGATATAGAAGAAATACTTAAAGCTGTTGACAGTGGTCAAATTGGTAAAATTGTAGAAGTAGATTCAGGAGATGGAACTAAGGTTGAAGTTACAATTGAATAAAAAATCTAAAACAACCTACTATTTTTACCTAGTAGGTTGTTTTATGATAATAATTTAGTTGCGTATAATACTAAGGATGTTCATCTAAACTTATAAATACTATTTAATCGTATCTATATTAGTTACAGTTCCTTGATGAAAATATAATTTCCAATCTGATAACTCTTTTTTCCATATAGAAGTTCTTAGCGCCTTTATTTTTATTTACTTTTCATATGAAATATAGTTGGCTATTACTAAGTCTTGATTCAAGATGTTTATTTCAAATGATCATATATCAATATCCCTATCAGCATTTAAATTGTTTAAATAATCTATAATTGCATTCTTATCAAAAACTTTTCCTGATTTTCCAAACTCCATAAATTTATCATGAATTCTATTATTTAGATTTTGTATATCATTACAAAATGCATTTATAAAAAAGTCTTTCTCATATTTTAATATCTGTTGTTCTAATTTCATGAAACGTCCTCCTTGAATTAGATTTAATAATCTTAATACGACGCGTTT
>NZ_JARIEF010000097.1 GCF_029266915.1 Tissierella sp. | reverse complement strand
TGCTTGAGGACGCAGACCTAGTTATATATGCCGGAAGTTTGGTATCTAAAGCCCATCTAGATTTTTGTAAAAAAGGAGCTCTGCTCCGAGATAGCGCATCAATGACTCTTGAAGATGTAATAGAAGTTATGGAAGATTCCCTAGAAAAAGGATTAAAAGTAGTAAGACTTCACACTGGAGATCCAACTATCTACGGAGCCATAAGAGAGCAAATGGATATCCTAAACAGTAAAGGAATAGATTATCAAGTTATTCCTGGAGTGAGCTCATTTACAGCGGCATGCGCTTCTATTAAAAGAGAATTTACCCTACCGTCAGTAAGCCAAACTGTTATACTTACTAGAATAGAAGGCAGAACCCCAGTACCAGAGGGGGAAGACTTAGCTAGCCTTGCAGCTCATAGGGCATCCATGGCAATCTTTCTGTCCGTTCAAGAAATAGATAGGGTAGTAGAGCAGTTAGCCAAAGGTTACGGCAGCTATGATACACCAGTTGCAGTAGTATATAAAGCCTCATGGGAAGATGAAGAAATCCTGATGGGAACTCTTGGAGATATAAGTGGCAAAGTAAAAGAAAAGGATATAAAGAAAATGGCGCAGATCTTAGTTGGAAACTTTATAGAAGGAGACTATGAAAGATCAAAGCTTTATGACCCCGAATTTACCCATAAGTTTAGGAAGGCAAGTAGATGAAACTAGCTTGTTTTTCTTTTTCAGAGAAAGGATATAACTTAGGCAAGCAAATATCCAAGCAATTTTATAAGGAATATAGCATCCAACATTTCCATAATTCTCAAGTTGAAGGTGGAATAAAGAAGATATTACCATGGGCTTGGCAGCAATACGATGGCTTAATATTTATAGCAGCTACTGGAATAGCTATAAGACTTATAAATCCATATATAGATCATAAAACCAAGGACCCAGCAGTCATAGTCATAGATGACCTAGGAAGATATGTAATATCAATGCTATCGGGACATATTGGAGGAGCAAATTTTCTAGCGGAAGCTCTTGCCCAGCAAATCAATGCTCTGCCAATCATAACCACCGCTTCAGACGGGCGGGGAATAGAATCTCTAGATTTATTTGCGAAAAACAACAACTATTTTATAGAAGATATGAATTCCATAACTCCTTTAGCCGCTATGATGGTAAACGGTAAAAGAATAGGTTTTTTTTCAGAGGATAAAGTTCAGCTAGATTATGATAATCTAGTTAATTTACAATCATTAAATGATATAGATGAAAATCTACAAGGGTTAATAATTGTTAGTTCAAAACTTATAAAAGATTTAAAGCTGCCCCATATTATACTAAGACCTAAAAATATAAATATAGGAATAGGTTGCAGGCGAGGGGTAGAATCTCATAGAATTATAGAAGCTATTGAAAAAACTTTAATAGATTTAAATCTATCAAATAAGAGTATAGGATCAATCGGAACAGTAGAAGTAAAAAAAGATGAAGTAGGACTTATAGAAGCAGCTAGCTACTATAAGCAGTCTTTGAAAATCTTCACTATAGAAGATATATCCAGAGTTGAGGATCGCTTTGAAAAATCTCAATTTGTAAAAGATACTATAGGAGTTTATTCAGTATCAGAACCCGTAGCCTATCTTTTAGGTGGAGAATTGATCACTAGAAAAGCAAAGCACAATGGAATAACCATATCAGTAGCAAAGGAGGATTTAAATGGCTAAATTATATGTAGTAGGAATAGGTCCGGGCGGCAGAGAAAACATGACTTATAAGGCAGTAGAAACTATAAAAAAATGTGACGCAATAGTAGGATACACCCCTTATATCCTTTATTTAGAAGAACTAATAGAAGGCAAAGAGCTTTTTTCAACTGGTATGAAAGGTGAAATAGTTAGATGCGAAAAAGCTATAGAGATGGTAAAAGAAGGAAAAAATACGGCAATAATTAGTACGGGTGATGCCGGACTCTACGGTATGGCAGGACCTATACTCGAACTAGCAGACGGGATAGAAGTAGAGATAGTTCCAGGGGTCACAGCAGCCTTTTCTGCTGCTTCAGAACTAGGCTCACCAATAATGCACGACTACGCATCCATAAGCCTGAGCGACCTCTTAACGCCTTGGGAAGTGATAGAAAAGAGACTTGATAGAGCAGCGGATAGCGACTTTGTAATAAGTATCTACAATCCAAAATCTAAAGGTAGAGTAGAGCATCTAGCTCGCGCAATCGAAATAATTTCCCAGTACAGAAAAGCAGATACACCAGTAGGGATAGTTAAAAACTCCGGAAGACCTGGAACGGAAATCACAGTTACAACTCTTTCAGACATAGACTATGAAAAGGTAGATATGATGTGTGTTCTAATAATAGGAAACTCCAATACTTATATTAAAGATGGAAGGATAATAACCCCAAGAGGATATGATATAAGATGATCTGGATACTTGGGGGAACCAGTGAAGCTAGAAAAATTGTAGAGAGAATAGGAGACCTAGATAACTATCTGCTTACCATAGCAACAGAAGACGGCCGTGAATTTTTCCCGAGCGAAAACCTAATAGTAGGAAGAATGAGCTATAAAGAGATGGTAAGTTTTGCAAAAGAAAAAAGAGTAAGCATGATAGTTGATCTTACTCATCCTTACGCTAAAATAGTTTCTGACAATGGAGAAAAAGTAGCAGAAGAACTATCTATCTCCTATATAAGATATGTAAGAGAGATAAGTCAGTGGAGCAGCAAGGCAGTTTATCTCTCAAGCTATGAGGAAACCTACAGATATTTAGCTGGGATTAAAGGAAGAGTATTTTTTACTACTGGCTCAAAAAATATCGGAGACTTTGAAAAGGTAAGAGGCGAGAATAAATATACTTATAGAATACTTCCGGCTATAGAGAGCTTAGAAATTTGTAAAGTACACGCGGTTCATATGAGAGATATAGTAGCTATTCTTGGACCATTTTCATTAGAGTTCAATAAAAGTATGCTAAAAGAGTACAAGGCCGAGTACTGCATAATGAAAGACAGCGGAAAGCCTGGCGGAACCCTTGAAAAAATCCAGGCCTGTGAAGAGCTAAATATCACGCCTATAGTTATAGCTAGAGATGAAGAAGCTGGGATAAATAATTTAGAAAAAATAGAAGATATTATACGAAGTGAGCACAAAAGATTAGAAAAAATTTAAAAAGAGTCCATTTCCATAAAAAAATTTAACCTCCTATATCCGACCTGGATTAGGAGGTTTTAAATTTCAACATAGACTAAGTAATATAATTATTTAGAGAAGAAATGGAGAGTTTATACTAATATAGATTTTCTCTATACTAGTATAGTATTGCATAGAGTATAACTATTGTTAAACTTTGAACACAGATGTTATAATTTTCATAGTCGTAATAAAAACTAACTTATTTGGAGGAGAAATAATGGATATTAAAAGTAGTGTAGACTTAATAGAATCTTATTTAGATTTAGATCGTAAACCGGTAGGCGTAAAGATATTCTTTGATAAGGATGAGTTTGATCGCTTTGAGATACCTCAAAAAGACCGTAAAATTACATATTGCAACTCAGTACAACTTGCAAGTAAAGGTAATTCTATGAAACTTACTAAAGAAAATCAGGGATGTCCTAACGGAGCATTTGCTCTAAAGATGAAAGATGTACCAGAACCAATCGCAAATGGAAAAGGAAGATTTAGCAAAAACATCTATAAAGATGTTGAAGTATCAAAGAGTATTAACGATGATATGCTTTTTTTAAAGGAAGAACCGGCAGGTATTGTAGTGATGCCTCTTGAAAATTATAAAGAAGATCCTGATGTTGTGATTGTAGTTAGTAAATCTTATAATATTATGAGAATGTTACAAGGAAATGCCTATTTCAATGGTTATACAAACAACTTAAGAACTGTTGGATTACAAGCGGTTTGTCAAGATTTAACAACGTATACTTATAACACCCAAGATATTAATATTAGTTTGCTATGCCCAGGAACTCGTTTAGTTGCAGATTGGCAACTAGATGAAATAGGGATAGGTATACCTTTTAAGAAGTGGAATGAAGTAGTAGATGGAGTTAAGGAAACTACAAACCCTTTTGAAAGAGATAAAAACAAGCAAGCCATAGAAGTAAGATTAAAAGAACGTGGATTAGATACTAGTGGTATTAAATTTAATGATAATTATGATGACGGATCATATAGTGGTGGAAAAATAGATAATGATTAATAATTTTAAGAGCTATTTGTTGTATTAAGTAGATCAGACTTATTTTATATTAATATGAAAAGTTTAAATAGAGGAGGATTTTGTATGAATGGATTAATTAAAAGAGTACCTCTGGCAATGGCTGGATTGATGCTAGCTTTAGCAGCAATAGGAAATCTAGTTTTATCTTACGGCTTGATATACAGAAATATAGCAGGAATAATCTCAGCAATCTTATTGGTATTATTACTAATGAAAATAATTATGTATCCAAATATAGCAAAAGAAGAATTAAAAAACCCAGTAGTAGCTAGTGTTTTTCCAACGTTGACTATGGGTATGATGCTATTATCAACTTATATAAAACCAATTGCACCAGGACTTGCCTTTGGAATTTGGGTGATAAGTGTGGCTGGACATCTAGCCCTAATAATAAAATTTACTATAAATTATGTAATCAAGCTTGATATAAAAACAGTGTTTCCAAGTTGGTTTATAGTATTTGTCGGTATAGTTGTAGCTTCTGTAACAGCGCCAGCCTTTGAAATGCAAGGTGTAGGCAAGATTATTTTTTGGTTTGGATTAATATCATACTTTTTATTACTACCAATAGTTGTAAAGAGATATAGGTTAGGAAATATACCAGAAGCGGCAATGCCAACTATCTCAATATTTACAGCTCCGCTTTCACTTTGTTTAGCAGGATACATGAACTCTTTTGAAAGTAAAAATATGTTTATAGTATGGGGATTAGTTGTTTTATCTCAATTGAGCTATATATTTGTCTTGTCACAGCTAGCTAAGCTATTAAAATCAAAATTCTATCCAAGTTTTTCTGGATTTACCTTCCCATTAGTTATCTCTGCGATTTCAATAAAGTTAACCAATGGTTTTTTAGTAACTAGCGGGCAAGCTATCTCTAGCTTAAAATATATAGTAATATTTGAAGAAATTATGGCGGTCTTGATGGTAGCATTCGTACTATTAAAATATATTCAATTTTTAATAGTTCCTATTGAGATCAAAGAAACATTATCTGTAGTAAACAAATAGATGGGTAAGTAAATAAATAGATAAAAATATAAACTATAAAAATAGAAACATCTCCTTTTACTTTTGCTAATCCTATAGTAAAGAAGAGATGTTTTTTATTGTTTTATTATAATTGTAATTTTAAATCACTATACCTGGCCAATCTATTAAAAAATTCTTGAAAACCTCCATGACAGGAGACAAGGTTCTATTTTTAGAATATACAAAATAAAAATTACGTTTTAAATCTAAACCCTTTAACTTTAGAGGTTTAATTAATCCTAAATCTATTTCATTTTTTATAGATATCTTAGAGATAAAACTAACACCCAATTCTAATTCAATCATCTTTTTAATCATTATATTACTATCTATTAACGATGTAATATTTAAGTCGTCTAAACTTATATTTTCTCGTGCCAGACTTTGTTCCACCAATCTTCTAGTACCCGAACCTTCTTTCCTAAAAATAAATTTTTCTGAAAATAAAACATCTATATCTATCCGTTCGTCTAGATGAAATGGATAATTTTTATTATTAGGAACAGCTAATATGAGTTCATCTTCAAAAAAGTCGATATATTCCATCATTCTAGAACTATATTTTGCACCGACTATTCCAAAGTTTTCTTTACCTTGTACTATATCATCTACTATATCTTTTGAACTTTTATTAGAGATAGAAAATGATACATCAGGATATTCCTTAGTAAAATCTTTAATTATATAGGGTAGGATATATTGCTGGGGTATAGAACTAGCATTTATATCAATTTGCCCTTGAATCCTATCAGCATGATCTTTAATGTTTGATCTAGCTTGATCTCTTATATTTATAAGCTCTACAGCATAACTATAAAAGATCTCTCCAGAATGGGTCAAGGTTATAGCTTTACTTTTTCTATCTAAGAGTATAGTCACGAGTTCTTTTTCTAAATTTTGAATATGGTTGCTAATAGTGGGTTGAGTTAAATATAATTCTTTAGCAGCTTTTGAAAAACTCTTATGTTTTACAACACTTACAAATATTTCCAATTGATTAAATTCCAAACTACCGCCTCCTTTCTAAATAATGCTATAGGTGAAAATTAAGACTTGCTAGCAATAAACTAACTGGCTTGTCACCTATAAAGTATAGATTACAAGCCAGCTAAGTTAAAAATATATTTTTTAAAAAAACTAAATCTATCTTGCATATTAAGGCTAATAGACTATTTTGTTAAGATTTCATCCCATTCTTTAATCTTAAGATGATCTCCACTAACATTTTCAACTCTAATAGCATCAAAGCTTGCCATAACTTTTCTAAGTTTTCCGCCTAAACGCTGAACATCTTGTTTTTTAGTTTGGGATGTTCCGTTTAATATTTCAAATAAGAAACCATCATTAACAACAATTTCTATTTCTTCTTCACGATATACTTCTAAATCTTCAAGCAATTTTTCAACAGCTACCAGGTTGCACAGGGCCGGTTTAGTATATTTTGCAAAAAAGAATTTCTTCTCTAGTAACTCTTCATCTCTAAATATACTGTATCTGATTTCTATATCTTCACCTTCATACATAGTTGAGATACATGTAACATAAGCTTTTATCATATTTTTGTAACCTCCATCTTTTAATCTTATATTTCATTATATATTAGTATGGAGAGATTGTATATATCTATAGGTCAATACTGCAAAATAAGCTCTAAGAAGCAAGCGAGAAAATATAATAAATAAATAGATTGTAATTTTCTTAATAATATACTAAAATTATAAATATAATAAGGGGGTTAATTTATGGGCAAAATGGATGGAAAAGTCGTAATAATAACAGGCGGAGGAAAAGGCATAGGTTATGGAGTAACTACAGCTTATGCAAAAGAAGGAGCCGATATAGTAATTACAGGAAGAACTCTTTCTACATTAGAGAAATCCAAAGAATTTTTAGAAAAAGAATATGGTATCAAAGTTCTGGCTGTAGTAGCAGACGGAGGCAATGAAGATGAAGTTAAAGAAGCTGTTAAGAAAACAGTTGATGAATTTGGAAGAATTGATATTATCATAAACAATGCTCAAGCTTCAAAATCAGGTGTAAAACTAATCGATCATAGCAAGGAAGACTTTGACTTAGCTATTAACAGCGGACTCTACAGTACTTTTAACTATATGAAGATGGCATTTCCTTATTTAAAAGAAAGTAAAGGTTCTGTAATTAACTTTGGATCCGGAGCAGGTTTATTTGGAAAAGACGGACAATCATCCTATGCAGCTTCAAAAGAAGGAATAAGAGGTCTTTCAAGAGTAGCGGCAACTGAGTGGGGAGAGTATGGAATAAATGTAAATGTTATCTGTCCTTTAGCTATGACAGAAAGCCTTAAAAAGTGGAAAGAAGAATACCCTGATCTATATGAAAGAACTATAGGCGGAATTCCTATGGGAAGATTTGCTGACCCTGAAACCGATATAGGCAGATTATGTATATTCCTATCATCAGAAGACGGACAATATATTACTGGAGAAACTATTACTCTTCAAGGCGGAAGCGGACTTCGACCATAAACAACTTATATACAAAGATTTAGAGTTTTTTGAAATGATTAAATTTAACCAATAAAAGATGGAGAGTGCATTTAGCAAAGACTAAATACACTCTCCTTTAATTTTAAAATCTGTGGATTATGGATGATGATATATAAAATGTGTTAAGAATAAATACAAAAAACTAATTATTTAAATAGTTTAAATATATCTCTTAATCCAAAGCTGGTCTTGTTATAGACTTTGTTGTAAACAGCCTTTTTAGGATTTTTTATCCAGCCTACTCCTTTTTTTCCATATGTAGGGTCAATAGATGATTTTAATTTTCTCTTAATCTTACCAGTTGTTCTAGCCTTAATAGATCGTTTGATAGATGGTTTTCTTAAGCCAAACTTCATATTTTTGTCCTCCTAGTTTTTATAGATAATAATTAGATACTGATAGATTGATTATATCAAATAGAAAACATTAAAGAAATAGTACTATATAACAAATATAGAGTCAAATAAACACTTTAATGTGTTAGTATAGTTTTAAACATTTTAAGAATAGACTTACATTTAAAGATAAAGAGGTGGAAAGATGGGAGAGTTTTATAAAGCTTTAGAATATATAAATGATATTTTTTATAAGCCCAGTAGATTAACTATAAATTCTATAGAAGAAGAAGCGCAAAATAAGA
>NZ_JARIEF010000116.1 GCF_029266915.1 Tissierella sp. | reverse complement strand
GCTATGATTTCTAAATCCATACTATTCTCATCTAAAAACTTGTCTAATTCTCTCATAGATTCTACACTTGCTTTAGGAAGCAGTATTCCTTTTATAGATGTTCCTTTAAGACTTTCAAGGTCTTTGTAAAAGAATGGACTATCAAGTGGATTTATTCTAATGAATATATCAGTTTCAGTTTTAAATGTTTCTAAGTATTCTTTAACTAATATTCTAGCTGAATCTTTTTCATTTATTGCTACCGCATCTTCAAGGTCTATAAAAAGAGCATCAGCTCCTAGTATTTCTGAGTTTTGAAGCATACCTGGATTGTTTCCTGGAATAAATAATAGACTCCTATAGTTCATCTTCTTCACCTCTTGCTCTTTCAATGCAAGCCTTAACTCTAGCTCTTATAGTAAAATCTAGTGCACCTTTGTCTTTAGCTATCACTCTAGCCCCTTCTACTCCTTCTTCTTTAAGAGTGTCAGAGATAGTTTTTTTAATAATCTCGCCATACTGTTTTTCTACAACTGATTCGAGTTCTATTTCTACTGTATCATCTGGAGACATCATGATAAGTATATCATTTGATTCAACAGTTCCAGCTGAAGCCATCTTTTTTATTACTACTTTTTTGCCCATTCTAGATATTCCTCTCTTCCCTTCATATAAAGATCATTTCCACTTGAATCATTTATAACTGTAACTGGAAAATCTTCTACATAAAGTTTTCTAATAGCCTCTGCTCCTAGATCTTCATAAGCTATTATCTCAGCTGATTTTATAGACTTCGCAATAAGAGCAGCAGCTCCACCTATTGCTGCAAAGTAAGTAGCTCCGTTTTCTACTATCTTTTCTTTTACCTCTTCACTTCTTTTACCCTTTCCGATCATCCCTTTTAGACCTACGTCTAAAAGCTGCGGAGTATAAGAGTCCATTCTATAGCTTGTAGTAGGACCAGCCGAGCCTATTGGTTCTCCTTCTTTTGCGGGAGTGGGTCCTACATAGTATATAACCGCTCCTTTAGGATCAAATGGAAGTTCTTCGCCTTTTTCTAATAATTCTACAAGTCTTGCATGTGCGGCGTCTCTTGCAGTATAGATGTATCCGCTTATATATACATCATCACCTGCTTTTATTTTTTTTAAATCTTCCCGCGTTAAAGGTGTTGTAAGTGTTTTTTTCATCATTATCCTCCTAAATAATTGTTTGTTTGTGTCTAGTTGCGTGACAGTTTATATTAACAGCTACCGGCAGTCCTGCTATGTGAGTTGGAAAAGTTTCAATATTTACTTTTAAAGCTGTAGTTTTTCCACCAAAACCTTGAGGTCCTATGCCAAGCTCATTCACTTCTATTAACAGTTGTTTTTCTAGTTCTTCATAAAAAGGTATTTCTGAATATTTATCTACATCACGCATTAAAGATTGTTTAGCTAAAAGTGCTGCTTTTTCAAAAGTTCCACCTATCCCTACTCCTACAACTATTGGAGGACATGGGTTTGGTCCTGCAAGACTTACTGATTCAAGTACAAAGTCTTTTACCCCTTGAAGACCTTCTGCTGGTTTCAACATCTTTATTCTAGACATATTTTCCGAGCCAAATCCTTTTGGTCCGACCATTATACTTAGTTTATCTCCTGCTACTATATCGTAGTGAATAACACTTGGAGTATTATCCTTTGTATTTACTCTGTCTAATGGATCTTTAACTACTGATTTTCTTAAAAGTCCTTCTTCATATCCTTCTCTTACACCTTGGTTTATAGCATCTGTAATAGAGCCATTAACAACGTGAACATCTTGTCCTATTTCTACAAATGCTACTACCATTCCAGTATCTTGACACATTGGAACTTTATTATCATTTGCTATTTTAGCATTTTCTATTATTTTTCCTAATGTATTGGAAGCAAGTTCCCATTCTTCATCTTCTTTAGACTTCTTTAAAGCATCTAGTACGTCTTCTGGCAGAAAGAAGTTAGCTTCCATTACCAACCTTTTTACTTCTTTTGTTATTAACGCTGCATCGATTTCTCTCATTTTAATCCATCCTTTATATTAATATTGGTTTAATCACAAATATACCGCCCAAAAGGGCGGCATATTAAGTTTTAGACTATAAATTTATTTTCTACTATTAGCTAATGCCAGTACTCTATTCATTTCATTATTTACAAGCATTATTCCTTCATCTACTCCCATACCAGGCTTTGCAAGAACTTGTCCTGCTCCACATGCTATAGCAATATTTACACATATCTCTGAACTTCTTCCTGTTTCGTTACAAGTTCCACCAAGATATGATTTTACTCCTGCTTCATTACAATAGAATAGCTTCTATTGAGTTGTTTATTCCGCCAAGGTCTGGAGATTTTATTTGTATCATATGTCCTGCCTTGTTTTCTGCAAAGTATTTAACATCATCAAGAGTATTACACCACTCATCTGCTACAAGTTCAACTTTAATTCCTCTATCATCTAAGTTTTTTGTCAAATCTCTTAAAGCTTCCATCTGTGCTTGACGCTCCCCTACATCCATAGGTCCTTCTATTCTAAGAGAGAAAGGCTTAGCTAACTCCTCTAATTCTGCAAGATAGTTTGTCATCTTTTCAAGATCATTATCTAGCATTTCGCCTATAGTTCCGTAAACGTCTATATGAAGAATAGGATTATAATCTTCGTCTGCTCTATATTTTAAAATTCTTTCCCTTAACCATTCTACATACTCTTTAAGTTTTTCGCCTTTAAGTCCTAACTTTTCTTCCACATTATTGAAAAGTCCATGAGGCATAACATCTGCTTGTTTTATTATCATTTTATCAGCATTTAAATATCTGTCATCACCTGATTGAGTAAATATTGGAATTCTCTTAAAATCTACTCCAGTATTATACTCTTTCTTTATTACTTCAGCTCTTGTTATATGGTTTGCTTTAGCTGCAGCGTCAAGAAGTGATTGAGTAAGTCCGTATCTTATAGCTGTATGAAGTCTTTTACCATCTATTTCCATAGAATCTACTTCCTGAGCTAATTCTTTAAAGTCTTTAGTTTCTTTTCCAACTAATCTTGTTTTTATTTCACCTTCGATTATAGGTATAAAATCTTTTGCTAGAAATAAAGGATCACGTCCTGCCGCTCCTGAATATTGAACTGCAGCACAGTCGCCGTAAGCTACCTGTCCATCTTCTAACACTAACATTACAGAGATACTCTCTCCTGGAAGTCTTATACTTTCGAAGCCATCTGTAACTGCTTCTCCTATATAAAACATACCATCATGTTTAACGCCTTGCTTTATTGCTTTCTGGTCATCAAAGTAAAACCCAGTTTTTCCTTCTGAACAAATAATATCAACTATTTTCATTATTTCGTCTCCTCCGGTCTTCCTATTAATTTTCCTTTTCCTACTGCAAATATATCGTCTACAGTCATTTGAAAACTTATATCCCTGTGTTCGAATTTTGCTCTGTCTTCTAGTTTTTCTTTGTTGAAATCTATTATATCCTTTGTAAAAGGAATATTTCCTACCATTAAATATCTCACTGCTCCGTTGTTATCTCTAGCGGGCATCATCTTACCATAGTTGTACTTAGAAGGACCAAATGGTATATCTATAATTCCTTTTTCAAATCCTTTTACACATCCTAAAGCCAGATCTCCCTTGCCTGCTTCAAACATAGCATCTACCATGCATCTGGTTTCAGCTTTTATGATATCTATTTCTTTTTGAAGTATCCTGTTTATTGGCATTCTTTGTCTCTCAAGTAGACTTAATACCATTTTAGTTGCTTTGATTCCATCAGCATTGGCTTCTTTTGTAGGGATACCAATTGCTTCGTGAGGAGTTTTAACTATTACCTTAGTCGCTCCTGCAAGAGATGCAGCTGCGGCTCCAGTTGAGATTATTCCAAAAGCCTTAGCTTCATCTTCTGGAAAGCCTCCCATCCATTGATGGAAAACCGTAGTAACAACTATACCCTTATATCCGTAGTGCTTTAAGTATTCTTCTGTCTGTTCCTCTAAGGCTCTAATAGCCGCAACGTCTTGAATCAAGTTACCACATTGTCCATATCCTACTGTTATACTCTTTACACCTTGTTCTGCTGCAAGAAGTGCTTCTATAACTGCAACTGCATTAGATGTTGATGGTGGTACTAAAGTTCCCGTAAGAGGTCCAAATGGTTCTCTGTTTAGTGTTACACCCTGTTCTTCATAAAATCCTACTAATCTATCACAATACTGCCAGTCTCTAATGCTTTTTTCCATAGTTACAGATTTAGCATAAGGAATATTATAACTTATTCCCCCACCTTCATTGGATGTAAATCCTGCAGCATGAGTAATTTCAGCTAATAATCTTCCATCAGGCGTTCCGTGTCTTGCCTGAAGGGGAAGGTTTATACTTTCAAAAACCTTTCTTCCTCCTGCTACTCCGTGATTTACTCCCGGATAGCCATTAAGTAATGATCTGCCTGCTTTTATTGATTCATCTATACCTACTTGACACTCATCATACTTGTTTTGTCTAGTATAGGAATCTATTGTTGATGGTAGAAGATCTGCTCCTCCGACCTTATCTAAATAATTAAGTAATTCTATATGTTCATTTATAAGTGCAACTCCTGCTCTTGGTTGTGCTAGCGTCATATTTTCTTTTTTAGCTTTTTCTAATTTCTTTGCGAAGTTTTTCTCATCCGGTATTTTTTTTAAATAGTCCACTGCTTCTTGCAGGTCTACTTCTGCTCCTGTAGGCCATTGTTTAAGAACATCTTCCCTTATTTTGAAAAATTCTTCTTCACTCATCTTCTCATTTCTGAGATCCATCTAAACTACCTCCTGGGGTCTTATATATTTTTTTAGCATTCTAACTGCCATGTCTAAATCTATCATTGTCAGTAGTCCCATAGCTGATAGTATATAGTCTTTATCTACTAAAAACTTTGGATATCTGGGTTTTAGAGAATTTGGATCATCCATACTAAACAATACCGATTCTAAAATCTTTTGGGGATCTTCACTGTTAACAATAACTCCTCCTGTACCTACTACAAATGGAAGCTCCATAAGATCTTTTCCAACTTGTATAAATGTAGCTCCAAGGGGTGAGTATATAGATTCTACTACACCAGCATGCCTTGACATGGCAATATCTGCGCAAACTTTTGCCATTCCTTCATCAAAGATCTTCTCATTTTGAGTCCTTGGAATAAAGGAAGTATTGTCATATCTCATTTGGAGTTCATCTTCTATATTATAATCTTCACTATTGATATATTTTCTAAGTAAATTTTTACCAGCAGCTGGTGCAATTGCAGTTGCTGAGTACCTCATGCCCAAATCACCCTCTACAGTTCTCTTAGCTATAGGCTCTTCAAGCCCTCTGAGCATAACTGCAGGTTTACTTGGCGCTCCTTCTCCTATTGAATGAATATCTGTTGTAGCTCCTCCAATATCTAATACTAAAAGATCTCCTATACCTCGTTCATCTTCACTTCCTTTTGAAAGTGCCTCTGCCGCTTTTAAAACACTTGCAGGGGTTGGCATAAGTATTTCTGATATATTAGCTTCAACATGTTCCATTCCTTTTGCGTTTACAATTTGTTTCATAAATATACTTCTAATTGTTTCACGCGCAGGGGCAACATTTATTTGATTTAATTTTGGCATAACATTTTCTGTTATATGGTATTCTATTTTGCCTTTAAATATTTCCTCTATTTCATCATTACAGCTTTTGTTTCCGGCTATAACTACCGGTATATCTATCAATGATTCTGCTATCATCCTAGCATTATGAGTTATACAGATCTCGTTTCCTCCATCTGTTCCTCCTGCTAAGAGAACTATGTCTGCTTGTGAATCTTCTATTTCTTTTATCTCTGAGTTATTTAAGTTGTGGCTATATGTTTTAATTACCCTAGCTCCAGCTCCAAGAGCTGCTCTTTTAGCTGCTTCTGCAGTAAGTTCTGGCACCAATCCTATAGAAACAATCTTAAGACCACCAGCTGCTGAAGAACATGCTAGTTTTTTTACTATGTTTATTTCCCTATCTACTTTACTGTAGAGTTCTTCTAGTGCTTTTTCATAGCCCACTACTACATCGGTCTCTACCGTAGTATAGGCTTTACCCGTTGCTAGTATCTCTTCTTCTTCTATGTCAACAAGAGTTACCTTGGTATAGGTGCTTCCAAAATCAATAAAAAGATAGCAATCCATCTATACTGTTAAGCAAAAGTCTTCTTGAAGATCTCTTATAGCAGTATCTACTGAGGTTCCTGGAGGGTAAACCCTATCAAAACCCATCTCTTCAAATCTCTCTTTTACTGGCTCCCAATCTTGTTTTCCTACAACTATATTTCCTCCTACGTAAAGCAGAACATCTTTTAATCCTGATTCGTCACAATTTGCTCTCATACCTCTGCAATCTATCTCACCATGACCATAAAGCGATGAAACTAATATTGCATCTGCATTAGTTTCTATTGCAGCATTTATAAAATCTTCTTGTGGTGAAAGTACACCTATATTTACAATATTAAAACCTGCATCACTTAATGAATAATCTAGTATTTTATTACCAACTGCATGACAGTCAGAACCAATTACACCAAGTACAATTGTCTTTTTCTCCATCTAACTTGACCTCCTAGAAAAGTATGTTTATTTATTATCACTTATATCCTTATGATAACATATATATAAGTAATAACAAGTATTATTTTTCATTTTTTTTATCTCTAAAGCTTGTATTTACAACGATTTGAAGCTATTAGATTTGTAAAGTTCACATTTGATAGATGAAGGGCAAAAAAAAAGAAAAACCAAGCTAAATATGAACCCCAACTCAGTTTTTCTTGCAATATTTTTTTTTTACAAACAATTCATTTTTGGGAAAGCATTTTCCCAATTTTGTTTTTATCCAAAGATAAGGTCTTTAAATTCTTCTTTTTCTATATTTCCAAAGAATTGCTTTAATTCGTCTTCATCTAGCAAAGGCATTATAGATTCTTCATTATAACTCTTTCCAACTAGAAGGTTTTCTAATTTTTCAACGTTTTCAGAACCAAAGAAATCTCCATAAAACTTACTACCATCTATTATTCCATTTTTTATATGAAGCCTTACTTCAATAGCACCAAATGGGAATTTTTTATAGTTCTTGTAATTAAACTGAGGAGAATATCCATAGTTCCAATCCCACTGAGAATATTTTTCTTCATATAATTTATTTATTTCATTCTTTTCCATTTCACTTAGTTCATATTTGATTGGAGTTTCTCCTTCAAATTCAAATATATATTGAAGAAGCAATTCTCGAAAGCTCTCCATTGTGATATCTTTTGCCAAATAAGGCTTTATATTTGTTACTCTGCTTCTAACTGATTTTATACCCTTAGATTCTATCTTATCTTGTTTTACATTTAAGGCGCTTGAAAGAACATCTAGCTTGGTATCAAATAAAAGTGTACCATGGTTTAGGGCTCTGTTCCTCCATATAGACTGAGCAATTCCAGAGAATTTTTTTCCTTCTATTGTCATATCATTTCTTCCAGATAGCTCTCCTTTTAAATTTAGTCTCTCTAGGGCATTTAATATCGGAATATTATATCTTTTAAAATCTATCTTTTTATTTTCACCCTTGTTTTTTATTATTGAGAAGTTTAGGTTTCCAAGATCGTGATAAACTGCTCCTCCGCCGGTGATTCTTCTAACAACTTGTATATTGTGCTCTTTTACATAGTCTACATTTACTTCTTCAAGTGTGTTTTGATTTTTACCTACAATTATAGCGGGTCCATTTATCCATAGAATAACGTAGTCCTCCTCTAAAGGTAAGTTTTTAAAGCAATACTCTTCAAAGGCTAAGTTATATTCTGGATCATTAGAATAATTTTCAATATATTTCATTATATTCCTCCTAAATTTATTGGTATATTAACAGTATAAAACAAATTTCACTTTTTTACAAAGTCATATCTAGATATTTTTCTATCTCTTCATTTGAGAATATAGATTTCTTAAATGAGTTCATCTCTTTTAAATCTCCAAAGAGGATGCCTCCTATGATTTTGTTATCTCTTGTAAATATCTTTTTATAATTTTCTTCTTTCTCTTCTATCTTCAAGTCATCATAGCTTCCTATGTCTCCTGCTGAAAATATTTTTATATCTTTAAGCGATAGTCTTGTAAAAGGTTTTATACCAGCATACTCCAAGCTCTCTCCAGTCATATTTAGCCCGGCTATCTTACCTTGTTCCATACTTGTTGTCCAAAGGCCTGCAATTGAGTCTTTAAACTCAGCTGCGTCTCCTGCGGCAAATATATTGTCCTGATTGGTCCTTAAATTTTCATCTACTACTATTCCTTTATTTGTGCCTATACTGCTTCCTTCTAATATGTCTATATTTGCTCTTATTCCAGTTGAGATGATAACAGCGTCGGCCTTTAAAGTTTTACCTATATCTAGTTCTATAGATTCAACCCTTTCATCTCCCTTTATTTCTTTAGTGAGTGCTGGAACAAATATATCTAATCCTTCAGCTTTTAATCTTTCTTCTAGTTTCTTACCTAGTTCTTCATCTAACTGTCTTGGAAGTAGATAGGGTGCAAATTCTACAACTGTGACATTCTTTCCTTGCTCCTTCAGAGCCCAGGCTGCTTCAAGACCAAGTAATCCACCACCTATTACAATTATATCTTTTTTATCTCCAATATATTCTCTTATGGATTCTAGATCTTCTAAGGTTCTAAGAGTAAAGACTCCTTCTTTCTCTTTTCCTTTAATTGGTGGAGTAAAAGGTTTTCCTCCTGTCGCTAAAAGTAACTTTTCATAGGATATTTCTTCTCCATTTTCAAGTACAATCCTATCTTCATCTTCTTCTATACGGGTAACCTTTGTCTCTAGCCTTATATCTATATTATTTTTCTTATACCAATCTCTATCGTTTACTATAAGCTCTTCTTTTTCCAAGCCTTTTTCTAAAGCTTCTGTAAGTCTAACCCTATAGTAAGTTAAATAACTTTCTGAACTTATTATTAAAATAGATCCATCCTTATCTTTTCCTCTAATTTCTTTAGCTGCGCTAAGGCCTGCTATACCATTTCCAACGATTAAATATTTTACCATTGCCAAATTTATCACCTCTATTAAGTATTCAGCTTTCTTTTACCCCTTTAAATCTTAAATATGCAGGAGTAAAATATTCTCTGGGAAAAATAAATGCACCAGGATTATCTTCATAAGAAGACAATCCTGGTGCATTTATTTATTGTTTTATATTTTTATTTATTAGCCATCTTACTCTGCACTAGTTATTTCAGTCCAAATAGTATCGTACACTTTAATAATATCTGATGGATCTTTAAATATTTCTACATTCTGGATCATATCATCTGTTGGATAGGCAACTAAACTATTTTTCATCTCTTCAGGAAGCAACTCTTTTGCTTCTGGAATAGGAGTGGAGTAGCCTATATAGTCTGCATTTTTAGCTGATATATCTGGTCTTAGCATAAAGTCTATAAACTTTTCTGCTAATTCCTTGTTTTGACTAGATTTTGGAATCACCATAGCATCAAACCATAGATTTGTTCCTTCTTCCGGCAATACATATACCAGATTAGGATTTTGTCTTATCATAGCTACCGCGTCTCCTGACCATACTACACCAACACCTGCATTTTCCGCTACTATTGCATCTTTTATTTCATCACCTAGATAAGAATAAACTAAAGGTTTTTGTCTTATAAGCTCATCTTTAGCTTCTTCAAGTTCATCTAAATCTCTAGTATTCATAGAGTAGCCTAGTTTTTTTAGAGCTACAGCTAGTGTATCTCTTTGGCTTTTTAACATTATTATTTCGCCTTTATACTTTTCATCCCATAAATCGGCCCATTTAGTTAAGGGATCAACCATAGATTTATTGTATATTATCCCTACGGTTCCCCACATATAAGGCATAGAGTATTCATTTTGAGGATCATACTCATTGTTTAAAAACTGACCGTCTACCTTTTCCATATTAGGAATATTATATTTATCAAGCTTGACCAGCAGGTCTTCTTTTATCATTCTTTCAATCATATAATCTGAAGGAAATATAACATCATAACTACTTCCGCCTCGCTTTACCTTTTCATAAAGGTCCTCGTTAGTAGGAAAGTCTTCATATCTAACTGTAACATCAAACTCTTCTTCAAATTCTTTTAAAACATCTTTATCAATATAGTCTCCCCAGTTATATACATTTAGGGTCTCTTTCTTTTCTCCGCAAGCAGTCAGGATTGAAAGAGAAGCTATCATTATAATCATTAGTATTAATAACTTATTTTTTTTCATTTAATTACCTCCTAGTTTTAGATCTTCATCTGATCTTTTATTTATTATGAGTAAAAGTATTAATAGTGCTACAAACATGAGTGTTGATAGAGCATTTACTATAGGATTTATACCCTTTCTGGTCATAGAATATATAGTAATACTTAAGTTTGATACTCCGTGTCCTGTATTAAAAAAGCTTATTACAAAATCATCTATTGAAAGTGTAAAGGCAAGGAGCATACCTGTAATAATTCCTGGCAATATTTCTGGTATTATTACCTTTCTTAAAGCATAAAATGGAGTTGCTCCAAGATCCATAGCCGCTTCTGCAAGGTTTTTATCCATTTGCTTTAACTTTGGAAGTACTGAAAGAATAACATAGGGTATAGAAAACACTATATGAGAAAGCAACATAGTTATAAATCCAAACTCAAATTTAAAGAGTCTAAACAAGGCCATAAGCGATATAGCAGTTACAATATCCGGGTTTAGTACTGGTATATAGTTTAAGTTTAGAATCATATTTCTATTAAAGCCTTTTATACCATGAATTCCTATTGCTGCAAAGGTACCCATTATGGTAGAAATAATCGCTGAAAGCATAGCTATTATAACCGTTGTATATAGAGCTCGTAAGATTTCAGCATCTTTAAATAAATCTGCATACCATTTTAATGTAAAGCCTGCCCAGACACCCTGAAGCTTAGAATCATTAAATGAAAAAGCGATTAGGATTATTATGGGAAGATATAAAAATGCAAACATCAAAAATAAATATAGTCGTTTAGAAATTTTATTTACCATAGTCCTCCCCCTCCTCCATCTTTTTCTTTGTCAAATTTAGAAGTAAATGCCATAGTTATAAGAATAAATATCATAAGAATTATGGAAAGTGCCGATCCAAAATGCCAGTCTCCTGTAACTCTAAATTGTTGTTCTATAACATTTCCAATCAAGCTGTATTTTCCTCCTCCAAGAAGGTCTGAAATAACAAATGTACTTAGGGCTGGAATAAATACCATGGTAATACCGGTAACAACTCCCGATAAGCTTAAGGGAAATATAATCTTTCTAAATACAGTTATCTTATTAGCCCCTAAATCTTCTGCTGCTTCTATAAGATTCTTTTCTATTTTTACAAGAACTGAATAAATAGGAAGTACCATAAAGGGCAGGAAGTTATAAACCATTCCAAGCAGGATAGCCTTATTGTTATACATCAAGTCCAGAGGTGCTATTCCTATTTTAGCTAATATATTGTTTATTACTCCATTACGTCCTAAAAGTGTAAGCCATGCATAAGTCCTTAAGAGAAAGTTCATCCACATTGGAATTACTAACATTAGGATCATTACATTTTGTCTTTTAGCCCGCTCTTTAGATATTATATAAGCTAAAGGATAGCCAACCACAAGAGCAATAAGAGTAGACATAAGTGCAAGATTTACAGATCTCTTTAATACCTTCAAATAAGTTGGAGTAAAAAATCTTTTAAAGTTCTCCAAACTGAAAGTAAAGTCAAAAAAACTTTGACTGTCACCGTCTGTAAATGCAAAAAATACTATAAGCATTAGCGGCATTAAGATAAATATAAGCATCCAGAGAATATAGGGGTAGGCTGCTCTTTTTAATTTCATTTATCCCTCACCTTCCTCATAACATGAATGTTTTCAGGAGTTACGTCCATTCCTATGTGGGCTCCTTCTGGTTTCATTATAGTACTGTGAATCATCCAGTCAAAACCATTTGAATGAACTATCATCTCATAGTGGACTCCCTTAAAGGTAACAGATTGTACTATCCCGTCCCATTTAGCTTTCTCCAGTGCTACTATTTCTATATCTTCCGGCCTTATAACAACATCTACTTCTTCACATTTTTTAAAACCTTTATCTACACATTCAAAAACTCGATCGCCAAATTCTACGACAAAATCTTCCTCCATCACCGCATCTATGATATTGCTCTCACCTATAAATTTTGCAACAAATGAGTTTTCAGGCTCATTATATATATCTACCGGACTTCCAATCTGCTGGATCTTTCCCTGATCCATTACAACTATAGTATCTGACATTGTAAGGGCTTCCTCCTGGTCATGAGTAACATACACAAAAGTTATGCCTACTCTCTGCTGCATATTTTTAAGTTCAGTTTGCATTTCTTTTCTAAGCTTTAGATCTAGCGCTCCAAGAGGTTCATCTAGCAAAAGAACTTCTGGTTCATTTACAAGAGCTCTTGCGATAGCAATTCTTTGTTGCTGACCTCCGCTTAAAGATTCAATAGCTCTATTTTCAAACCCCTCTAGATTTACAAGTTTTAGCATTTCCTTTACTTTTTTGTCTATGTCACTCTTACTCATTTTCTTTATCTTAAGACCAAATGCTATATTCTCTGATATATTCATATGAGGAAAAAGTGCATATTTTTGAAATACTGTATTTATTTGTCTCTTATAAGGAGGCAACGCAGTTATATCTTTTTCATCAAATATTACATTGCCCTGTGTTGGTTGTTCAAATCCGCCGATAATTCTAAGAGTTGTAGTTTTGCCGCAACCACTTGGTCCAAGCAATGTCAAAAACTCATTTTTCCTAATAAACAAATTTATATTCTCCAGTACTTTTACTCCGCCATATTCTTTTGATATATTTTTTAAATCTATTATATTCATCTTGTCATCCTCCATTTAAAAACTAGGTGGTGTGCTTACCCAGATTATTTTAGCTCTTTTTCTTCCTGCATTTGAAATATAATGATTTGAATTAGCCTTAAAATAAAAAGCCTCTTCCTCTTGGACCTTATATCGCTCTTTTCCTATATGTAGATAGATGGTGCCATATAATACATACCCAAATTCTTCTCCTTCATGAGGAGAATCTTCTTTTGATCTTCCACCCATTTCTAAATCTATAAGAATTGGTTCCATCATATTCTTTTGTGCATTTGGAATTATCCACTTTAGATTATATTTTAAATCTTCATTTTCACTCTCAAATAGGTCTTCTTTTGTAAATACAATCTTTTCATCTATGCTTTCATTGAAAAAATCCTTTACATTGGTACCAAGACCTTCGAGTATATCCATAAAAGTAGCTATGGAAGGAGATGTTAAATCTCTCTCAACTTGAGATATAAAGCCTTTTGTAAGCTCTGATCTATCTGCTAGTTCTTCTTGCGTTAAATCATTTTTTATCCTAAGACTTTTAATTTTCTCTCCTATATTCATCGTAACACCTCTTTATTTAAATCATATATTAAACTATTTGTTTATCTCTACTAAACTTCAGCTGCAATTACTTATTATAAAGATATTTTTATCTATTGTCAATAGTTTTAACAAAAATTCTTACTTATCGTTTAACTTGTTTATAACTCAATTCAAAAGCTAACATAATTTATATTGAGAGGTTTAATAGACTCTTTAAAGCGAAATAAAAAATAACCTATAAATAGATATTAAGCTATTTATAGGTTATTTTTATATTATATATATTTTATTATCAATTTACCTTACCAGCTTCCGCCAGCTCCTCCACCACCGGATCTACCACCTCCACCTGATGAACCACCGCCTCCGAAGCCTCCACCTCCTCCTCCATAACCGCCGCCTCCGCGACCGCTAAAGAAGGATCTTAATATACTTGCTATTATCATTCCTCTAAAGAATCTAATGTCTATAAAACCAAATATAAGAATAAATATTATAATAGGCCAAATGGGAAGTTCCCTGCCCGATTGAACTGGATTATAGTTATTATTATTACCTCCAAATGACTGCTTCTCTAAAACTATATCATAATCTTCCTCTATATATTCTATTATACTATTAAATCCAAGTGTTATACCTTGATTGTAGTTATCTTCCTTAAAGGAAGGAATTATATCTCTTTCTATAATCCTTTTCTCTATACCAGCGGGAAGTGCTCCTTCAAGACCATAACCTGTTTCTATCCATATTTGTCCTTCTGAAGGAACTATAAGCATCAAAAGACCATTGTCATCTTTTTGCCCACCTATCTTCCATTTTTCAAAAAGAGAAGTAGCATAAGTGTTTATATCGAGATCTTGCAAGGAGTCAACAACTGCAACCACTACCTGTCCGCCTATCTTTTCATACATCTCCTTGTTTACACCTATAATATAGTTTTCAACTTCTGAGCTTATTATTCCAACTTCATCATAAACATAAAACTCAAAACTTGGTTCTGGAAAGTTGGGTTTTGCAAAAGATCTATTTAAGTTTAAAGACATACTAAAGATAAAAATTAAGACTAAACTAAGAATAAATATTTGTTTTTGTTTTTTATTCTTAATCATATAAACACTCCTTAAAAGTCAACATCTGGAACTTCAGTATCTGCTTCATTTACTTGGAAGTACTCTTTTTGTCCGAATCCAAGCATACCAGCATAAAGGTTGGTTGGGAATCTCTTCACCTTATTATTATATTTTTTAACTGTATCGTTATATCTTGTTCTTTCTGTTGATATCTTATTTTCAGTGCTAGCAAGTTCTGCCTGCAGTTCTAAAAAGTTTTGGTTTGATTTTAGCTCTGGATATGCTTCTACTACAATGTTTAAATTGTTTAATCCTTGACTAAGTTCTGCATCAGCTTCTGCGTACTCTCCTGGAGTATTAGCACTGTTCATCTTGCTTCTAGCTTCTGTTATTTGAGTTAATACTTTTTCTTCTTGATTAGCATAACCTTGAACTGTTTTTACAAGGTTTGGTATAAGGTCTGCTCTACGCTTTAAAACCACCTGTACCTGAGCCCAAGAATTGTCTACATTTTCATTAAGTCCTACTAGATTGTTATATCCTCCTGCTAGCATAGCTATAATAAGAACTACTATAACTATAGGTATTAATAATTTTTTCATTTAACTTCCCCCTATTCAATTTGTAATATATTTACATATACCCTTATTTTATAATATATACCTTCATGTTTTCTATAGCATCCTTTACAAGTCCTTCTATATCCAAAGCTTCTTCTGATTCTTTTATCATTCTTACTGAAGGATTGGTCACTGGATGTTTTGGAAGGAAAACCGTACAGCAATCTTCAAATGGAAGACTCGATGTTTCAAAGGTATCTATTTCTCTTGCTATTTTTATTATATCTACTTTATCCATTCCTATGAGTGGACGAAAAACTGGAATATCCACTGCTTCATTGGTAACTCTAAGCCCTTCCATGGTTTGACTTGCAACCTGTCCCAGACTCTCTCCCGTAATGAGTGCATCAAGTTTATTGTGTTTAGCTATTTTTTCTGCTATTCTCATCATAAATTTCCTGGATATTATTGTCATTTCTTTTTCTGGACATTTCTCGTTTATCTCTTTTTGTATATTTAAAATATTTATACTGTAAAATTTTATCTTTCCAGTGTAAACAGTTAATTTTTTAGTCAGCTCTTTAACCTTCTCTTCGCCTCTTTCAGATGTAAAGGGATAGGAATGAAAATGTACACAATGGAGACTTACGCCTCTTTTAGCCATCATAAAACCTGCTACAGGACTATCTATTCCTCCTGACATAAGTAGCAGTGCTTTTCCGCTTGTTCCTATTGGCATACCCCCGTGTGCTTCTAATCTTTCACTATAAATATAGGCATGAGTTTGCTTTATATCAATATACATATGCATATCTGGATTATGTACATCCACTTGGAGATTATCAAATTCTTTTAAAAGAAGTCCACCCATCTTTCTAGAGAGCTCCGGAGATTTTAAGAAAAAATCTTTATCAGCTCTTTTAGTATCCACTTTAAATGTTTTTATATTTGGTTCTTTTTCTAATCTTTCTTTCATATTAGCTATAGATGCTTGTTTTATAGCTTCTATATCTTTTTCTACTCTTATACAAGGACTTACATATACTAGCCCAAATATATTTTGAAGTATGCCCATTAAAGTGGGAAACTTTTCTTCTGCTGCTTCTATATAGATTTTACCTTGTTCTTTGTACAATTTATCGTATCTTATATCTTGCGTTTTATTCATAATTTGTTTTATCAATTGGTCTTCAAAGTATTTTCTATTTCCACCTTTTAATGCCATTTCTCCTAAACTTATACTTATTACTTTTTTCAAATTATCACCTCATAGTTATCTTTCTTATTTCTTGTGTCGATTTTTTGAGTTTACTTGCAAATATTTCTATATCTTCTCGAGTATTCTCGTATGAAAAACATATTCTGATGGTTCCTTCTATATCATTGTCGTCCAAACCTATAGCTTTTAAGACAGAGCTCTTTTTTGTGCCATGTGATGAACAAGCTGAAGATGTTGATATATAGATCTCTTCTTGTTCTAAAAAGTGGAGCAGTACCTCTCCTCTTGTATTTCTAAGAGAAACACTTAAAATATAAGGAGAGAAACTCTCATCTAGCTTGGAGTTAATCTTTATATCTTCTATTTCTTCTAGAAGTTCTATAGTATAAGCCTTTAGCATCTCTGCATGCTTTCTTTCTTCCTGTTCTTTTAGAGAAGTAATTTCTACTGCTTTACCAAATGCTATTATTCCTGGAACATTCTCAGTTCCAGATCTTAGACCCGCTTCTTGATTTCCTCCAAAGACTATTGGAGCAAGATTACTTCCCTTTTTAATATACAATCCGCCAACACCTTTAGGTCCGTGAATCTTATGCGAGCTAAATGAAAATGTATCTATATCTGATTCTTTTAAAGAAAAAGAAATTTTACCAAAAGATTGAACTCCATCTACATGAAGGAGGGCCTGTGACTCTTTTGCTTTTATTATCCGCTTTATCTCTTTTATATGTTCTATAGTGCCTATTTCATTATTTACATGCATTAAAGCTATAAGTATAGTTTCATCTTGTAAAGAATTTTCCAATTCCTCTAAAGATATTTGCCCATACTTATCTACACCTAGATAGGTTACTTTAAAACCTTTAGTTTCTAGTTCCTTCATAATATTCAATATAGAAGGATGCTCTATCTTGCTTGTAATAATATGATTTCCAGATTTGCTTAGACCCTTAGCAATACTTTGAACCGCTATATTGTTACTCTCTGTTCCTCCTGAAGTAAAGTAGATTTCTTTTTCATCTACCTTTAGATAATCCGCAAGTATTTGCCTGGCTTTTCTTATTTTCTTTTCAGTCTGATGTCCTAAACTATGTAGTGATGAAGGATTTGCAAAGTCTCCTTCCAATGAAGTTATCATAGTTTCTAAAACTTCTGGTCTTATTTTCGTTGTTGCACAATTATCTAAATAAATCATTTTGCATCTCCTATATTTATTTTCTTATTAAACTACCTTATATATTATATAGCATATCATCCATATTATAAAGGATTTTACCCTTTAAAGCTTAATTAATATTTCAAAATCATTGAATCTTATCTTAAATTTTGTTATAATTAAACTAAGGTTATCCCCCTGGTAACCTTAAGAAGATCTCTATTCCCAATACCCCTTTTGAACGAATTGTTCCATCCGAAAGGATGAAAGACTCTGAGGAGTCTTTTTTTTTGTAAATTTTTATGTTAAGATGGAGTTAAATATAGATATTGGAGGTTTTAAAGTGAAAAAAAAGCTTTTAGTTATTTTTACCGGAGGAACTATAGCGATGAAAGTAGATCCCTTGCTTCACGCTGCAATACCAGCACTGAATTCTGATGAAATAATGGCTATGATGGATAATATAGAAGAGATTGTAGATGTAGAACCAGTTAACTTTGGTAATCTTCCAAGTCCTCATATACTACCAAGCCATATGATGGAACTTGCTAATATAATCAATGATAACATCTATAGAGAAGACATACATGGCGTAATAATAACCCATGGAACAGATACCTTAGAAGAAACTGCTTACTTTTTAGATTTAATTATAGATCAACCCAAGCCTATTATAATAGTTGGAGCTATGAGAAACAACTCAGAACTGGGCTATGATGGTTCAAGCAATTTATCAGCTGCAATATGCACTGCCTCGTCTCCTAGAGCGCTTAATAAGGGTGTATTGGTCGTAATGAATAATGAAGTAAATGCAGCCGGTGAAGTTGTTAAAACTCATACCCTGTCACTTGATACTTTTAAATCTCCTGAATTTGGACCTTTAGGAGTAGTTGATAATGATGAAGTTATCTTTTACAGAGATATAGTAAATAGAAAGCATATAAAAACTAATGATATGGAAGAAAAAGTAGGTCTTATAAAAGTAGTCTCTGGTATGGGTTCAGATATCATAGACTTTTATATAGATTCTGGCTATAAGGGTATAGTACTTGAAGCACTTGGAAGAGGAAATATACCTCCTCAAATGATAGAAGGAGTAGAAAGAGCTATCTCAAAAGGTATCCCAATTGTAATGGTTTCTAGATGCCATACAGGAAGAGTTCTTGATACTTATGGCTACAAGGGCGGAGGCAAGCATCTTCGGGATTTAGGTGTAATTTTCGGAGGAAATCTTCCAGGACACAAGGCCAGAATACAGCTTATGCTGATTCTTGGCAAAACAGATGAACTCAGAGAAATTAAAGATTTGTTTGAAACAGATAATTTGTATGATAGTTAGATTATATAAATTAGCGAATAGTATATAATCAGTATAGCTGTTGATATACACTTAAAAAAAGTGTTTTATCCACAGCTATTTTCTTATAATCTTTCTGTACTTTTTTTAGAATATAAGATAATATAATATCAGGTGATATATATGGAAATTATAAAAAGTTATATAGATAGAAAGAAATTAGATGGAAATAAAAATATAACAAAAGATATGTGCTTTTTTGATATAGAGACTACTGGTTTCAATAGAAAAAGCGATATAGTTTATTTAGTCGGTATACTTTACTTTGACAGAACAAAAGATTCTTGGATTCTAGATCAATATTTTGCCAATGAATTAAATGATGAACCAATACTAATAATGGAATCGGCTAAATTTCTTATGGGTTTTGAAACTATAATAAATTATAATGGAAACTCCTTTGATATACCATTTATAAATAGTAAGTTGGATTTCTATAAGATACCTCTGCAACTTGATAAATCTAAGTCTTTAGATCTTTATTCTATTTTAAGAAAAAATAAAAATCTTCTAGAAGTTGAAAATCTAAAACTTAAAACAGTAGAAAAGTATCTTGGTATCTATAGAGAAGATATGTATAGTGGTAAAGATTGTATAGACTTCTATACTGATTATATCTTAACTGGAGATGAGGAATTAAAAGATAGATTGTTAAAACATAACTACGATGATCTCTACTACCTGATAGATATAATAGATGTCTTAGATATAGTAAAGTCTAAAAAATCTTTTACCATTCCCAAGAAAGATGGAGATATAGAGTTTTTAATATCTAATATAAAAGAAACAAAAAATACATTAGTATTTAAAGGAGAAATTCAAGGCTTAAAAGAAAAATTCATCTACTACGATAGCAGTTTTGATTTATTTATAGATAATATGGATGAATTCAAACTAACAATACAAACCAGCAAGGGACTTGTAGCACCAAATACCACTTGCACCTTTATAAATAAAACTGATTTTAATCTTTCTAATCTAATTAAAGCAAGCCATAATTATAGACTTCCTGCAAATATTTTCTTACTAAAAATACAAACTCAGTACCTACACGAAGATATGCTATCATTTTTAAAAGAAGTTATAGAAAACATAATCTAATATCTTTTTGAAAATAAAAAACTATAATAAAAAACACAGAAACTAAAAAGTTTCTGTGTTTTTTATTATGGTGGACCTTCAGGGACTCGAACCCCGGACCTACCGGTTATGAGCCGGGCGCTCTAACCAGCTGAGCTAAAGGTCCATAATTTTTGTTCTTAAGTTTTAATTAAATATTTAATGGTAGACCTGAGTGGACTCGAACCACCGACCTCACGCTTATCAGGCGTGCGCTCTAACCAGCTGAGCTACAGGTCTATACCTAATAATGTGTATTATGTAATAAAACGTATTTGGCAGGGGTAGAAGGAATCGAACCCTCGTTAGTGGCTTTGGAGGCCATTGTATTACCACTATACTATACCCCTTTATACTTATGGTGCCTCGAGCCGGAATCGAACCAGCGACACATAGATTTTCAGTCTATTGCTCTACCGACTGAGCTATCGAGGCGTATCTTAAATTACTAACGGTCTTAAATTTACTTCTTTTAATAAAATTAAATAGATCTTAAACATCTGGGCGAAAAAAATGTCCTAGTTGAAATATATTAATTAAATTATAATTCAAGGACAATAAATAAAGTATGGTGGGCCTTCAGGGACTCGAACCCCGGACCTACCGGTTATGAGCCGGGCGCTCTAACCAGCTGAGCTAAAGGCCCCAAATGTTTTCCTTAAATGGCGGAGAAAGAGGGATTTGAACCCTCGCGCCCTGTAAAGGACCTACTCCCTTAGCAGGGGAGCCTCTTCAGCCGCTTGAGTACTTCTCCATTTAAACTTTAATTTGAGTGGCGGAGAGGGTGGGATTCGAACCCACGTGGGCTTGCACCCTAACGGTTTTCAAGACCGCCCCGTTATGACCGCTTCGGTACCTCTCCATGATTATTCTTTATTTGATAAATAAAAAAATGGTGATCCATCCGGGACTCGAACCCGGGACACCCTGATTAAAAGTCAGGTGCTCTACCAACTGAGCTAATGGATCATATTGTGTTTTGGCTGGGGTGACAGGACTCGAACCTGTGAAATGCTAGAGTCAAAGTCTAGTGCCTTACCGACTTGGCTACACCCCACCGTGTTTCTTTGGCGCACCTAGCAGGAGTCGAACCTGCGACACACGCCTTAGAAGGGCGTTGCTCTATCCAGCTGAGCTATAGGTGCATGATTTTAAAGTAATTATTGGAGCGGGTGAAGGGAATCGAACCCTCGCAATCAGCTTGGAAGGCTGGAGCTCTACCACTGAGCTACACCCGCAAAATATTTTGGTGGAGGAGACTGGATTTGAACCAGTGAAAGCTTAGCTAACGGATTTACAGTCCGTCCCCTTTAGCCACTTGGGTACTCCTCCCAATTTTATAACTTCATGGAGCTGGCGAGAGGAATTGAACCCCCAACCTATTGATTACAAGTCAATTGCTCTGCCAATTGAGCTACGCCAGCATCATTATTTTGCTTAAGTAATGTTTAATACCTTTTTTTATTATACTACCTATATTTGAAATTGTCAATAAGTTTTATTGGCGACCTGGAACGGACTCGAACCGTCGACCTCCAGCGTGACCGGCTGGCATTCTAACCAACTGAACTACCAGGCCGCAATTATTTTATTGATAAAGTATATATGGTGGGCACAACAGGGCTCGAACCTGTGACCCCCTGCTTGTAAGGCAGGTGCTCTCCCAACTGAGCTATGCGCCCATATTTTCTTTAGATTGTAAATGGTGACCCCACCGGGATTCGAACCCGGGATACCGCCGTGAAAGGGCGATGTCTTAACCGCTTGACCATGGGGCCTTATTAAGTTTTATAAGTAAGTTTTGAAAAACTTGGTAGCGGCGAACGGAATTGAACCGCTGACACTGCGGGTATGAACCGCATGCTCTAGCCATCTGAGCTACGCCGCCATAATTTTATATTTTAAATCATGATATTCTTTATATGTTTGTTATTAATTAAATAACAAGTATAAACATTAAGTT
>NZ_JARIEF010000073.1 GCF_029266915.1 Tissierella sp. | reverse complement strand
AACTGAAACAATGGCTAATGCTGTATTAGAGGGTAAACAAGGAGAACAAATAGAATCTGTAGAAGAGTAAATATAGGGGTAAGGGTTTAAGTATATTTTACTTAAGCACTTACCATTTTTAACAATTGGAGGAGATAATGATATGAAAATAACAGCATCACTAGTAAAAGAACTTAGAGAAAAAACAGGTGCAGGAATGCTTGATTGTAAAAATGCCTTGGTTGAAACTGAAGGAAATGTAGACAAAGCCATAGACTTACTAAGAGAAAAAGGACTTGCTTCTGCATCTAAAAAAGCTGGAAGAGTAGCATCTGAAGGATTAGTTGATTCTTATATACATGGTGGAAGAATAGGAGTTTTAATAGAAGTAAATTCTGAAACTGATTTTGTTTCTAAAACTGATCAATTTAAAAACTTCGTAAAAGATATGGCTATGCAAGTAGCTGCTGCTAACCCTCAATATGTAAGCACAGAAGAGGTTCCAGAAGAAGTTGCAGAAAGAGAAAAACAAGTTCTTATTCAACAAGCTATGAATGAAGGTAAACCTGAAAATATAGCTGAAAAAATGGTAGAAGGAAGAATGGGCAAGTTTTACGAAGAAATTTGTTTATTAGAACAAAACTTCATAAAAGACCCTAGCGTTAAAATAAAAGATCTTCTAAACGAAGTAATCACTAAAACAGGTGAGAATATTAAAATTAGAAGATTTGTTAGATTTGAAGTTGGAGAAGGATTAGAAAAAAGAGAAGAAAATTTTGCCGAGGAAGTATCAAAACAATTAGGCAATTAATTAATAGGGGAACATTTATTGTTCTCCTTTTCAATATGATATTGTTACATAAGGAGCGTGCAAATGAAACCTATATACAAAAGAGTAGTTTTAAAATTAAGCGGAGAAGCTTTAGCTGGGGATAAAGGTTCAGGAATAGACTCCGCTACAATTATGAAAATCGCTGAAGAGATAAAAAAAATTCAAGCACTGGGTGTAGAGATTGCAATAGTAGTTGGAGGAGGAAACTTCTGGAGAGGTGCTACTGCAACTGAGATGGATAGAACTACTTCTGATCATATGGGTATGCTAGGTACTGTAATGAATGCTTTAGCACTTCAAGATGCTCTTGAAGAAATAGATGTACTTACAAGAGTTCAATCAGCAATTGATATGAAGCAAATAGCAGAACCTTATATAAGAAGACGAGCAGTTAGACATCTAGAAAAACAAAGGGTAGTTATTTTTGCTGCTGGTACTGGGAATCCTTATTTTTCTACTGATACGACTGCAGCTCTAAGAGCAGCAGAAATAGAGGCAGAAGTAATATTAGTAGGTAAAAAAGGAGTGGACGGAATATATGATTCTGATCCAAAACTAAACAGTTCAGCTAAAAAGTTTGAGACTTTAAGCTATATTGAGATTTTAAATTCAGGTTTGAAAATTATGGATTCAACAGCTACGTCCCTATGTATGGATAATAAAATACCATTGATAGTTTTTGGTATAGATTCTCCAAATAATATAAGTGAGGTAATTGAAGGTAAAAAAATAGGTACACACGTAAAGGAGGACTAATTATGAATTTAGATATTCACAAAACTATAGAAGAGAAGATGGAGAAAACAATAGAATCATATCAAGAAGAGTTACAATCTATAAGAGCAGGAAGAGCTAATACTAGTTTATTAGATAAAATTGTTGTAGATTATTATGGACAAATGACTCCACTTATACAGGTTGCAAGTGTTGCTGCTCCAGAGCCAAGACTTATAACAATCCAACCTTGGGATGCTTCACTTATGAGTGTTATTGAAAAAGCCATTCTTGTTTCTGATTTAGGTATAAATCCTACTAATGATGGAAAAATAATCAGACTTCAGATACCTCTATTAACCGAGGAAAGAAGACGTGATTTAACTAAAGTTGTAAAGAAAAATGGTGAAAATGCCAAAGTTTCAATTAGAAACCTTAGGAGAGATGGTATTGATTCTATAAAAAAACTAGAAAAAGCTAAAGAGTTAGACGAGGATCAAAAAAGGAATGCAGAAGATAAGATGCAAAAAATAACAGATAAATTCATCGAACAAATAGATTCTATTACAAAAAATAAAGAAGATGAGTTATTAGAAATATAATAAAACCCCTTCTATAGAAGGGGTTTTTGATGTTAGGAGATAGATTTATGAAACTTAAATCCCAAGATAATGATTTTATAAACTCGATTGATTTGGATAATCTTCCAAAACATATTGCGATAATTATGGACGGAAATGGCAGATGGGCAAAGCAAAGATTATTACCTAGATATTTCGGCCATCAAGAAGGAATGAAAAGAGTTGTTGAAATTGTTAGAACTAGTTCAAGACTCGGGATAGATTATCTTACATTGTATGCTTTTTCTACTGAGAATTGGAAAAGACCTAAAGATGAAATAGGACAGTTAATGAAAATTTTAGTAACTTATATAAAAAATGAGTTAAAAGTATTAATAGAAAATGATATTAAATTAAATATAATAGGAGATATTTCTAAACTCCCTTCTTTACCTCGTGAAGAAGTTAAAAAAGCTGTTTTGAAAACTGAAAATAATAAAGGAATGACTTTAAATATAGCATTAAATTATGGTGGTAGGGATGAAATAATCCATGCTATTAAAAATTTATTTGAAGATTATAAATTGGGTAATATAGATATAGACTCTTTAGATTCTCTAACCTTTTCAAATTACTTATACACTAAGGGGAGTCCAGATCCAGACTTACTTATAAGGCCTAGTGGAGAGTTAAGATTAAGTAATTTTATGTTGTACCAAATAGCTTATACTGAATTTTGGTTTTCAGACATATTGTGGCCAGATTTTACTGAAGATAAGCTTTATGAAGCCATAGCTGATTTTCAAAAAAGAAATAGAAGATTTGGAGGGCTTTAAATGAAAGAAACACATAAAAGAGTTATTTCAGCTGTAATAGGTATCGTATTATTATTCTTTTTTATAAATAAAGGTGGCATATATTTAAATACTGGAGTATTGCTAATATCTTTAATAGGCTTAAGAGAATTTTTTAATGCTTTAAAACAAATAGATTTAAAGCCAGTAGATTATCTTGGATATTTAACTGCTTTATTGATATATTTATCAAATTTTTATAATAAAATAGACATAGTATTTGCTATAACTTTTGCTATAATAACAAACTTAGTAGTATATTTATTTAGCAAAAACTTAAGATTAAAAGATATAGGTGCAACCCTTATAGGGATACTTTATTTACCACTCTTATTCTCATTTATAAATAAACTTGATGATAATATTTATATTTGGCTTATATTTATAGTAGCATTTGGAACTGATACCTTTGCCTACCTAGGAGGAAGATTTTTAGGTAAAAGAAAACTATGGCCAGAGATAAGTCCAAATAAAACTATTGAGGGTTCTGTAAGCGGTGTAGTAGGAAGCTTTATTTTGACAATCTTATTTGCTTATTATATTAAATCTGATGCAATTTATTTGGTAGCTATTTCTGCTATTCCGATATCTATATTTTGTCAGATAGGAGATTTAATAGCTTCAAAGATAAAAAGAACAGTAAAATTAAAAGATTATGGTCATATAATGCCAGGTCATGGCGGGGTATTGGATAGATTTGATAGTATTATCCTAGCGTCACCTTTAATGTATTATTACATAATTTATTTTTTAAATTAAACAAGGCGGTGAATTTATGCAAACAGCAATATCAGCAATATTTGTATTTCTTTTAGTTATTTTATTACATGAATTAGGTCACTTCACAGTAGCTAAAATGGTTGGTATAAAAGTAAATGAATTTGCAATAGGTATGGGGCCAACTATTTTAAAGACTACTAGAGGAGAAACTAAATATACTCTAAGAGCCCTCCCAATAGGCGGATATGTGAGCATGGAAGGTGAAGATGAAGATTCAGATGATGATAGAAGCTTCAATAAAGCTCCTGTATTAGCTCGTATGGGTGTAATAATAGCAGGAGCTTTTATGAATTTTGTGCTAGCTATAGTAGTACTTACAATTGTATCTTTCAATATTGGAGTGCAAACCACTGTAATTGAAAATACAGTACCCAATTCTCCAGCTGAAAGCGCTGGAATAATAAGAGGCGATAAAATAAATGCGATTGATGGTGTGAAGGTTAATAGTTGGCAAGATATTATAGAAGAAATCGGAAGCAAAGACAGCGGTGAAAAATTTAACATAAATATCCTAAGAAATAATAAAGAACTAGATATTAATATTGCCGCTACTAAGTCAGAAGATGAAAGATCAGTTATAGGAATAGAAAGCAGAGTAGATAAATCTTTTTCTGCTGCAATAAAAGGTGGTTTTCAAAAAACTGGTATTTTCATAAATTCTATGTTTGATTTTGTTAAAATGGCTTTTAAAGGACAAGTATCCACTAAGGATTTATCTGGACCAGTTGGAGTAATAAGCGTGGTAGGAGAAGCAGCTGAGAATGGGTTTATGGATTTATTGCTCATACTTGGATTTATAAGTGTCAACTTAGGATTCTTTAATCTATTACCTATACCAGCTTTAGATGGAAGTAGATTAGTGTTTTTATTTATAGAACTTGTAAGAGGAAAACCTATAGCACCTGAAAAAGAAAATATAGTTCATTTAGTAGGATTTTTCTTACTTATAAGTCTTATGATTATAGTAACATATAGAGATTTGATTAGAATTAATATATTTTAAAGGTGGTTAATATGAGAAAGACAACTAGAGTTATAAGCGTTGGAGAGGTACTTATAGGAGGAAACAACCCTATAAGTATACAATCTATGACAAATACTATTACAAAGGATATAGAAGCTACTGTAGCTCAAGTAATAGATTTAGAAGAGGCTGGATGCAATATTATTAGAATGGCTATTTCAGATATTGAAGATGCAAAGGCTATAGAAATAATAAAAAGAAGAATAAAGATACCTATAATTGCAGATATACAATACGATTATAAATTAGCACTGGAAGCAATTAAGTATGGAGTTGATGGATTGAGAATAAATCCAGGCAACATTGGAAACCGTGATAAGATAAGGCAGATAGTAGAAGTTTGTAAAGAAAAAAAGATATCTATAAGAATTGGAGTAAACTCTGGTTCTATTAAAAAAGAATACCTAGAAAAATATAAGGGTGTAAATGAAGATTCAATGGTAGAGAGTGCTTTAGAGCAGATAAGAATTTTGGAAGATATGGACTTTAGAGATATTAAAATTTCTTTAAAGGCAAGCAATGTACCATTATCTATAAAAGCATATAGCAAGATGATAGAAATGAGAGACTATCCCTTACATTTAGGTATAACTGAAGCCGGTCCTGGTATGAAAGGAAGTATTAAGTCGGCTGTAGGAATAGGAAGCTTATTATCTATGGGTATTGGAGACACTATCAGGGTATCTCTGACTGATGATCCAGTAAAGGAAATAAGAGTGGGAAGAGAGATATTAAAGTCTTTAGGACTTTTAAAAGGTGGCTTAAATTTGATATCTTGTCCAACCTGCGGGAGAACTAAGATAGATTTAATTAAAATTGTAAAAGAAGCTGAAAAAAGACTTGAAGGTATAGAAAAAGATTTAACGGTTGCGATAATGGGATGTCCAGTAAATGGTCCCGGAGAAGCAAGAGAAGCTGATATTGGTATTGCAGGCGGAAACGGTGAAGGATTGATATTTTTAAAAGGTAAGATAGTTAGAAAAGTAAAAGAAGAAGATTTATTAGATGAGCTTATAAAAGAAATATTAATGCTATAATTAAAGTAAAACAACTCAATAATTGAATAGGAGGAATTTCCTATATGAAAAAAATTAGTTTAAGTGAAATATTAAAAGAAGAAAAATACTCTCATATTACTAGTAAGGCAATATTTATAAAAAGTATTAGAATAGACAAAGAAAATATGGAACTGTTTATAGATTTAGAATCTGAGAAGATAATAGAAGTTACAATATTTGAAGAAATAAGGAAATTCTTTAAGTTAGGGTTTGAAAGATTTAAAGTTATATTAAATATAAATTATACATTTGATATAAGAGTAGAAGCTAATAAAAATATATATATGAAAAATTTAAAAGAGTATATTAATAGCTTAATTCCTTCAAGTGTTTCTTGGTCAGAAGGATTAAGCTATACTTTTGATGAAGAAGTTTTAACTTTAGAGTTTCCTAACGATATAGCCCTAATAACACTTGAAAGGCAGGGAATCATAGATAAGCTTAAAGGTAAAATTAAATCAGAATTGAACTTAGCTTTAGAAACCAGTAAAAATGTGTGTAATGAATATAATAATAAATTTTTAGAGACTAAACTAGATGAGGAAAAAAGAATTTCTCAAGTTATATTAGAAGATTCATATGTCGAGCCTTCTGTTGGGAGTAAGAAAACTAGCTCGAAAAATTATACTTACGGAAAAGCTATAAAGGGTGAGCCGCTAGATATAAGTGAAATAAATCTTCAAACAGGCACATGTGTTATTAAAGGAGAAATATTTGATATTGAATTTAGGGAAATTAGAAATAATAAATTAATAGTAACTTTCTATATAACTGATAAAAAAGATTCTACTATGGTAAAAGTATTTATAAAGAAGGAAGAAGGCGAAGAACTTTTAGCTAATTTAGAAGAAGAGATGTATCTAATGCTAGAGGGAGATGTAATATACGACAATTACTCTAGAACACAAGTAGTAATGCTAAAATCACTACAACCTCTGGAGAAACTTGAAAGACTAGATCAATCTATAGATAAAAGAGTGGAACTACATATGCATACACAAATGAGTTCTATGGACGGGATAACTAATGTTAAAAAACTTATAACTCAGGCACATAAATGGGGTCATCAATCTATAGCTATTACAGATCACGGTGTAGTACAAGCTTTTCCTGAGGCTATGGAAATGAGTCAAAAACTAGGAATAAAAATTATATATGGCGTCGAAGGCTACTTGGTAAATGATAAAAAAGAAATTATTTCAGGACTAGAAGCTGATAAGGATTATAATGAATTTGTAGTATTTGATATTGAGACAACAGGACTATCTGCCATAAACGATTCTATAACAGAAATAGGAGCTATTAAAGTTAAAGATGGTGAAGTAATAGATACATTTAGCCAATTAGTAAATCCTGAAAGAGGAATTCCTGAATTTATAACAAAGCTAACAGGCATAACTGACGAAATGGTAGCTGATAAACCCAATATAGAGAAAATAATACCATCATTTCATGAATTTATAGATGGAAGTGTTCTTATAGCTCATAATGCTAGCTTTGATGTAGGATTTATAAGAGAAAATCTAAAACGAGTTGATTTAGAGCTATCAAATCCTATATTAGATACTTTAGAATTATCAAGAGCTGTTTTTCCAGATCTTAAAAACCATAAGCTTAATACACTCTCTAAATATTTAGATATACAATTAGATAATCATCATAGAGCGGTGGATGATGCTAAAGCTACTAAAGATATATTTTTAAAAATAATGGATTTGCTAAAAGAAAAAGAAGTGACAGAGTTGAACGACTTGAATCATTTAAATGCAAATAAGGATATTACTAAAGACAGTATATATCATGTAACTATACTGGCTCAAAACCTAGTAGGACTAAAAAATCTTTATAGACTTATTTCAGATTCACATATTAAATATTTCTACAGAAAACCTAGGATATCTAAATCACTTCTTGAAGAAAATAGGGAAGGGCTTTTAATAGGAAGTGCGTGTGAGAGTGGAGAGTTATTTAAGGGTCTAATTTCTAATAGGAGCTATTCAGAAATAAGAAATATTGTAGAATTTTATGACTATTTAGAGATTCAACCCCTCGAAAACAATAAACATCTCCTTAGAAATGGTCTTATAAGAGATTATAAACAACTGCAAGACTTAAATAAAAAAATATATGATCTAGGAAAAAAATATAATAAAATTGTTGTAGCTACTGGAGATGTTCATTTTTTAAATCCTGAAGATGAAGTTTATAGAAGAATTCTAATGACGGGTCAAGGTTTTTCTGATGCGGAAGATCAAGCTCCCTTATACTTAAAGAGTACAACCGAGATGTTGGATGAATTTAAATATTTAGGAGAAGATATCGCTAAAGAAGTAGTTGTAACAAATACTAATTTGGTAAATGATATGGTGGAAAATATTAAACCTATACCTGATGGAACCTTTCCACCAATTATTGAAGGATCTGAGGAAGAACTTAGAAAGATAACTTATGATAAGTCCTATGAGATATACGGAAATCCTCTACCTGAAATAGTTGAAAAAAGATTATGCAGGGAATTAGATTCTATTATAGAAAATGGATATGCCGTAATGTATATTATTGCGCAAAAACTAGTTTGGAAATCTATAGAGGATGGTTATTTAGTAGGTTCTAGAGGTTCTGTTGGATCCTCATTTGTTGCAACCATGAGTGGTATAACTGAAGTAAATCCCTTAGCTCCACACTATAGCTGTCCTAAATGTCAGTTAAGTGAGTTTTTTGAAGGTGGAAAAATTTCGTCTGGATCAGATCTACCTGATAAAAATTGTCCTAACTGTAATACCTTTTTAAGGAAAGATGGTCAAGACATACCTTTTGAAGTTTTCCTAGGTTTTGAAGGAGACAAAGAACCTGATATTGACTTAAACTTTGCAGGTGAATATCAATCAGTAGCTCATAAATATACTGAAGAACTCTTCGGTGAAGGCTATGTATTTAGAGCAGGAACAATAGGAACTATTGCAGATAAAACAGCTTATGGATTTGTAAAAAAATACTTTGAACATAAAGAAGAATTTGTAAATCCTGCTGAGATAAATAGATTAGTAAAAGGTTGTACTGGAATAAAAAGAAGTTCAGGACAGCATCCCGGCGGTGTTATGATTGTTCCTAAATATAAGGATATATTAGATTTTACTCCTATCCAATATCCTGCAAATGATAAAAAATCAGGTGTTATAACAACTCACTTTGACTATAATGCTATAAGTAGCAATATATTAAAACTTGATATATTAGGTCATGATGTTCCTACTATAATAAGAATGCTAGAAGATATAACGGGAATAGACCCTACTACAATAGCGTTAGATGAGAAATCTACAATGGAGCTTTTCCATAGTATAAAACCATTAAAGGTTGAAGAAAAAGATATAAATTGTAAGGTGGGGACTCTTGGAATACCTGAGTTTGGAACAAGATTTGTAAGGCAGATGTTAATGGAAACAAAACCAAATACATTCTCTGAACTTGTTAGAATTAGTGGACTATCTCATGGTACTGATGTATGGATAAATAATGCACAAGACCTAGTAAAAAGTAATACAGCAACTCTTTCAGAGGTAATATCAACTAGAGAAGATATTATGCTTACTTTAATTAATGCAGGTTTAGATAAGAAAAAAGCATTTTGGATCATGGAACATGTTAGAAAAGGTAAAGGTCTAACTGAGGAAGAGGAAAAAGATATGAAATCTGTCAATCTTCCAAGTTGGTATATTGATGCATGCCATAAAATTAAATATATGTTCCCTAAAGCACATGCAGTAGCATATGTAATGATGTCTTTTAGAATAGCATATTTTAAAGTTTATCATCCTGAAGCTTTCTATGCTACTTACTTTACAACTAAAGCAGCAGACTTTGATGCTCAATTAATCTTAGAAGGACCATTATCCGTTAAGAAGAAGTTGGAGGAATTGGAATCCTTAGGTAATGAGATCACTACCAAGGAAAAAAACTTAATTACAGTTCTAGAGGTTGTAAGGGAGATGTATGCCAGAGGTCTTAAGTTTGAAAATGTTGATTTATACAATTCTGATAGCGATAAATTTTTGATAGGTGAGAACGGAATTGTACCGCCTCTAAAAGGGCTAGATGGAGTTGGAGAAAATGCAGCTAAAAAAATTGTAGAAGAAAGAAGTATATCAAAGTTTATATCTGTAGAAGACTTAATAAAAAGAGGCAAGGTAAGTAGAACCGTAATAGATGCCTTAACCCACCATGGATGTTTAGACAGCATACCCCAGAGCAACCAGATAAGTCTCTTTAACATTTGATTTTTAGCCTTTAACATGTTATAATTATAGATATTAATAACAGATTTTCTTGACAAAGAGTGGGCTAACCCACTCTTAGTTTTTTATAGAAATCAATCTCTAGGAGGTGTTTTAAATAAATAAAAAAGAAATGCTAAATATCGTAAAGAAGATAAGTGGAAATATAGCTGATGGTTTGGGCTATGAACTTGTAGATGTAGAGTATATAAAAGATATGGGAAGCTATTTTTTAAAAGTATATGTAGATAAAATAGGTGGAATAAGTTTAGATGATTGTCAGAAGATGAGCCAAGAATTAAGTGAAAAACTAGATGAAAAAGATCCTATACCAGGTGAGTACTATTTAGAAGTATCTTCTCCAGGACTGGACAGACCTCTAAAAACAGATAAAGACTTAAATAGAAATTTAAATAAGGATGTTGAGTTAAAATTATATAAAGCTTTTGAAAACAAAAAAAGTTATGAAGGTGAACTAATTTCTTTCTCAAAAGAAGACATTACTCTAGATGAGAATGAAAATTTAGTAAAAATACCAAGAGAATATATTTCTATTATAAAATTAGCCATTAAATTTTAGGAGGTTACCGATGAATCAAGATTTTATTAATGCCTTACATGAAATAGAAAAAGAAAAAGGCGTATCAGTAGATATAATATATGAAGCTTTAGAATCAGCGCTTATATCAAGCTATAAGAAAAACTTTGGAGCTTCTCAAAATGTTGTAGTGGAAATGAATAAAGAAAATGGAAAAACTAAAGTATATGCGATAAAAGATGTTGTAGAAGAAGTTGAAGATGAGTATTTAGAAATAAGTTTAGATGATGCTAAAAAGATAGACAAGTTATATGACTTAGGAGATGTATTGAGACTTGAAATTACTCCTAAGGATTTTGGTAGAATTGCAGCTCAAACTGCTAAACAAGTTGTAATACAAAGAATAAAGGATGCAGAAAGAGATGTAATTTATGATGAATTTATAAACAGAGAAAATGAAATAATAACAGGTATGATACAGAGAATATCTAAAAATAATGTATTTATAGATTTAGGGAAAACTGAAGGTGTCCTGCCTCCGACTGAGCAAATTGAAGGCGAGGTATATGAACAATCGGATAGATTGAAATTGCTAGTTGTTGAAGTTAAAAAAACTACTAAAGGCCCTCAAATAATACTTTCTCGTTCTCATGCTAATTTAATAAAGAGACTTTTTGAACTTGAAGTCCCTGAAATAAATAATGGAATAGTTGAAATTTACTCTATAGCTAGAGAGGCTGGATCTAGAACTAAAATTGCTGTTTATTCCAAAGATCCAGATGTAGATCCTCTAGGAGCATGTGTAGGTTTTCAAGGAAGTAGGGTAAAGACAATTGTTGAAGAGCTAAATGGAGAAAAAATAGATATAGTAATCTGGAGCAAAGAGGTTGAGAAATTTATAGGAAACAGTTTAAGCCCTTCTCAAGTAGTAAAAGTTGAAGTTAATGAAATGGAGAAATCTGCATTAGTTGTAGTACCGGATTACCAATTATCACTTGCTATAGGAAAAGAAGGACAAAATGCAAGACTTGCGGCTAAGTTGACTAGCTGGAAAATAGATATAAAATCAGAATCTCAGTATAAGGAAATTGTTGAAAAGAAAGATATACAAGAAATAGAAGAAACAGAAGAAACTCAAGAAACTATATAAGAATAAGGTGATACTATGAAAAATAAAAAAATACCTTTAAGAAAATGTTTAGGGTGCGAAGAAAACAAGAGTAAGAAAGAGCTTATTCGTATTGTTAAAACACCTGAAAATGAGCTGCTAATAGATCTAACAGGAAAGATTAATGGTCGTGGAGCGTATATATGTAATAATAAAAATTGCTTTGAACGAGCAATGAAGAGTAATAGAATATCAAGAAATTTAGAGGTGAAAATTCCAAAAGAGAAAATACAAGAATTGGAAGAAAATATTCAGAATGATTGAAAAAACACCTTTAAATAAATCAAGGGGGTGCGGTGTATGTCAAAAGTTAGAATTTATGAAATTGCAAAAGAATTAGATATGAGCAGCAAAGAGCTGATGGAGAAAATCGAAGACTTAGATATACAGGTAAAAAGTCATATGAGTTCATTATCTAATGAAGAGGCTGGCTTAATTAAAGAGTTATTAGGAAATAAGGAGGAAGAAACTATAAAAACAGAAAAAAATCAAAACAATAAGAATTTAGAAACAGGAAATGAAGAAATTGATCTAATTGAAGAAATTGATTCAGAAGAAGAGAACTTGGATATATTAGAAATAGGAAGCGAAATAATAGTAAAAGATTTAGCAGATAAGTTAAATGTAAATCCTTCCCAAGTAATTACAAAGCTAATCACTGAAGGAATTATGGCAAGTCAAAATCAAACTATTGACTTTGATACAGCCAGTCTTGTAGCTATAGAATTTGGATTAGAATTACGCTTATTAGATACTGAAGAAGAAGAAGAGTTAGAAGAAGAAATAATGGCCGAATTAGATTTCGAAGATAAAGAAGAAGATTTAAGATCTAGACCTCCTGTAGTAACTGTAATGGGACACGTTGATCATGGTAAAACTTCTCTTCTAGATGCTATCCGAGAAAGTCATGTTACAACAGGTGAAGCCGGAGGAATAACACAGCATATAGGAGCTTCAGTAGCAAGAATTAATGATAAAAAATTAGTATTTTTAGATACACCAGGCCATGAGGCTTTTACATCTATGAGAGCTAGAGGCGCTAAAGTTACTGATATAGCAATACTTGTAGTAGCTGCAGATGATGGAGTAATGCCTCAGACATTAGAAGCTATAAGCCATGCCAAAGCAGCAGAAGTACCAATAATTGTTGCGATAAATAAAATGGATAAGCCTACTGCCAATCTAGATAGAATAAAACAAGAATTAGTGGAAAATGATCTTCTTCCTGAAGACTGGGGCGGAGAAACTATAACGGTTCCTGTGTCAGCAAAAAACGGTGATGGAATTGATGAGCTATTAGAGATGGTACTGTTAGTAGCTGAAGTACAGGAATTAAAAGCAAATCCAAATAGGAAAGCTATAGGAGTAGTTGTAGAAGCTCAACTTGATAAAGGAAAAGGACCTCTTGCAACGGTATTAGTGCAAAAGGGTACATTAAAAGTTGGAGATATGGTAGTTTCAGGAACTGCAAGTGGTAGAATTAGAGCAATGCTTGACCATAAAGGTAAAAACATGAAAAAGGCAAGCCCTTCAATTCCTGCTGTTATCTTAGGACTTTCAGAAGTTCCAAATGCGGGAGATTTAATATATGTTGTAGAAGACGAAAAAACGGCAAGACATTATGCTAGTGAAAGAAAAAATCAGTTAAGAGAAAGGCAATTTAAACTTGATGATAGAGTAACTTTGGAAAACTTGTTTGATACAATCAAAGAAGGAAATATACAAGAGTTAAATATAATTATAAAAGCGGATGTAAGAGGTTCTATGGAAGCTCTTCGTCAATCCTTACAAAAACTAGATATAAAAGAAGAAGTTAAGGTAAACATGATCCATGGTGGAATTGGTGGAATCACTGAAAGTGATATAATGTTAGCTTCTGCTTCTAATGCTATAGTTATAGGATTTAATGTAAGACCTAATCTAAATGCATTAGCAATAGCAAATAGAGAAAAAGTTGATATAAGGACTTATAGAGTAATCTATGAGGCTATAGAAGATATTCAAAAAGCTGTAAGAGGAATGCTGGCTCCTGATATAGTAGAAGAAGTATTAGGAAGAGCTGAAATCAGAGCTACATTTAGATTACCTACTGGAAACAGTATAGCAGGAATATATATTGTTAATGGTAAAATAACTAGAAATTCAAAAATAAGATTATTAAGAGATGATATAGTTATATTTGAAGGTACAATATCTTCATTAAAAAGATTTAAAGATGATGTAAGAGAAGTAGCTTCTGGATATGAGGCTGGAATAGGTCTAGATGGTTATAATGACTTAAAAGAAGGCGATATGTTAGAAGCCTATATATTAAAAGAAGTACAAAGATAGAGAGGTGCTTTATGAATAACAAGAGGATAAATAGAATTTCAGAAGAAGTAAAAAAGGTGCTATCGGAACTTTTATATAATGGCTTAAAAGATCCCAGAGTTGCAGCTATGACTACTGTTACAGAAGTTAAAGTAACTAGAGACTTAAGTTATGCTAATATATATGTTTCAGTGCTAGGAGATAAAAAAGAAAAAGAAGATTGTATAAAAGGTCTTCAAAGTGCTAAGGGTTTTATAAGAAGTGAAATAGGTAAAAGAGTTGACCTAAGGCATGTTCCAGAGCCTATATTTCATCTGGATGAAACATTAGAAAATGCAATTCATATTTCTGATTTACTTGAACAGGTAAAAAAGGAAGATGATAATAATAATAGAGGTAGGGAAAATGAATAGACAACTAGCTCTAGAGATAGAAAAAGCTATAGAATTAATTAAGAAAAGTAAGACTATATTGATAGCATCACATATAAACCCTGATGGTGATAACATAGGCTCAAGCCTTGCTCTAGCATTAGCTTTAAAGAGCAAGGAACATAATATATGGGTTTTAAAAAGCGATATTGTTCCAGAAAAATTTTCTTTCTTACCAGGAATTGAATTGATAGAAGAATATGATCCTAAAAATGGAGAGATAGATTTATTTATTGCATTAGATTGTGGTGATGAAGATAGATTGGGAGACAATAAATCTCTGTTAGAAGTTGCAAAAAACACAATAAATATAGATCATCACATCAGCAATACAAATTTTGCTGATGTGAATATAGTTGATGATAAGGCGGCAGCAACAGGTGAGCTTGTATACTATTTTATTAAACAAATGAATCTTGAGATTAGTAAAGATGTGGCTACAAATCTTTATACGGCAATAAGCACCGATACTGGAAGCTTTAAGTTTGAAAGTGTTACAGGAGATACTCACAGAATAATTGCTGACTTACTAGACTATAATATAGATAAGAATCATATAAATTTAAATTTATATGAGAATATGAGTTTCACTCAAATGAAATTATTTATTAAATCTTTAGCAACTCTTGAAACTTTTAATGGTGCTGAAATAGGATTTATAAAGGTTACTCAAGAGATGCTAAAAGAAACTGGTGCAACTTTTGAAGATGCAGAGGGAATAATATCATTTGTTAGAAAGATAGCTACAGTTGAAGCCGCTTGTATCTTAAAAGAATTAGATAAAGCAAATATAAAAGTAAGCTTAAGAACTAAAACAAATTTAGATGCTTCTAAAATATGTAAAGCTTTTAACGGTGGAGGTCACAAGAGAGCAGCAGGATGTACCATATATAAGACAATTGATGAAGCACAAGAATTAGTATTAAAAGAAATTCAAAAAGAATTAAAGGTGTAATTATGAATGGAATAATAAATTTTTATAAACCAAAAGGAATTACATCTCATGGAGCGGTTAGTTTTTTTAGGAGATTAGTAAATATAAAAAGAATTGGTCATACTGGAACTTTAGATCCTAATGCTGAAGGAATTCTTCCTATATGCATTGGAAAAGCTACTAGAGTCTCAGAGTACCTTTTAACAGCTGACAAAGAGTATAGAGGAACATTGGTATTGGGAAGGTCAACCGATACCCAAGACGGCGATGGAGAGACGTTAGAAACTTCATCTAAAATCGTCAGCGAAGAAGATATAAGAAAATGCTTTGACACCTTTAAAGGAAAACAGTCTCAAATGCCGCCAATGTATTCTGCTTTAAAACAAAATGGAAAAAAATTATATGAATTAGCTAGAGAAGGTATAATAGTTGAAAGAAAATCTAGAGATATAAATATATATGAACTAAAAATAGAAGAAATTAAAAATAATAAGGAAGTAACTTTTGTTACAAAATGTTCAAGAGGAACCTATATAAGAACCTTGTGTAATGATATAGGAGAAGATTTAGGCACTTTTGGATATATGTCTGAGCTTACAAGAATTGGTGTTGGTCCTTTTGAACTTGAGGATTCCTATACAAGAGATCAATTAGAAAATTTAGATCCTAGGGAAATAGAAAAATTATTACTTCCAATAGACTTTCCTTTGATGAAATTTCAAAAAATAGAAATAGAAGAAGAACTTTATAATAAACTGGTAAATGGTGTTAAAATTAAACTTTATAATAAAGAAGAACTTATTGGAAAAACTTTAAGAGTTTATTCAAAAGATAACTTTATTGGTATTGGAGAAGTAATAGAAAAAGATCAATTGCAATTATTGAAAATGAATAAAGTATTTGTGTAGGGTGGTTAATATGGAAATTATAAAAATAGAAAATTATATAGAAAAAAGATTTAATACATCTATTGCATTAGGAAATTTTGATGGGATACATTTAGGCCACAAGAAACTTATATCTTCCATGGTAGAGGAAGCCAACTTTTTAAGTATAATTCCTTCTGTATTGTTGTTTAGTAAGCATCCTAAAGAGGTATTGATGGGCAAAAGTCCAGAACTTTTAACAAGCTTAATTGATAAACATGAAATATTAAGAGAATTAGGCGTTAAAATAGTCTATGAAACAGAATTTACACCAGAATTCATGACTCTAAGTCCAGAGCAGTTTGTAAAAGAGATTCTCTTGGATAAGCTAAATATTAAATCTGTTTTTGTAGGATTTGATTATAGATTTGGTCATAAAGCTTCAGGTGATGTAGGTGTTTTAAAAGCATTAGGTCAAAAATATGATTTTAAAGTTACAGTTATAGATGCTGTTTATGACGAAAAAAATGTTTTGAGTAGCACTAAGATTAGAGATGAAATCAGAGATGGTAATATAGAACTTGCAAATGAAATGTTAGATAGAAATTACAAGATTAGAGGAAAAGTAGTACATGGCAATAAAATAGGCAGAACGCTAGGATTTCCTACTGCAAACATAGAACTATTGAGTAATTATCCTGTACCTAAAATCGGAGTGTATGAAACTAAAGCTATTGTAGCACAAAATGCTTATAAGTCACTGACAAGTATTGGTACTAATCCTACAGTAGGGGGAGATAGGGTAAAAATAGAAACTTATATATTAGACTTTGATGAGGATATATATGGTGAAGATATGGAAATCGAATTTATTGAATATCTAAGAGATGAATGGATGTTTGATAGTTTAGAAGAATTAAAGATACAAATGCAAAAAGATGTAGATAGAGTTAAATATTAATATTTACATTTAATAAAAGTTATGATATTATAAACAGGTATGTTAGATTTCCTAATGCTCAGTTTTGCGGTTCCTCATCGCTTTACATTGCTTTAGGAGTACAAATAAAAATGGAGGTGTATTTATTATGTTAACAAAAGAACAAAAAGAACAAATAATTAATGATTACAAATTGCACGAAGGAGATACTGGTTCACCAGAGGTTCAAATAGCAATATTAACTCACAGAATAAATGGTTTGAATGAGCATCTTAAAGCTCATAAGAAAGATAATCACTCTAGAAGAGGATTATTAAAGATGGTAGGGCAAAGAAGAAATCTTTTAAGATATCTTAAGAATAATGATATTGATAGATATCGTTCTTTAATTGAAAGATTACACATAAGAGGTTAATAAAAGAGCGGGAGAGTCCCGCTCTTTAATTTTAATATTATTTATAAAAACTATATAATAATAAGTATATAATACAAATAAAAAAGGAGGTATTTTATGGAGAAGATATTTAACTATAAATTATCCGGAAAAGATTTGAAAATAACTACAGGTAAAATTGCTGAACAAGCAGGCGGATCATGTTTGTTGCAATATGGCGATACTGTTATATTAGCTAGTGCTACTGCATCAAAAAACCCAAGGCCAGGAATAGATTTTTTCCCATTGAGTGTAGATTATGAAGAAAAGATGTATGCGGTTGGTAAAATTCCTGGAGGCTTTATAAAAAGAGAAGCAAGACCTAGTGAAAAAGCTGTTTTAACTTCAAGGCTTATAGATAGACCACTTAGACCTCTATTTCCTGAAGGATTTAGAAATGATGTACAAGTTATTACAACAGTGTTATCAGTAGATCAAGAAGATTCACCAGAGATTATTGCTATGATAGGTTCTTCTATAGCTCTTTCTATTTCGGATATACCATTTGACGGTCCTACGGCTGCTGTCTTAGTTGGAGTAGTTAATGGAGAATATATAATCAATCCAAATATAGAGCAAAGAGAAGCATCAGACCTTCATTTAATAGTGTCAGGTACTGAAGAAGCAATAATGATGGTAGAAGCAGGATCAAATGAAGTAAGTGAAAAAACTGTATTAGATGGTATTATTTTTGCTCATGAAGAAATTAGCAAAATATGTAAGTTTATAAAAGAGATAACTTTAGAAGTAGGAAAAGAAAAAAGAAGTTTTGAAGTATCTAAACCAGAGGAAGAATTAGAAGAGAAAATAATTTCTTATGGTAAAGAAAAATTAACTAAAGCTATATCTACTATTGAAAAGCAAGCTAGACAAGAAAATATAGATAATATAACTGAAGAGATATTAGAGGTGTTTTTAGAAGAATATCCAGAAGATAAAAAAAGTATACTTGAAGTAGTTGATAACATAGTTAAAAACGAAGTAAGAAGATTGATTCTCGAAGAACATATAAGACCAGATAGCAGAGGCTTAAATGAAATACGAAAGATAACAAGTGAAGTTGGACTTATTCCTAGAACACATGGTTCAGGATTATTTACTCGTGGACAGACTCAAGTTTTAACTATAGCAACACTTGGAACTAGTTCAGACGCTCAGATGATAGATGGACTAGGTGATGATCAATCAAAAAGATATATACATCACTATAACTTCCCGCCATACTCAGTAGGAGATACTAGACCTATGAGAGGCCCTGGTAGAAGGGAAATCGGTCACGGAGCATTAGCAGAAAAAGCATTAATTCCTGTGCTTCCTTCAAATGATGAATTTCCATATACTATAAGAGTAGTTTCTGAAGTATTAAGTTCTAATGGGTCATCATCTCAAGCAAGTGTTTGTGGTAGTACACTATCTTTATTAGATGCTGGAGTACCTATTAAAGCTTCGGTAGCTGGAATAGCAATGGGACTTATAAAGACTGATGATAAAGTTGCAATATTAACCGATATACAAGGGATGGAAGATCATCTTGGTGATATGGACTTTAAAGTAGCTGGAACTAAAGAAGGTATAACAGCTATACAAATGGACATAAAAATCTCTGGCATAAATAGAGAAATATTGGAACAAGCTTTAGAAGACGCAAAAGTAGCAAGATTATTTATTTTAGGCAAAATGGAAGAAGTTATTTCATCACCTAGAGAAGAATTGTCTGCCTATGCTCCTAAAATATTTACTATGCAAATAAATCCTGATAAGATAAGAGATGTAATTGGAGCTGGAGGAAAAGTAATAAACAAGATAATAGATGAAACAGGAGTAAAGATAGATATAACTGATGATGGAAAAATTTCTATTGCAGCTGAAAATGCTGAGAGTGGAAATGAAGCTATTAGAATAATAGAAAATATAATTAAAGAAGTAGAACCAGGAGAGTTATATTTAGGTAAAGTAACAAAGATTCTTAACTTTGGTGCATTCTTAGATATATTAAATGGAAAAGAAGGATTACTTCATATATCTCAGATTGCAAAAGAAAGAATAAATAAAGTCGAAGATGTTCTAAAGGTCGGAGACGAACTTCTTGTAAAAGTAATGGAGATTGATAAGCAAGGCAGAATAAACCTTTCTAGAAAAGTTTTACTTGAAGAAGAAGATAAAGCAAAAGAAGAGAAATAAAAATAACATGAACCTTTTCAGGTTCATGTTTTAATTTTTACAGACTTTTACCAAAGATAAACTCTCGGGAAAATTATTAGTTTTTTTAAAATTCTTTTAAATATAATTAATCGGAGGAAGTTATGTATTTTATAAAAAAATTAGATAATGGCATTCAAGTAGTTCTAGAAAAAATAGGTAATATAAATTCTATATCTTTAGGTGTAATAGTAGATAATGGCTCAATAAATGAAATAAAAATAAATAATGGTATATCTCACTTTATTGAGCATATGTTATTTAGAGGAACTAATAATAAGACATCGAAACAAATTTCAGAAATAATAGATAAAATAGGCGGTAATTTAAATGCTTATACAAGTAAAGAAAACACTGGTTTTTATGCTCAGATATTACCAGAACACTTAGAGATAACTATAGACCTCCTAAGCGACATGATGATAAATCCTCTTTTTAATGAAGAAGATATAGAAAAAGAAAAAAGTATTATAGAGGAAGAAATTAATATGTACTTAGATGATCCAGAAGATCTTGTACACGAACTATTAAATGAAACTATTTATGCGAATACATCACTTGAAATGCCTATCCTTGGAAACCTTCATTCTATAAAAAGTTTTAACAATATTATGCTAAAACAATATTTTCAAGATCATTATAATGTTGAAAATATTATAATCTCAATAGCCGGTAATATAGATATTGAAGAAACCTATAAAAATCTAGATTACTATTTTGCAGATACTCCTAGAGCTAGTAAAAAAAAGGAAAACATATTTCATAAAGAAAAAAACAAATTATTTAATAAAATAAAAGGCCTTAATAGAGATATTGAACAATTTAACCTATGTATAGGTTTACCTGGTGTTTCTAGTTATTCTCAAGAATTATATGAATATCTTATATTAAGTAATATACTTGCTAACAATGAAAGCTCTAGGTTATATCAAAGTATAAGAGAAGCAGGATTCGCATATTCTATTTATTCAAGTATTACAAGCTATAGAGATAAAGGAGACATGGCTATATATATGGGCTTAAATAATACTAATATAGACCATACATTATCTTTAATAGATAAAGAGTTTTATAAATTACTAAACGAAGATATTAGTAAGGAAGAAATCGAGTTAGGAAAAGAGCAAATTAAAATTAATTATATACTAGAGAGTGAAAATTCATTATCTAAAATGTTTGAAAATGCTAAATCTTTTTCTCTATTTGGGAAAATAGAAACTCAAAAAGAAATACTAGAAAAGATTGAAAAGGTAAATAAAACAAGTATGAAAACTATAGTTCTTAAAACATTTAATAGAGAATACATTAACGTATCTTATGTAACTAGTCTTAAAGATAAAATCAATATAAATCAACAAATAAATAATAAAATATTTAGAGGTGATTAAATGAAAATACAAGTTATAAATAAAAGTAATTATAATTTACCATCCTATAAAACTGAAGGCTCAGCTGGGATCGATTTACAGGCTAATATTGATAGCTCTATTGAACTTAAACCCTTTGAGAGAGTACTTGTTCCAACAGGTCTTTTTATGTCTATACCAAAGGGATATGAAGGTCAAATTAGAGGTAGAAGTGGACTAGCTTTAAAGAATGGAATAAGCCTTGCGAATGGTATAGGTACAATTGACAGTGACTATAGAGGAGAAATAAAAGTAATACTAGTAAATTTGAGTAATCAAAGATATATAATAAATGCAGGTGATAGAATAGCTCAGTTTGTTCTCTCAAAATATGAAAGAATAGATTTTGAAATAACAGATAACTTAGATGAAACTGAAAGATCAGAAGGTGGATTTGGACATACCGGTAGTAAATAATTGAAATCATAAGAGATCTTATCACAAATGATAAGTATTAAAAACATTAACAAATAAATCGACTAAAGGCACTATCAGCTATTAATGGTGTAGATTTAGTCTTTTTATTTGTTAAAATTTAAAAATACATGATGGAATTGCAATAGATAAAGATTTTTACTTATGCTATAATACGAGATATATACATAATAGATTTTTTAAATTTTATTATAGTTTTATATTAAAGGAGACGTATAACTTGAGTACAAAAAAAAAACAAAAGCCTAAAAAGAAAAGAAAAATTAAAAAAGAAAAAGATTTTAATAAAGATATTGTTGGTCTTATTATTGTAGCTTTGGGTATTATATCCATGATAAGTCTTTTTACATTTAAAGTAGGCTTAGTCGGATCTTTAATAAGAGGTACAACTTTTACAATGATGGGATTTGGTGGTTATCTAATGCCTATAATCCTAACTATTGCAGGTATTATAATTATATTAAATAAATTTGATAATAAAGAGATAAAGATAATAACAGTTTTAATGTCCTTGCTTGTAATACTATTGGTAGCTTTGGATAGTCAGAATATAGAAATCAGTGGTTTTATGGATAGAATAAAGGCTTCTATATATCTTTCCAACTTCGCAAAAGGTGGAGGGGTAATTGGTTCTTTAATAGGGTATTTTTTTTATAAGCTTTTTGGACTGATTGGAGGATTTATAATAATTTTTGTTGGCGCATCATTATCGCTCTTGATTCTTTTTGATGTAAAGTTAAAAGATCTTTATAATCGTTCAATAGTACTAATAGATGACTTTAAAAAAGAAAAAGAAAATAAAAAAAAATTACTCCCTAAAGAAAATGATAAAAAGGATAAACTAATAAGCAATAAATCAAAGTTACAAGAAGATTTGAAAATACTGGATTATAGCGAAAACAAAGTTAAAAAAGAAGTTGAAAATAAAACAACTAATACAGAAAATAATAATCTTAAAAAGGATATAGATTCTGAGATAAATGATAACAATTTAGAATTGGAAAGTTTCGTATATAAGTATCCTCCTATTGAAATATTAACATCACCAATCAAACAAGAATTTAAAGATAAAAAGGATATACTTAATAATGCAAAAATAATAGAAGAGACAATGAATAACTTTGGTATAAGCAGTAGGGTTACTCAGATAAATAAAGGCCCTACTATAACCTGTTATGAATTGTCACCTTCGCCCGGCATTAAGTTAAGTAAGATAGTTTCATTATCAGATAATATAGCTTTAAGTTTGGCATCATCAGATATAAGAATTGAAGCACCTATTCCAGGTAAATCAGCCGTAGGTATAGAAGTACCAAACAAAATTAAAGATAGTGTAATGTTAAAAGAAATTCTCTTATCTAATGAATATATAGATATAGAATCAAAATTACCCATAGCATTGGGTAAAGATGTATCAGGAAAATCAGTAGTTTCATCTATAGATAAAATGCCTCATCTCCTTATTGCTGGAGCTACAGGTTCAGGGAAAAGTGTTTGTATAAATAGTATTATAATGAGTATCCTTTATAAATCATCTCCTGACGATGTTAAATTACTGCTGATTGATCCTAAGGTAGTCGAACTAAGTATATACAACAAAATTCCACACCTTCTTATACCGGTTGTTACTGATCCTAAGAAAGCGTCTTTTGCTTTAAATTGGGCGGTGAATGAAATGGAAAAAAGATATCAAAGTTTTGCTAAAAATAGTGTAAGAGACATTAAATCTTATAACGATAAAGCTTTAACTGAAGAATTAGATAAATTACCTTCTATAGTAATAATAATAGATGAATTATCTGATTTAATGATGGTAGCAGCTCAAGAAGTTGAAGAATATATATGTAGATTAGCTCAGATGGCAAGGGCCGCTGGAATATATTTGATCGTAGCTACTCAAAGACCTTCTGTAGATGTAATAACCGGAACTATTAAAGCTAATATACCTTCTAGAATTTCATTTGCAGTATCTTCTCAAATAGATTCTAGAACAATTCTGGATATGGCAGGTGCAGAAAAGTTATTGGGAAAAGGAGATATGCTTTTTTATCCATCTTTCTTTTCTAAACCGCTTAGGATTCAAGGAGCTTTCATAAGTGATAAGGAAGTAGAAGACGTAGTTGAATTTCTTAGCAAGAGTCATGAAAGTTCTTTCGATGAAGAAGTTTTAGAGATTATGGAAACTTCTAAAACTATAGATACAATAGATAGTGATCTTCTCTTACCTGATGCTGTAAAGCTTGTTCTAGAAGATGGGCAAGCATCTATATCAATGCTTCAGAGAAAGCTTAGAATAGGTTATGCCAGAGCTGCTAGGATCGTGGATGAGATGGAAGAACAAGGTATAATAGGCGGTTATGAAGGAAGTAAACCGAGAAAAGTTCTTATTGTAAAAGATGATATAGATAATATGGATCTTTAATCATCAATATAAATTAGTATAAATTTAAATTAAGGTAGGAGATAAAAAATGAATTTACCAAATAAAATAACATTTAGTCGTGTTCTTCTAGTACCAGTATTTATTTTAATGTTCTATATAGATATACCTAACAACCAACTTTATGCAGGAATTATATTTATTATAGCAGCTTTAACAGATACTCTAGACGGATATTTAGCAAGAAGAAACAGTCAAGTTACAAATCTTGGAAAATTTATTGATCCATTGGCTGATAAGTTATTAGTTTCTGCAGCATTAATCTTATTAGTAGAAGTTGGTACCATACCAGCATGGGTTGTTATAACAATTATAGCTAGAGAATTTGCTATAACAGGATTTAGAATAATTGCAGCCTCGGAAGGTGTTACTATAGCTGCAAGTTCACTTGGAAAGTTTAAAACGATTACTCAATTAATAGCAATTATATTACTTTTGTTTGATAATATATTTTTCGAACAATTTAATATTCCTATGGATCAAATATTTTTATATATTTCACTAGGATTTACTGTTTTATCAGGTGTTGATTATATTTACAAGAATAGAAATACTTTAAACTTAGATGAAAAATAGTAGGAGATGAAATAATGATTGCAGAGATTATAACTATTGGAACTGAAGTTGTTATGGGAAGTACTAGTAATACAAATGCTTTGTTTTTATCTCAAAAACTTACGGATCTTGGGTTTGAAATTCATTTTCAAACTTCTGTAGATGATAATCCCAATAGATTAAAGTCCGTAATTAATATAGCCCTTATTAGAGCTGATTTAATAATAACAACTGGAGGATTAGGCCCTACTAAAGATGATATGACTAAAGAAGTTATATCTGAAGCCTTAGGATTGGATATATCCTTAGACTCTGATATGGAAAATGAAATAAAATCCATGTTTAGTAATAGTATCTTTACAATGACTAAGAACAATCAAAAGCAAGCTTTTAAACCAAATGGATCTAAATTTATAAAAAATGAAATTGGTACAGCGCCAGGGATATATTTAGAAAAAAATCATAAACAGATTATAATGCTTCCAGGACCACCGCTTGAAATGGAATTGATGTTTAAAAATTTTGTAATTAATTTATTTAAAAAAGATTTAAATATAGTTACCAAATCTATAAATCTAGTAGGAATAGGAGAATCATATTTAGAAGAAAAATTAAATAAACTACAGTTGAATACTAAAAATGTTTCGGTTTTAACATTTGCTAAAAACGGAATTATAGAAATAAAAATTATTGCTAAAGGTAAGGATGAAGATGATCTTAAAAATGAAGTAAGTAAAGTAACATTAAAGATAGAAGATGTCTTCTACCATTATATTTATGGATATGACAATATAAGCTTAGAAGAAGTCGTAGTTAATTTATTAAAAGATAAACAATTAAGATTATCACTTGCTGAGTCTATAACCGGCGGACTAATATCAAGTAAAATAACTAAGATTCCGGGAGCTTCTAAGATTTTTGAAAGAGGTATAGTGACTTATACTGATGAATCTAAAATTGATGAACTAGGTGTAAAGGAAAGTACTTTAAAAAATTATGGTGCTGTTAGCAAAGAAACAGCTCGTGAAATGGCTAAAGGACTATTTTTTAAAACTAAAGTAGATATAGCTTTATCTATTACGGGTTTTGCAGGTCCAGGTATAACCACTAAAGATGAACCTATTGGTTTAGTTTATATAGCTCTTATCTGTAAGAATTATGAAGAAGTATTTGAGTATAATTTTAATGGAAATAGAGATTTAATACAAAAAAGATCAGCAGTTAAAGCCTTGGATCATATAAGATTATTATTTAAATAATATTTGACTTATATTAATTTTTAATATAAAATATAATTAGAACTTGCGTTCGAAAAGGAAAGGGGTGATTCCAGTTTATACTGGAAGAAAATGACTGAGAATATTGAAAAAAGAAAAGCATTAGATGTAGCATTAAACCAAATTGAAAAACAATTTGGTAAGGGTTCTGTAATGAGACTTGGGGATAATATAAAAATGAACCTAGATATTATACCTACTGGTTCTTTAAGTCTTGATATTGCATTAGGTTTAGGAGGAATACCTCGTGGTCGTATCATTGAAGTCTATGGTCCAGAGTCATCAGGTAAAACAACTGTATCTCTACATGTTATAGCAGAAGCTCAAAAAAATGGTGGTATAGCAGCTTTTATTGATGCCGAACACGCATTAGACCCTTCATATTCACAAAAATTAGGGGTTGATATAGATAATTTAATCATATCTCAACCTGATACCGGAGAACAAGCTCTTGAAATTACAGAAGCACTAGTTCGAAGCGGAGCAATAGATATAGTAGTTATAGACTCTGTGGCTGCATTAGTACCTAAAGCGGAGATAGAAGGAGAGATGGGGGACAGTCATATAGGTCTTCAAGCCAGACTTATGTCACAGGCTTTAAGAAAATTAGCAGGGGCTATAAGTAAATCAAATACTACATGTATATTTATAAATCAACTTAGAGAGAAAGTAGGCGTTATGTTTGGAAGTCCAGAAACAACTTCAGGAGGTAGAGCTTTAAAGTTCTATTCAAGTGTCAGGCTGGATGTAAGAAGAATTGAAACCCTTAAACAAGGTGATGAGATGATCGGTAACAGAACTAGAGTTAAAGTAGTTAAAAACAAAGTTGCACCTCCTTTTAAACAGGCTGAATTTGATATAATGTATGGACTTGGAATTTCTAAAGAAGGAAATATACTAGATGTAGGAGTTACATCTGATATTATTAAAAAATCAGGATCATGGTATAGTTACGGTGAAGAAAGATTAGGTCAGGGAAGAGAGAACTCTAAAGATTTTCTGAAAGATAATCCTGCTATAAGCGATGAAATTGAATTAAAGATTAGAAAACAACACGGTTTAATAAAAGAAGATGAAATTGATGAGAATAAAAATGAAACTAATATAGAAGATAAAAAAGAAGATAAAAGCGAATAAAACCTCCTATTTAGGAGGTTTTATTTTAGGAGGTTTTATTTTGAAGATACTTTTTTTTACTGATTCTCATATACGCGGAACTACACCCAAAAGTAGAAAAGATGATTTTACAGATACTTTGGAACGTAAATTTAAAGAAATAGTTGAAATTATAAAAAAAGAAGAGATAGATTATGTCATCCATGGCGGAGATTTATTTGATAGGCCTGATGTCTCTATATCTCTTGTTACTAGATTTGCTAAAATTTTAAATACAATAAAAGTTCCCATATATATAATAAGCGGAAACCACGATATTTTTGGGCACAATCCAAAAACATTAAATAGAACTATGCTAGGCTTAATATCAGAACTAAATGTTTTAAATATAATTAATGAGGGAGAAAAAGTTATATTAGAAAAAGATAGTATTAAAGTTCAGCTAACAGGTCAACCTTACACTTACGATATAGATCAAGTTGATAAGTCCCACTATATAGTAACTGAAATTAAAGAAGGAGTAGACTTTTCAGTTCATTTTGTACATGGTATGCTTTTAGATAAGCCTTTCATAAAAGGAATACCTTATACATTAGTAGATGATATTAAAGACACCTTAGCAGATATTACTCTTTCTGGGCACTACCACTCAGGATTTGAAAGAGTAGAGATTGATGGAAAATTTTTTTTGAATCCAGGAAGTATTGTAAGGGTCTCTAACAGTCTTAGAGAAATTAAAAGAAAACCTAAGGTGGTAATAATAGATTTAGAAGAAAAGATTGATATCTCATATAAATATCTTGTAAGTGCACTAGATGGTGAAAAGGTACTTGATAGAAAAGAAATTGAAAATAGTATATATAGAAGAGAGCGTATGTTTGAATTTAAACAAACTATAGATAATGCTATGAGTTTTGAAAAAATGGATATAAATGATATTCTATTAGAAGTATCTAATGCAGAGGGAGTTTATGACGAGGTAAAAAAAGAAGCATTAAGAAGAATAAGTTTAGTTCAAATGAAAGAAATGGAAGGTGAATAATATGAAATATTTAAAAAAAATAATTATAAAAAACTTCCAATCACATAAAAATAGTATTATTGATTTCAGCCCAGGATTGAATATAATAGTAGGACCATCTGATTCCGGTAAATCTGCTGTTATAAGGGCTATAAAATGGGCTCTTTACAATGAACCAGCGGGTGATTATTTTATAAGAGAAGGTGAAAAGGAAGCTTCCGTTACACTCGAATTTAGTAATAATATAAAGATAAAAAGGTTAAGAAGTAAATCTAAAAATGTATATGTTATATGCCAAGATGATAATGAATTAGTTTTTGAAGGCTTTGGAAATAAAGTTCCTCAAGAAATAATAGATTTAATAGGAATTGAAAAAATACCTCTAGATACTAATGAATCAAATGCTATAAATTTAGGTGAGCAATTAGAAGGAGCTTTTTTATTATCAGAAAAAAGCAGTACCAGGGCTAGTGCTATCGGAAGATTAGTTGGTGTAGATTTAATAGATGATGCCTTAAAGGATACCTTGAAAGACCTTAGAAATATTTCCATGGAAAAAAAGACTATCTCTGAAAGCATAAAAAATACAGAAGACGAACTTATAACATTTAATTATTTGGATGATCTAAAGAATAGTATATCTCAACTAGAAGAAGTGAGTAATAATATAAGAAAAAAGTATAAAATTAAAACTAATTATCTAATAATTTTAAATAATTATAAAAAAATTTATGAATATAAAGCTTCATTAGATCTTACATTAAATAATTTAGGTGATATTGATCTAATAGAAAAGACTGTTTTTCAGCTAGAAAATAAAAATAAAGATTTAAAATTATATATAAATTTAAATCTTCGTTTAAAGGAATATAAATCAGGATTATCTTATAATAGAGATTTATTGGAAAAGTTAATTAACAATGAAGTCATAGAAAATTCAGTAGATCTAATTAAAAAAAATATAGTAAAACTCCAGAAGTTAAAGAATATCTGTTCCAAATTAAATTATTATCAAACAGAAATTAAAAAAACTTCTAAAAATATAGAAAGACTAAAAGAAGTTAATATTGTTGAAAATAAGATAAATTTAGTAAATATTAATCTAGAAAAATATGAAAAGCTAAAAAAAGCAAAAAAAGATATAACTTTTTTATATAAAAGTATAAAAATAGGTGAAGAATATTTAAATAAATTACAATATTTAGGTAATATTGATAGATTAGCAAGAGAAATTACTATATTAACAGGTAAGCTTGAAAAAATAATTAATTCAACTAATACATTAAATAAAATTAGAGTTGAATTAGATGATTATATAAATCTTCTTAATGAATCTAAGGATAATATATATATAAATTTAGAAAAATATCAAATTTTACTTAAACAAAATGATACTTGTCCATTTTGCTTAAGTATAATAACTGAAGATAAGATAGATCATATAATAAAACACTACACTTAGGAGGTTCTATACTATGGAATATGAAAAACAACTAGGAGAGTTAAAAGAGAATTTAGAAAAAGCTAAAACTTTAAAATACAAAGCCGAGGCAAGACTTGAACAATTAAAAAAACAAGAAGAAGAGATAATTAAAGAATTAGATGATTTAGGTGTTAATCCTGACAATTTAGAAAAAGAAATAGCAAAATTAACAGATGAGATAGATGGATTATTTTTAAAATCTAATGAGCTATTACCAAAAGACATTTTAGAAAAGAAGTGATAAATTTGATTGAAAAAATTGATGAGTTAGATAGACAAATAGCTGAACTTAAAGAATATGCTTCTAAAGAAATGGGAAAAAAAGAAAAATTGGATGAACAACTCAATGAATGCTTAAAGAAATATTCATATATAAAATCACAAATAGAATTGCTAGAAAAAGTTACTGTTTTATTTCAAAAAACATCTGAATTTGCCCGGAATCAAGCAAAGTCACAGATTGAAAATTTAGTTACTAAATGTCTTCAGTTCATATTTGAATCAAATGTAAAATTTTCCATAGAAATAGAAGATTTAAGAAATAAAGCCAGCGCAGAATTTTATGTGATAGACGAAACTGATGATTTAGAAATAAAAACTAAACCTGAACTCTCAAGGGGCGGAGGAGTGGTAGATATTGTTTCTTTAGCTTTAAGAATAGCATTCTTACAAATACAAAAACCATCAATTCAAGGACCTTTAATTTTGGATGAACCCGCAAAACATGTAAGCCAAGAGTTTATAAATAATGTAGGAGAATTCTTGAAACAGACATCAGAGATGTTTAACAGACAGATTATAATGATAACTCATGACAATTATTTAGCAGCTTTAAGTGATAAAAGTCATAAAATTAGCTTAATTAACACTATAAGCAAAGTAGAAGAAATCCAAGATTAATTATACCTTGACATCTAGAGCTATAAGTAATAAAATAAAGTTGTATAACCATACAAGAAATTTATAATATTCTATGCTAAATTGTTTCGTTTTGAAATTAAAACTAAAATTGAGAATGTAGTATGGAACTTGAAAACTTAATAAAACAGGAGGTGTTAATTATTGAAGCTTTATATGTAGTTGGAGGATTAATAATTGGACTAGTAATCGGATATTTTGTAAGAAAAAATATTGGTGAAAGTAAAGTTGGGGTTGCGGAGGATCTCGCAAAAAGAATTTTAGAAGATGCTGATAAAGATGCTGAAGCGCGTCAAAAGGAATTATTATTAGAAGCGAAAGATGAAATCCACAAACTTCGAATGGAGTCTGAAAGAGAAACTCGTGAAAGACGTAACGAAGTCCAAAAATTAGAAAAAAGAGTGATAACCAAAGAAGAAAATTTGGATAAAAAGTCAGAGAACATTGAAAAAAAAGAAGATCAAATAGTTAAGAGGAACCGACAATTAGATGAAAAGGAAGAATCTATAACTAAGTTATACGATGACCAGGTTTTAGAATTAGAAAGAATATCTGGTTTAAGTACTGACGAAGCAAAAGAAATTTTATTCGATGATGTAAAAAGAGAAGTATCACATGAATCTGCAATGATGATTAAAGAAATTGAAAATGATGCTAAGCAAGAAGCTGAAAAAAGATCTAAAGAAATAATATCTAGAGCGATACAAAGATACGCTGCAGATCATGTTGCTGAAACAACTGTTACTGTAGTATCTTTGCCTAACGATGAAATGAAGGGAAGAATAATAGGACGTGAAGGTAGGAATATTAGAACCCTTGAAACTTTAACTGGAATTGATTTAATTATAGATGATACTCCGGAAGCTGTAGTTTTATCTGGATTCGATCCTATAAGGAGAGAAGTAGCCAGAATTGCATTAGAAAAATTAATAGTAGATGGAAGAATTCATCCTGCTAGAATTGAGGAAATGGTAGATAAAGCAAAAAAAGAGGTAGAAGGTATTATGAAAGAAGCAGGAGAACAAGCTGCTTTTGATACTGGAATACACGGACTTCATCCTGAAATAATAAAATTATTAGGAAGATTAAAATATAGAACTAGCTACGGACAAAATGTCTTAAATCATTCTGTAGAGGTGTCTCACTTAGCTGGAATTATGGCTGCTGAATTAGGAGCTGATGTAAGGATAGCAAGAAGAGCTGGGTTATTACATGATCTTGGAAAAGCAGTAGATCATGAACTAGAAGGTCCACACGTAGATTTAGGTGTTGATATAGCTAAAAAATATAGAGAATCTAAAGAAGTTATCCACGGTATAGCAGCTCATCATGGTGATTTAGAAGCTACTACTGTAGAAGCTATACTAGTACAAGCGTCTGATGCAATTTCAGCAGCTAGACCTGGTGCTAGAAGAGAGTCATTAGAAAACTACGTTAGAAGATTAGAAAAACTAGAAGAAATTGCTAACTCTATTGAAGGAGTAGAAAAGTCATTTGCAATACAAGCTGGTCGTGAAGTAAGAATTATGGTTAAGCCTGAAGAGGTTAATGAAGCTAATACTATTCATACAGCTAGAGAAATTGTAAAAAGAATTGAAAGTGAACTTGACTATCCTGGACAAATTAAAGTAAATGTTATTAGAGAAACTAGATCGATTGAATATGCAAAATAAACTTTATCAATAGATAAAGTTTTAAATAGAATATAGTTTTAAATAAATAATTTTTTCTAAAAAATAAACCTGCCTTAGGCAGGTTTATTTTTCATTTAATAGATAATAGAAATTAAGATTACGGGAGTGGTTTAAAATGAAGTTTGATTTACATGTCCATACAAATTATTCAGATGGTAACTTTACTCCAAGCGAAGTAGTAGATTTAGCTTTTAAGAGAGGCTTAAACGGAATAGCTATAAGTGATCATGATACAGTTTTAGGTGTGAGTGAAGCTATAGATCGAGCTACAAACTATAAGGAATTCAAAGTAATACCTGGTATAGAATTGGGATGTATCTATGCTGATGAAGAGGTTCACATATTGGGGTATTTTATAGATTATAATTCAGAAAATCTATTGAAAAGTACAGATACCTTGAGAAAGAATAGAGTTCTAAGAGGGAAGAAAATTATAGATAAGTTAAAAAACTTAAATATAGATATAACTTACGATGAAGTTCAAGCATTAAGTAAAGATGATTTTATAGGGAGAGTTCATATAGCTAAAGTTTTAGTGAATAAAGATTACGTAAAATCCATTTCTGAAGCTTTTGAATTATTCTTAAATAAAGATGCTCCCGCCTATGTATTAAGAGAAACTTTATCTATAAAAGAATCTATAAATTTGATAAATAAAGCTAAAGGTATTGCGGTATTAGCACATCCCGGTATATTAAAAAATAAGAATGAAATAATAAATTACTGCATAGAGCAAGGTATTCAAGGAATCGAATGTATCCATTCCAAGCACTCTGTAGATGATAGTGTGTATTTTAAAAGGATAGCTTTAGAAAATAATTTATTAGTTACGGCAGGATCTGATTGTCATGGACAAATAATTAATGATGATTTACTTCTAGGAAAATATTCTATAGATGAACTTGAGCTGTCAAAACTTGAGGAGATGATATAAATGACTGTATATGAAGGGAAAAGACAAAGACAGTTTCCTACAACAATAGGAACTACAACTTTTGTAAAAATATATATTTTACATCTATTAAATGAAAAGCATTACTATGGAAATGAACTTAAAGACGAAATAAGTAAAAGAGTAGATTATAAGTGGAGTCCTAGCCCCGGTATGATATATCCCCTTTTAAGAGAACTTGAATCATCTTCTTACATTGAAGGCTGGTGGGATCAACCAAATAAAAGATCCATAAGAAGATATAAAATTACAGATTCAGGTATAAAGTATTATAATAATATAGTGCTAAAACATAAATCATCATTTGACGACTCCCTTATAATAATCAAAAGTGTTTTAAAAGATATTTACAACGAAAAGTTTTAAATCAGATTTTTAAGATGTTTTCAAATAGACAAGCTCTAAGGATGGTTTTTAAGAGTTTTAAATACTCAGCTCTATGTATTTGTATGGTTAATAGTGTAAGATCCTTTATACTGTATTTTAATCATAAATATGCTCTTATTGCAAATATATAGTAGATTAGTTTTAAATTTATCTAAAATATGGTAATATAGAATATGTATTAATTATTAGTCACAAAATAACTATTTTGTGACTAATAATTAGAGAAATAATAGAAAGAGTGATAAATATGACGCAGAATCCTACTATACTTGAAGATTATTTGAATTATATGGAAACGATAAAGGGAATTTCTCCCAATACTGTTAAGGAATACTATTTTGATTTAAGAATGTTTTTACGATTTATGAAATTAAGATATAAAATTGTAGATCCAAAGATTAGTTTTGAAGAAATAGATATTTCTGATATTGATAAAGATTTTATTAGAAAAATAAGTTTACAAGACTTGCATGCTTATATTTCTCACGTAGATAAAATCAGAAATAATAAGAGTTTAGCAAAATCTAGAAAAGTTGCTTCCCTTAGATCGTTTTTTGATTATATGCATACAAAGATAAATATAATAGATATAAATCCAGCTTTACAGCTAGAATCTCCTAAGTCAAATTCTAGGCTTCCAGTCTATCTTACATTGGAACAATCTAATAATCTTTTGGACGCCGCTTTAGCAAATAAAAATGAAGAATATAGATCTAGGGATTATGCTATAATTACTCTCTTTTTAAATTGTGGTCTTAGACTTTCTGAACTTTCAAGTATCAATATTGATAAGATCAGAGATGATGATACTTTGACTGTAATCGGAAAGGGAAATAAAGAAAGAACTATTTTCTTAAATAAAGCATGTGTAGACGCAATAAATGATTACCTTAAAATCAGGCCTAAGGATTCTAATGATGATAAAGCTCTCTTTATAAATAAACAAAAAAGCCGCCTAGGTAATAGAGGTATTCAATATATGATAGATAAATATCTTAAACAAATAGGTTTAGATACAAGTATATATTCTACTCATAAATTAAGACACACTGCCGCCACACTCATGTATAAGTATGGCAATGTAGATATACGAGCCTTACAAGAGATTCTGGGGCATGAATCTGTAGCTACTACTCAAATATATACTCATATAGATGATACAAGATTGAGAGATGCAGTAAAAAGTAATCCACTTTCAGGCAGAAAAAAATAGTCTGTAGAGACTATTTTTTTCTTAATGGAATTTTTATTCTATCGCCAGGTTTAATTTCTAAACTTTCCAATTGATTAAAATTTTTTATTTCTGCAACTACATCTCTTACGTCTGATTTATTAGATTTATATTTTAACGCAATATCCCAAACCGTATCTCCAGGAAGAATATATATTTCTTTATATTTCATCTCGCTAAAAATATTTTGAGCACTTCCGAAGGATCCAAAAAAAGATAATCCCATAAAAGTAACATACATAGCAAACACAATAAATACATAAAACCTTTTCTTATTTATAATTTTATACTTTTTCATATTGTCCACCTCGCACGTTTGTTCTGAACGGTCGTTCTATATATACTATAATATACAAACCCGTGTTCTTTGTCAAGTGTTTTTACAAAAAAAGAACCTTTGTTTGAATTTATTTTTTATTTGTGTTATAATTAAAACTAATATAAGCACGTATGTTTAATCTATCAATTTGAAATACTAAAATACGAAAGAGGTGTTTTTAATGTATGAAGATTTGTCTCAAAAACAAATAGAAATATTATTATATATAAAAAGCGAAATACAAAGACAAGGCTATCCGCCGGCAGTTAGGGAAATTTGTAAGGGAGTAGAATTGAAGTCTACTTCTACTGTTCACGGGCATTTAGAAAAATTAGAATCAAAGGGTTATATAAGAAAAGATCCAACTAAGCCTAGAGCAATCGAAATATTAGATAACAACGATGATTTTTTATTAACAAAAAAGAAAACCGTTGATATACCAATTTTAGGAAAAGTAACTGCAGGAGCACCCATATTAGCTGTTGAAAACATAGAAGATACCTACCCTGTTCCTCTTGAGTTAGTAGAAGGTCATGATGTTTTCATGTTAAGAATCAAAGGTGAAAGTATGATTGATGCTGGTATTTTAGATGGAGATTTAGTTCTTATAAAAGAACAATCTGTAGCTCAAAACAATGATATAGTCGTTGCTTTACTTGAAGATGAAGCAACTATAAAACGTTTTTTTAAAGAAAAAGATACAATAAGACTTCAGCCAGAAAATCAATTTATGGAACCTATTTACTCTAAAGATATTAAAATTTTAGGAAAAGCAATAGGGCTATTTAGAAGAATTTAATTTAATATAAAAACCTGACTATCATTAATTAGTCAGGTTTTTATATTAAATTATTGATTTATTTTTATAATCTTATTAATTTTTCATTATTTAAGTTCCTTAAAGTCATATACACTCCCAACTTACAATGTTCATATGTAAGTCCTCCTTGATAATAGGCATAAAACGGTTCTCTCATAGGTCCATCCGCACTTAACTCTATAGATGAGCCTTGTATAAATCCACCAGCAGCCATTATAACTTTATTCTCATATCCTGGCATATCCCAAGGTTCAGGGCTTATGTAAGAATCTACGGCAGAAGCAGCTTGTATCCCTTTGCAAAAAGCAACTACTCTATCACCATTTAAAAGTTCTACCGCTTGGATTATATCGCTTCTCTCATCATCTAATTCTGGAATTATTTTAAATCCAAGTCCTTTGTACACTGCTCCTACTAGCAAAGCTCCCTTAACCGCTTCCGATACTATGTGAGGAGCTAAAAACAATCCTTGGAGTGTTGTCCTAGTTGTTCCAAAAGTCAATCCTGAGTCCTTTCCAAGACCGGGAGCAGAACTTCTATTAGATATAAGTTCTATCAGGTTTTTTTTACCCACTATATATCCTCCAGAGAGTGCTAAACCGCCTCCTGGATTCTTTATTAAAGATCCTGCCATTATATCTGCTCCAACTTCTGTTGGTTCTTTTATACTTAAAAACTCTCCATAACAATTATCCACCATAATAATAACATCTTTATTATGGGCTTTAATTTTACTTATAGCATCTTCTATTTCATCTATGGTTAATGCTCTTCTATCACTATACCCTGTTGATCTTTGAATCATTATAATTTTAGTTTTTTCATCGATACTTTTTAAAACTTTTTCGATATCAATTTTATTGTCTTTAAGATCAATCTCACTATATTTTATACCAAATTCTAATAAATTTCCTCCCTCATTTCCTGCTATGCCAATTACAGTTTGAAGAGTATCATAAGGAGTCCCAGTAATTGACATAAGACCATCTCCCGGTCTTAATATACCTGACAAGGTCAGTGTAAGAGCATGAGTTCCCGAAGATATTGTAGGTCTTACTAATGCATCTTCAGTGTGAAATATATCTGCATATATAGCCTCTACTTTTTCTCTTCCTACATCTCCGTAGCCGTATCCAGTAGTCCAATAAAAATCAGTAGAGCCTAATTTACTCTTTTGTAGAGCACTTATAACCTTATATTGATTGAACTCTTTAATTTCATCTATAGATAAGAACTTGTCTTTTATAGTGTTTTCTTTATCTAATACATAGTCAATTATGTCTTCTTTAATATCAAATTTCGCACTTAAAATCTCTTTAATTTTACTTTTCAAATTTATTCACCTTTCTTTAACCTAATTAAAATTCTAATATTATTTCTTCATTAGGTATTATAGTAGAGATAGCATGCTTATAGATCAATTGCTGTTTATCTTCACTATTTAATATTATAGTATAATTATCAAACCCTCTTACTGTACCTTTAATTTGGTATCCATTCATTAGAAATATAGTTATTTTAGCATTGTTTCTTCTAGCTGTATTTAAAAATGAATCTTGTAGATTAACTGACTGTTTCATATGTCTACCTCCTACTAATCATTGTATTTTATCCAATATATATTTTCTAGTGAAACTTTCTAAACAAGCAAAATCTGTAAAGTCATCTTTATCAACCCATTTAATTCTTTCATCTCTTCTAAACCATGTAAGCTGTCTTTTAGCATAATTTCTACTTTTTTGCTTTATAAGATCTATAGACTCATCAAGTGTTAAATCTCCATTTAAATGCATAATAAGTTCTTTATATCCTATACCTTGTAAGGCTACGGAACTTGGATCATATCCCTTATCTAAAATTGATTTAATCTCATCTAAAAGTCCTCTTTCTATCATTAAATCTACTCTCTTATTTATCCTTTCATATAGGTTTTTTCTATCCATATTTAAAGCTATAAATGCTAGATTATACTCATTATTTTCCTTACGAAAATCTTTATTATATTCCGACATACTTTTTCCAGTAATATCATATATTTCTAAAGCTCTTATAACTCTCTTTTTATCGTTAATGTTTATTTTCTTAGAGCTTATAGGGTCTACATCTTCTAATAATCCATGTAAATAATCTAAACCTTCTTCTTTAGCAATCTTTTCATATTTTTTTCTAACTTTAGGATCAACAGCTACTCTGGTAAAGTTTAAATCATAAACTAAAGAATTAATATAAAGACCTGTTCCACCAACAATGATTGGAAGTTTTCCTCGAAGGTTAATTTCCTTTATGAGATTTTTTGCTTGTGATTTAAAGTCAGAAACTGTAAATTCTTCATCTGGATATACTATATCTATTAAATGATGAGTGATGCCTTCCATCTCTTCATGCTTTATTTTAGCAGTGCCAATGTCCATATATTTATATATCTGCATAGAATCACAAGATACTATTTCTCCATTTAATTTTTTTGCTAATTTTAAAGATAAACTTGTTTTTCCAATACCAGTAGGTCCTGTTATTATACATAAATTTTCTTTCATCCTATCACCCTTTTATTAAATAATCCTTAAAAATTGTTTTTCTATATCTTTTTTACTTAATTCTATAATTGTGGGTCTTCCATGGGGACAGGTATATGGATTTACGCATTTTTTTAAGCTGTCAAGTAAAGCCATTATCTCTAAATTATCCATTTTGTCACCACTTTTTATAGCATTAGTACAAGATATCTTCATAATTTTATCTATTTTTATTTCAAAATTATCCACAGAAATATTATCAGATAGCCCATCTATCAGATTTAAAAATAAATCCTTAGTTTTAGGCTTACCAAATAACATTGGAACTCCTCTTATAGCTATACTATTATCACCAAATTCATCTAATATAAATCCTATTTCTTCAAATAGTTGTTTGTTTTCAATCACTATGTCCATTTCTTCATGTGTAAGTTCAACTATATCTGGAGATATAAGTTGTTGAGTTACTATCTTTTCATTCTTATATTCATTTCTAAACTTTTCATACATCACTCTTTCATGAGCTGCATGTTGATCTATAAAAAAGAGTTTTTCTTCATCCCTACTTTCAGCAATTATATAGGTTTTAAATACTCTACCAATAGGCTGTAGATCAAGTAATATATCTTCAATTTTTTGTTCTACATAAATGTTTTTATTTATTGAATCCATTGAATTTACTGGAGCTTCATCTTGATCTGTAAAATTAAAAGATTTATTTATATCTCTATTTTCTCTTTCATTTTTACCTCGAAGAAAAGAGAAAACATCTTCCTTTAAAGCATCTTCTTTTATAGTTTTATCCTCATCATAACTCTCTAAAGTAAAATCCTTTACCACGATATTTTGATTTTCACTATAATTTACTTTATTTTCATCTGAATTCGATTCTATATCTTCTTCCTCTTTTAAAATCTCTATCTCATTAAATAGCTCAGGGAGGGAATCATCAACATCTTTATCATCTTTAAATAATTTCATTTCAGGAACTACTACAGAAGGCATAAGAATTTCTCTAACAACCTTAGCTATAGTATCATATACAATAATTGGATTAGCAAATTTTACTTCTTGCTTAGTAGGATGTATGTTTATATCTATATCATTGGGCTTTATCTCTATATTTATTATAAATACCGGTAATCTATTTAAAGGAATTAAGGATCTATATTCTTTTTCTATTATTTTAGATATATTTAAATGTGAAATATATCTTCTATTTATATATAAATATTGATGGTTTCTATTTGATCTATATAGATTGTTGTTAGAAATATATCCGCTCAACTTTAGTTCTTCATTAGAGTATTCGATAGGGATAAGATTTTTATGATAATCCTTTCCAAGCACACTATAGATAGAATTCAATAAATTAGAATCATTAGGAGTTTTAAGTGCATTATTTCCATCTTTAATAAATTTAAACGATACGTTAGAATTGCCTAGTGCCAGTTTGTTTATAATATCACCTATATTGGCTGATTCTACGTTAGAGCTCTTTAAGAATTTTTTTCTAACTGGTAAATTATAAAATATATCTCTTATAATTATAGTAGTTCCTTTAGGACATCCTATTGTGTTTTCTTCTATAATCTTACCATCTTCTATGAAGACCTGCACTCCAACATTAGAGTCGTTAGTCTTGCTTAGTACTTCTACCTTAGAAACACTCGCCACACTCGCCAGAGCCTCTCCTCTAAAGCCTAATGACAATACATTATATATGTCTTCTATAGTTACAAGCTTTGAAGTAGCATGTCTTTTAAAAGCTAGTTCAATGTCATCTCTAGACATACCATCTCCATTGTCAGTAATTCTTATATATGATTTACCTCCGTCTTGAATCTCTATGATTATACTGTCACTCTTAGCATCTATAGAGTTTTCTATCAATTCTTTAACTATAGATGCTGGTCTTTCAATAACTTCTCCGGCAGCAATTTGCTGAATTGTAGATTCGTCTAATATTTTAATTTTACCCATATTAATTCTCCTCTAAAGTTTTAGCATCTTTAATAAGTCGGCTCAATATATTGAGTGATTCTAAAGGTGTTAATGCATTGGCATCTATGCTCTTTATCTCATCTATATAGTAGTCTCTCTTATAACTAACTAGATCTAATTGCTTCTTTTCTTTTTTATGCTTTTTTGATGAGTTTGCTATATTAAATTCATGAGTCACTTCAATAGTGCCTAAAATTTCATTTGCCTTATCTATTATTTCTTTATCTATTCCCGCAAGCCTAGCTACCTGGATACCATAGCTTTTATTAGTACTACCTTTTATAATTTTTCTTAAAAATATTATTTTTTCTCCATCTTCCTTAGCTGACATAGTAAGATTTTGTATGTTATCAAAACTATCTTGTAGCTGTGTTAACTCATGATAATGAGTAGCAAATAAGGTTTTAGCTCCTATCTTTACTGAAATATACTCAACAACTGCCCAAGCAATACTTAGTCCATCATAGGTACTGGTACCTCTTCCAACTTCATCTAGTATTATCAAGCTATTTTCTGTAGCATTTTTTATAATATTAGAGACTTCATTCATTTCTACCATAAAAGTACTATCTCCACCAGAAAGGTTGTCTGATGCTCCTATTCTTGTGAAAATCCTATCTACTATCGATATATCTGCTTCACTCGCCGGAATAAAACAACCTATTTGAGCCATCAAAATCATTATAGCAACCTGCCTCATATAAGTAGATTTTCCAGCCATATTAGGACCTGTAATTATATTAATCATATCCTTATCTTTGTCCAGATAAGTGTCATTAGGAATAAACATATTATCTTCTATTAGAGGCTCTACTACAGGATGACGTCCATCTATGATATTTATATAACCTTTATTATTTATTTTAGGTCTTATATAGTTATTATCATAAGAAACTTTGCTCAAAGCAGTTAAAACATCTATTAGTGCTACTACTCTACTTGAAGATTGAATTCTAGGAATTTCATTCTTAATTTTTTCTCTTATAGATTGAAATATCTTATATTCTAAAGTTAAAGACTCTTCCTTGGCATTAAGGATTTTATCTTCCATTTCTTTTAATTCTTCTGTATAGTATCTTTCTGCATTTTTTAAGGTTTGTTTTCTAATAAAATAGTCAGGTGCTTGAGAAATATTTGACTTAGTAATCTCAAAATAATATCCAGCAACCCTGTTATATCCTATTTTTAAATTCTTAATTCCAGTTTTTTTCTTTTCTGAAGCTTCTAAATTAGCCAGCCATTCTTTTCCCTTAATATTAGCTTCTCTTACTAGATCTAACTCCTTATCAAAACCTTCTTTAATTAAATCCCCTTCTTTTATAGTTATAGGAGGACTATCCTTAATAGATCTTTTTATAAGCGAGTGTATGTCACTTAAAGCATCCATTTTACTTCCTATATTAGTTAGATGCTTATCATTGGTAGCTACTAACATTTCCTTTAATCCAGGTAATATAGATAGGGAATTTTTTAAAGCTATAAAATCTCTTCCATTAGAACTTCCACTTGATATTTTCCCTGCTAATCTTTCTAAGTCATATACAGTCTTTAAAATATTTCTGAAATTTTCTAATACAGGAATATTTTTAATAAAATATTCAATCATATCAAGTCTTCTATTTATATCATTTATATTTAAGAGAGGTTCTTCTAACCATTTTTTTAGAAGCCTTCCTCCCATAGATGTGTTTGTTTTATCAAGAACATTAATAAGTGCTCCCTTTTTCTGCCTAGAAAGTATAGTTTCATGAATCTCAAGATTTATTCGTGTATTTATATCCAAAATCATGTAGTCTTTAGCTTCATAAAAAGATAGTTCATTTATGTGATCTAAACTATGTCTTTGAGTTTCATTTAAATAATCTATTAACTTAGATGTAGCTATTAATGAATAAACTCTATTCTTTAGTCCTAATTTATCCAAAGATTTATTGAATAATCCAGTGATCAAGTCTTCTAAATTTTCATTTTCAAGCTTATCTTGTTTATAAACATTAAAAAACGGATTTAAATTATTTTTTATTAAAGTAATATATTTTTTATTAGAAAAGAACTCTTCGTTGCATATTACTTCAGTAGGGGATATCTTTCCTAGTTCATCTATTATAAACTTATAAGTTTTTTCTTCATCTCTGCTTAAAAATTCTGTAGTAGACATCTCTCCTGTAGAGTTATCTACATAACTTAAGCCTACTCCCATATCATCAAAAAATATAGAAGCCAGAAAATTATTTGTTTTATCATCTAATATATTTGTATCTGTAATAGTACCAGGAGTAACAACCCTTACTACTCCTCTTTTTACTATTCCTTTAGCTCCTGCAGGATCCTCCAATTGCTCGCATATGGCAACCTTATATCCCTTTTCTACTAATCTTCCTATATATGTTTCTGCAACGTGATGAGGAACTCCACACATAGGGGCCTTAGCCTCAAATCCAGCACCTCTTTGAGTCAGGGTTATCTCAAGCTCTCTTGAAGCTATCAAAGCATCTTCAAAAAACATTTCATAAAAATCTCCAAGCCTAAAGAAAAGTATAGAATCGGGATTTTTTTCTTTGACTTCCATGTACTGTTTCATCATGGGTGTTAATTCCTTCAAATGATAACCTCCATTACTATTTAAATTACAGTTCCTTCTAGGCTAAATGTATTGACCTTATCAACTTTCACATTGACAATATGTCCAATCAATCTCCTGCTAGCTTTAAAATGTATAAGTTTTCCTTCTGATGTTCTTCCATTTAATGTATCTTCATATTTTCTGCTTTCTTCTTCTGCTAAAACCGAGATTGTTTTGTCAATCATTTTCTGATTTGACTCAAGTGCAAGTACATGTAATATATCCAATAATCTTTGAAATCTAACATGTTTCACTTTGTCTGGCACTTGATCATCCATAGTAGCTGCCGGTGTTCCTTCTCTTATTGAATAAAGGAAGGTATAGGCTGAATCATATCCAACTTCCTTAACAAGCTCTAAAGTTTCTTCAAAGTCTTCTTCAGTCTCTCCAGGAAATCCTACTATTATATCTGTTGTAATACTTATATCTGGATTAACTTCTCTTATTTTTTTAATCGCAGTTAAATAGCTCTCTCTAGTATACTTTCTATTCATCTTCTCCAATATTCTATTGCTTCCTGATTGAACCGGTAAATGAAGATGGTTAGATAACTTGTTCAATTTCCCATAAGAAGCTATAAGCTCATCTGAGATATCTTTAGGATGAGATGTCATAAATCTAATTATTTCAATTCCATCTATTAAATCTATATCCCTTAGTAAATCCGGGAAACTATAATCCTCTTCCAGTGTTTTTCCGTAAGAGTTGACATTTTGACCTAAAAGAGTTACTTCTTTACATCCACTTTCAGCAAGAGATTTTATTTCTTCTAATATTTTTTCAGGCTCTCTGCTGAGTTCTCTTCCTCTAGTATATGGAACTATACAGTAAGTACAGAAGTTATTACATCCGTGCATAATATTTATATAAGCCTTAAAACTATGTGTTCTATTAGCATCTATATCTTCATTAATTTCTCTAGTATCTTCTACTATATCTATAACAGTTTTTCCTGTTTCTAAATGATCTATTATAAGTTCGGGTAGTTTATGAATATTATTTGTTCCAAATATAATATCAACTTGTCTATATTTAGTTCTTATTATCTCAACTATCTCTTCTCTTTGCATCATACATCCGCAAACAGCTAGTATCATTTCTGGTTTTATTCTTTTCTGAGCCTTTAATTCTCCAAGCTTTCCAAGAACCTTATCTTCAGCAGACTTTCTAACTGCGCATGTATTATATATTACTAAATCACAATCTCCTATATCATTAGTTAATACATATCCCATACCCTCTAATACCCAAGAAATTTTCTCTGAGTCATGCTCATTCATTTGACAGCCATAAGTCTGAACCATATATTTTTTTGCATTATCTATATTAGTATTATTATCTTTCATAAATTATCCTCCTAAATATCTTTATCTAATCTATTATATCAGAAATGGAGGTATATTTAAAGGCTAGGAGATTCACCCTAGCCTTTAAATATAAGTTTTTATATAGTTTTGCAAATCCATCCATATCTCTTCATCATAGTAATATATTCTTTTATAGATTCTTCTTTATCACTAGCTAGTTCAACGCTATGAATTAAAACTTGTGCTAGGTCTGCATCATAGTCTAAAGATATTGAGTGAACTTCATATTCATCAGGGTTTTTAAAAGCCCTATCTGTTATAAAATCACCCTTATGAGGAATTATACTTGAATCAAATTCTTTATAAACATTTTTAAACGTGTCTGGCTTGTCTACTAAATATACTTGCTGTACTATTCTTATTTTCATATTTCTTATCTCCTCTTTAAATTATAATTGTTACTAGTAGTTTGGACTTTTTAATTTTTTTATCATTTATGAGTATATTATTTATGATTAAATTTCTTTGATAATATAATATTAACGTATAAGATTTAAATATTATATCATTAAAATTCAAAACATTTTTTTATTAATGTCTATTTATAGCTATTAAATGCCACTGGCTCACCCTAGCTATAGAATTATAAATATAATAAAACTGATTATTTTTACATTAAAAAAGAGTCTAGTAAGTCCTGTTAAAACTCACTTTTTGACTCTTTTTATAGTTTTCCATGTTTTATTCTTTAAAATCCATCATAAAGCAATCTTAGTAATCGCAATTATTTTGGAATTTTTATTTTTTATTGTTTATTATATCTCCTATAGTAGGTTCATTATCTTCTTCAGAAGTTTTCTCTTCTAATTTTACTTCTTCTTTCTTTTCTTCTTGTTCTTCATTTTCTTTTTCAATCTCTTTTATACTAAGGCTAATTCTTTTTTCTTCTAAGTCTATATCAATAACTTTAACTTTAACAAGATCTCCTATTGTTAAAACTTCAGAAGGCTTATCTATATGATCTTTAGATATTTGAGAAATATGAAGTAAACCATCTACTCCATCTTCTAGTCTTACAAACGCTCCAAAAGGTAAAAGGTTTACTACTTTTCCTTCTACTATATCACCTAAATTAACATTCTTTTCAAACTCATCCCAAGGTTTAGGCATAGTTTGTTTTAATCCTAAAGAAATTCTATTTCTTTCTTTGTTTAGATCTAAGATTTTAACTTCTACCTTATCTTCTGGGCTTAATATATCAGATGGATGCTTTACTCTATTCCAGGATAAATCAGAAATATGAATTAAACCATCTACTCCTCCTAAGTCAACGAAAGCTCCAAAATCAGTTAATCTTTGAACTATTCCTTCTATAGTTTCTCCTATTTCAAGTTTAGACCAGATTTCTTCTCTTTCAGATTCCATTTCTTCTTTTTCAATTTCTTTTCTACTTAAAATGACTCTTCTCTTTTTCTTATCGAAATCAATAATCTTAGCTTGTAATACTGTATCTTTGTATTCTTCTATATCTTTAACAAATTTAACAGATATTAAGGATGCTGGCATAAAAGCATCTATTCCTTCTACAGACACAATAAGACCGCCCTTAACAACCTTCAGAACCTTACCTTCTACTATATCTCCATTGTTAAAGTATTCTTCCAATACATCCATATTTTTAATATTTCCTACTCTTTTATGAGAAAGTACTACATTTCCATCTCCATCATCTGCTCTTAGAATATAAACATCTATGGAATCTCCTTCTTTAAACAGATCTTTAGGACTTACACTTGAGTCATTAGTTAACTCGTCTCTTGATATTATACCATCAGACTTATAATTAATATTTACCATAACCTCATTATCTGTTACAAATAACACTTCTCCAGTTACTATTTCCCCTTTATGAATTCTAGTAAAAGAATTTTCAATCGCTTCCATCATTTCATTATCATTAAAATTATCCATTTTATAAACAGCCTCCTTGATTATCCAATCAGGTGTTGAAGCACCTGCTGTTACTCCTATTTTATTAAAATTTGATACTTTTTGTAAATATAAATCTTCAATTGTTTCTATATGAAATACATTTTTACAAAACTTTTCACTTATTTCCTTCAGCTTTAGAGTATTAGAGCTATTATATCCACCTATTACTACCATAGCTTCTACTTCTTTTGCAAGTTTCATTGTAGCATCTTGTCTCTTAGTTGTAGCTGAACATATAGTATTAAAAACTTCAACTACCGGAACTTGGTTTATTATCTCCTGGGATAGCTCCTGGAATTTCTCAAAAGTGTTGGTTGTTTGAGATACTAAACAAACTTTTTCTAATTCAGGCATTCTTTTGATATCCTCTATAGAGTTTACTATAAAAGCTGAATTATTACACCATCCATTAATCCCAATTACCTCTGCGTGATACTTATCTCCTATTATAACTATATTATACCCTTTATTACTATATTCTTCTACTATTTTATGAACTGATTTTACATATGGACAGGTTCCATCTATAATTTCTATATTAAAATCTTCCATTTTTTCAATTTCTAGCTTTGTTATTCCATGAGACCTAATTACCATTATAGCATTTTCAGCCTCTTTAATGTTTTCAACTTTATCTAGGCCTCTGTCTTTTAAATCATCCACTACTTGTTTATTGTGTATTAAAGGACCATAAGAAAACACTCTGCCTGTAGCATTTTCTAATGAGCTTTCAGCTTTGTTTACTGCTCTTTTTACACCAAAACAAAATCCTGAATGCTCCGCTATAATAATATCCACTACTTTACCTCCTGGTTTTTCAAGCTATATATTTTAGATAAAATCTCTTTACTAAACTCACTATATTGTTCTGGTGTTGGCTTACCAATTATATTTTCATGAAGATACATGGGCTTACCTATAGTAATATTGATTTTACTAAATATTTTATAATTTCCATCTATATATATAGGTAAAACTGGAGCTTTAGATCTTATAGCAAGTAAGGATGCGCCAGATTTTGCATTGTTTAAGTCCATCTTCTTAACTCTTGTTCCTTCTGGAAATATACCTAAGACTCTATCCTCTTTTAAAATCTTAAGAGCTTGTTTAATAGCTCCTATATCTACTTCATCTCTATTTACGGGAAAAACATCTACTTTTCTTACAATAAAAGCGACTATTTTATTTTTGAAAAGTTCTCTTTTACCCATCCAAGCAATTTTTCTAGGAAGATACATAGATATTATAACTGGATCTAAGTTATTAGTATGATTTGAAGATACTACTAACTTTCCATCCATGGGAACATTCTCAAGTCCAGTAACTTTGATTCGATAGGCTAAATTAAATATAACATTACAAATATTGATTAATATATCATATAACAATTATAACTACCTCCCATTCACAGAAGATATAATTACATCTATTACTTCATCAATACTTTTATCAGTAGTATCAATAAGTATTGCATCTTCTGCCTGCTTTAAAGGAGATGTTTCTCTATTGCTATCAATTTTATCTCTTTTTCTAATATCATCTTGTATCTCTTGAAGACTAGTAGTTTTATCCCCATTTTGTTCTAATTCTTTAAATCTCCTTATTGCTCGTTCTTCTATTGTCGCTGTTAAAAAAAATTTATATTTAGCTTTTATTAAAACAACTGTACCAATATCTCTTCCATCCATAACTATACTTTTACTTCTAGCCATTTTTTTTTGCAATTCTACTAATCGCTCTCTAACTTCAGGAATTACAGCAATATATGATACGTTCTGACTTACATAATTAAGTCTTATCTCTTCATTTATAACTTTTCCATCTAACACTATATTTCCTTCTTTAAAGTCAATACTAGTATCTTTTAATATTTCTATTACATGGTTTTTATTTTTAGGATCTATATTGTTCTCTAAAACTTTCCAAGTCAGCGCTCTATACATAGCACCAGTATCTATATATTCAATATTTAATATCTTAGACACTCGTTTTGCTATAGTACTTTTCCCCGAACTCGCCGGTCCATCTATTGCAATAGAATAAAATTCTTTTTGCATAAAAGTCCTCCTACAATCATTAATTTTTAAACAAGTATTCTAACTGATCTCTATCAAATTATCATTACACCTCTATTAATTATATATTAAATATTCTTAGTATACAAGGCCTTTACCTTTAATTTGATTCAAATCTCTTCTTTAGACACTGCTACCAGCTATAAAGCCGGTAGAAAATGCTATCTGTAAATTAAAACCGCCTGTTAAAGCATCTACATCTATCATCTCACCTGCGAAGAAAAGATCTTCAACTATTAAAGATTCCATAGTAGAAGGATTTATTTCCTTGGTATTTATTCCTCCACTAGTAATTATTGCCTCATCCATAGATCTGAATGATTTAAACTTTAAAGGCATATGTTTGATAGCATAGACCAAATTTTCCCTTTCAAGTTTTGTTATTTGATTAACTGTTTTATCTGCTTCAATATTACAATTATTTATTATTATTGGAATTATTTTTTGTGGCAGAAGATCATTTAAAGCATTCTTAAATTGCTTGTTATTATATATTTCAAAATCCTTTAGAATTCTTTCATCTAATTTTTGATTATCTAAAGCAGGTTTGAAGTCTATTTCAAAACTTAAATCTTTAGATTTAAATTTATTTATATAAGAACTGCTGGTTAAGACTATAGGACCTGATATTCCAAAATGTGTAAATATCATTTCTCCAAAGCTTTCATGAATTATCTTTTTATTATTAAAAGATCTTAAGATAACATTTTTAAGAGAAAGCCCCTGCAGATCCTCGATAAAATCTTCATTTATTTCTATAGGAACTAATGCTGGACTTAACTGGCTTATAGTATGGCCCATTTCTCTAGCAAAAGTTAATCCATCACCTGTAGAACCAGTCATAGAATAACTCACTCCTCCGGTAGCTAGTATTAGTTTATCAAATTCTATTTTATCTCTTTCTGTTGTGACTTTAAATTTATCTTTTTCTTTTGAAATGTTTTTAACCCTAGTATTTAATAGTATATTCACACCTTTTGTTTCCAAAAGTTTTTTAAAGGCTTTTATTATATCACTCGATTTATCACTCTTTGGAAAGACTCGGTTTCCTCTTTCTATTTTTGTTTCTATTCCATATTCACCTAAGAGTTCGATTAAATTTTCATTTGTGAAAGAGTAAAAACTACTATATAGAAAGTTCTTATTAGAAACAATAAAGTTAAAAAAGTCTTCTATAGGCAGAGAATTTGTAACATTACACCTACCCTTACCCGTTATATATAATTTAGTTCCTATTTTTTTATTCTTCTCTAATAAATATACTTCATTTTCTTCTGAAGATGCCATGGCTGCCGCCATAATTCCTGCCGGCCCACCGCCTATTACTCCTATTTTTTTCTTCATAAAATCTCCTTTTATTAATTGATTTTATTTTTGATTATTATTTATAGATTATCATTTATGATTACATTTGTTATGATAGTTTTATATATTAAAGTTCAATCTCATCATAAATATTGTATTTCTTCCAAATTCCTTCTAACTTACCAAAATATTCTCTAAGATCTTTCTTCTTTTCAATTCCAAGAGCTATTATTATAGCGTTTATAAGGCTCATAGGAGCCACGAGAGAATCTACGAATGATAACATATCACTTGGAGCTATTAAGGCTATGTCAGACTTTTGTGAAGCTGGAGAAGCTAAGCTGTCTGTAATAGTTATTATATTTGCACGTTTTTCCTTTGAATAGTCCAAGATTTCCATAATTCGCTTAGAATATCTTGGATATGTAATTACTAAAACTATATCTTTTGAATTTACCTTTAGCAATTGCTCAAATATATCATTTGGACCCATATTTATCAAATTTATATTTTCAAATAAAAAGTTAAGATAAAATGCAAGGTAACCTGCCAAAAATGATGAACTTCTCAAACCTATTATATATATTTGCTCTCCTTGTAATATAAGCTCCAAAGCTTTATTAAAAGAATCTATATCTATTTCATTTATAACTTTTTTTATATTTTCCTTGTCTGTTTCCATTATTGATGCTATTAGACTTTCTTTATCTTCATATCCTGTTTTAGTAAGCCCTAATCTTTGAACAGTTGTGAGCTTACCTTTTACAAACTCTTGAAGCTCTTCTTGTAATTCTTTATAACCTTCATATCCAATCCTTATTGCAAATCTAACTACTGTAGACTCACTAACCTCTGCAGCCTCACCTAATGCGGCTGCTGTCATAAATGCAGCCTTATCATACTTATCTAAGATAAATGTAGCTATTAATTTATGACCTTTGCTGAGTTTTGAGTAATTACTTTTAATTTTCTTCATAATATCCGGATGATCTTCCATACACTAAAACCTCCCATTAAAGATAAATCTTTGACTTAATCATATTATAGATCTATAAAGATTTTTCTATTATATATAAGATAGGAGGTGTATTCTTTTGGTTTATAAAGTTATGCTTTAAAACATTATATCGTTTTTGATTTAATGATTTTAACATAATTTCTATATCCTGATTTTCTTTCCTACCTCCATCGTGCCCTATATATGAATTTATTAATAATAAGCCATTAGGATTCAATAATTTTAGAGAGCTTTCTATACTCTTTAAAGTGGATTCAGATTGAGTAACTATATTTTTATCTCCCTTTGGCAGATAGCCTAAATTGTATATGATAAAATCCAAACCTTCATGTATATAAACTTCTAAATTTTCATGACTATCAATTATAAGTTGGACCTGTTTGTCTAAATTATTTTCTTTTAAAAGCTTCCTAGTATTTTCTATAGCAAGTCTTTGAATATCAAAACCATAAACTTTACCATCAGCTCCAACCTTGTCAGCTAAAAGTTTTGTATCATTTCCATTTCCAACAGTCGCATCTAATACTATTTGACCTTTTTTAATATAGTTCTCTATATATGTTTTTGCAATAGAAACTGTATTATTTATCAATCTATATCTCATATTTTCTCCTTTATAGAGACTTTATATATTTCATTTCTTGATCATCCAAATGTCTCCACTCTCCAACTGGTAGTCCTCCAAGCTGAATTTCTCCAATAGATGCTCTTTTAAGCTTTTTAATAGGATGATTTATAGCTTCACACATCTTTCTTATTTGTCTATTTCTGCCTTCATTTATTTCTATTTCCAGGATAGACTCTGTCTCATAATTTTTAACTATTTTAATAGTAGCTGGAGAAGTTCTTTTACCATCAATCATAAGTCCTTTTCTAAATTTTGTTAATTCAAGTTTGTTTGGAGTACCCTCTACTATAGCAATATATTTTTTTATAACTTGATTTCTTGGATGAGTTATTTTATTTGTAACCTTTCCATCGTTTGTAAGCAACATAAGCCCACTTGTATCCATATCCAATCTTCCTACTGGATATATTCGCTCTTCTACTCCATCTATAAGATCTATAACTATTTTTCTATCCTTTTCATCATCCATAGTAGTTACATATCCCAGCGGCTTATTTAAGATAATGTATACCTTGTTTTCTTCTAATCTGATTGGTTTATCATCAACCATTACCATGTCTTTTTCCGGATCAATATCTAATCCCTGTTCAGTTACTATTTTACCATTTACTTTTACAATTCCATCATCTATCATTTTCTCAGACTTTCTTCTTGATGCTACGCCTGATTTCGCCATATATTTTTGCAGTCTCATTATATTCCCCTCTCATTTCCATCATCTTTATTTTACTTCCTCTAACTATGTTTATACCCAAATAACTAGCTCATAATACTATATACTAGTTATTTCCTATTCTTCTATACTTTGAGTTTCCATTATTTCTTCTAAATTATTTACATACGGGAGCTCTTTTAAATCTTCTAATCCAAATGCTCGTAAAAACTCATCTGTAGTACCATATAATATAGGTCTACCAGTTTTTTCAAGCCGCCCTACTTCTTTCACCAAATATCTTCCTATAAGAGTTTCTAACACTCTGTCAGATTTAACACCTCTGATATGCTCAATCTCCGATTTAATAACTGGCTGCTTATAAGCTATTATAGAGAGGGTTTCCAGTGCAGCTGTTGAAAGGTTTTTTTTGTCATTTATAGGATTAAGTTTTTTTATCCAATCAAAATGTTCTGCTCTTGTAGAGAGCTGATAGGCATTATCTACTTTAATTATTTGAAGACCTCTTCTGTTGTAATTGAATTCATCTATCATATCTTTTATAATAAAAGCAGCATCTCTTTGTGATATATCAAGTATTTTAGAGATTTCCTTAACCTCCAATGGATCTCCCCAAGTAAATAATAAAGCTTCAATTATCGATTTACTCTCTCTAATATCCATCGCTATTCTCCTCTTTAATCCTTCTTTCTATTATAAGTTCAGAAAAAATTCCTTCTTGCCTAACTTTTACTTTTTTAATTCTTATAAGTTCTAACAGTGATAGGAAATATGCTATAATTTCATTCTTTCTGCTACTCGGCCCAATCAACTCTTCAAAGTTTATAGAACTTACTGATTCCAATTTAATCAAAATCTTATCTATACAATCTGAAATAGTATATTTTGATCTTTGAATCTCTTCTAAATTTATTTCTTCTCTTTGCATGTTTCTTTTAATTAAGATTTTATTTAAAGAATTTACCAAAAGATTCAAATCAAAACTATCAAAATCTACAGTGTCATCTTCATATCTAGATAAATCTTCAGGAAGTTTATAGTAAGTTTTAGATTTTTCTTCTTCAAAGTCTTTTAAAATATCTGCTGCTTCTTTAAATTTTTTATATTCTAATATTCTCATAACAAGCTCTTCCCTAGGATCTAGTTCAAACTCTTCACCATCAAAGCTAATTATCTCTTTAGGCAGAAGCATTTTAGACTTTATTTCCAGCAAGGTAGAAGCCATAACTAAGAAGTCGCTGGCTATCTCCAAGTCTAACTCTTCTGCGTCATATATATACTTCATATATTGCTCCGTTATAAGATGAATAGGAATATCATATATATCAATTTTAGTTTTGCTAATAAGATTTAACAATAAGTCTAAAGGTCCTTCAAAGGATTCAAGTTTAATTTCATATTCCATAGTTTTCTCCTGGTATCTTATCCTATTTATAAAAAAATTTTATATTTTATTTTATCTTGTAAAATATTATGATCTCGATTGTAGTCAAAAATCGAGATCATAAGGTGTATCTTTTAATGAATTTCATCAAATATCAATTTTTGTTGTTCTTTATTTTTTTCTCCTATTTTATATATATCTAATAGTTTTTCCTCTACAATAGAAGCTTTATCTTTATCGTTACTATGAATATAAACTAGAGTTTCACCAACTTCTACTGGATCATCCACTTTTTTATTTAGAATTAGACCAGTTGCAAGGTCTATTACACTATCCATAGTTTCCCTTCCAGCTCCAAGTATCAAAGCACATTTTCCGATATCTTCTGCATTAATAGCTTGTATATAACCTGCTTTTAAACTTTTCACTTGGGTTACATATTTTGACTTTGGAAATAAATCTGGGTTTTCTATTTGTTTTATATCACCATGCTGGTACTTAACTAGCTCTATAAGTTTTTCATATCCTTTGCCTGATTTTATAACTTCTTTAACAAGTTCTCTTCCTTCTTCTTCGCTCTTAACTCTTTTAGCTAAAAGAAGAAGCTTTGATCCAAGAATTATAGATAATTGCAATAAGTCTTCAGGCCCCTTCCCCTTCAATATATCTATTGCTTCTTTTACTTCTAGATTATTACCAATAGCATTTCCTAAAGGCTGATCCATATTTGTAACTACAGCCATTGTTTCTCGTCCATAATTCTTTCCTATTTTAACCATAGTTTCGGCGAGCTCCCTAGCTTGATCTAAATCTTTCATAAAGGCGCCACTGCCGACCTTTACATCTAAAATTATTCCATCAGATTCTATAGCTAGTTTTTTGCTCATTATACTACTTGCAATAAGTGAAATATTATCTACAGTAGCAGTAACATCTCTTAAAGAATAGAGTTTTTTATCTGCCGGAGTTATATTTGCGGTTTGGCTTGTAATAGATATGTTAATCTCATTTGCATTTTTTATAAATTCTTCCTTAGATATATCTATCTTAAATCCATCTATAGCTTCCAATTTATCAAGTGTTCCTCCAGTATGTCCTAAACCCCTTCCAGACATCTTAACAAAAGGTACATCACAAGCTGCTATTATAGGTCCTAATATCAGAGTAATACTATCTCCCACTCCTCCAGTAGAATGCTTGTCAACTTTTATTCCTTCTATACTAGATAAATCAACACTTTCTCCGGACTCAACCATGGCTTTTGTAAGGAAGAGTGTTTCTTCATCATTCATTTTGTTTATAAAAATAGCCATAAGCAAAGCAGATATCTGATAATCAGGTATACTTCCATCAGTATAACCTTCTATAAAAAACTTGATTTCTTCTTCTGATAAAATTAATCCATCTCTTTTTTTCTTAATAATATCATATACTCTCATTCAAATACCTTCCTTTATAATTAAATTTATCTTTCATCTACTAATTTTTGTGCTATAAGTATACCTATAATAGTTTTGCTGTCTATTATTTCTCCTCTTCTTACCATTTTAATCAGTTCTTCAATTGAAATTTCTACAATCTCTAAGAATTCTCCAGGTTCTGGTGTATATTCTACCTTTCTTAAATCTTCCGCTAAGAAAAGATGTATTTTTTCATCTGTATAGCCTGGCGAAGTATAAAATTCAGATATATAATTAAGTTTGTCTGACTCTAATCCCGTCTCTTCTTTTAATTCTCTAATAGCAGTTTCTCTCGGTTCTTCGTTTAATTCTAATTTACCTGCAGGAATCTCAAGTAAAAAATCCTCAACGGGCTTTCTATACTGCTTAACAAGTACAAGAGAATCTTCATCAGTAATAGCTATAATAGCTACTCCTCCCGGATGTTCTATGATTTCTCTTTTTGAGTACTTTTTATCTGGCATCTCTACCGTATCTACTTTAAGATTCAGTATCTTACCTTCATAAACTTTTTCAGATTTCATAGTTTTTTCTTCATAAAGCATTTATTAAATACCTCCATAATTTATTTATTAATATATAATATCTTACTATAGCCTGTATTATATCATATAAATAAAAAAGAGAAAAATTATTTCTTAACTCGACTAAACAAGCCTGATTATAATATTAAAAGGAGTTTTTTAATATAGAAAATTTATATCTTTTTTATTTACTTAATTTTCAAACTGTAATCTAATTTTTCTTTATTTTTTTTGTCATATCCAGCATTTCACGAGCATGTTTCAAGGTTATATCTGTAACATCAACTCCGCCTAATAGTCTCCCCAGTTCTATAACTCTTTCTTCATCACTTAATCTTACTACATTTGTATTTATCTTATTCTCTTTATTGAGGTCTTTTGATATTACATAATGACTATCAGCAAGCGCTGCTATCTGCGGAAGATGAGAAATAGAAATCACTTGTCTTCTCTTAGATATATCATATATCTTCTCTCCGACCACTTGAGCTGTTCTTCCACTTATACCGGTATCAATCTCATCAAATATAAGAGTTGGAATACCGTCATAGCTTGCTAATATACTTTTGAACCCAAGCATTATTCTCGACATCTCTCCACCTGAGACTATCTTTGACATAGACTTTAAATCTTCGCCAATATTGGTAGATATAAGAAATTCAATGTTATCTATTCCGTCGCTAGTAAAGTGGTTTTTAGTAAATTTAACTTTAAATGTTATATTATCCATATTAAGATCTTTTAACTCATAGAATATCTTCTTTTCTAAGTCACTAGCTATTAGCTTTCTCATGTTGCTTAAATCAGAAGAAAGTTTCTGCAATTCTATTTCATAAATCTCTATTACAGCTATATGTTTTTGAATTTCTTCCTCATAGTTTAAGAACTTTTCTAACTGATTAGCACTATCATCTCTATATTGGAGTATCTCTTCTATATTATTTCCATATTTTTTTCTTAAATTATTTATTATATCTATCTTTTGATTTATAGTGTAAAGTCTTTCTTCATTTACATCTATATTATCTCCATAGTGATTTAGCTCTGTTATGATATCTTTAAGTTCAAAATTGATGCTTTCTAGTCTATCAAAGCTAGTTTTTAAGTTATTATCATATTTTAATATAGAATTTAATATAGAAACACCCTTACTTACAGATTCTATTATAGATTTTTTCTCATAATCCGAGCTATCAAAATCTTCTAGTATTTCATCTATACCGCTTTTAATAGATTTAATATTGCTTAGCTTATTAAATTCATTTTCTAGCTCTTCCTCATTTATATTTCCTATGTTAGAACTGTCGATTTCTTCTATTTGGTATTTTAATAGATCTATTTCTCTTTCTCTTTGGCTTGAATCTAAACTCATATCCGCCAAAGCTTTTTTTTCATTCATATAAGCTCTGTATTTCTCTTTTATCTCAGACTTTAAGTTTTTAAAGTCCTTATCTCCAAAACTGTCAATTAAAACTTTATGATTTGCTATATTTAATAAAGATTGATGTTCATGTTGAGCAAATATATCTATTAAATTGGATGTCAATTCATTTAATATCCCAAGAGTTACAGTTCTTCCATTGATCCTTGACATACTAGGATAGTTGGTTGAAATTTCCCTTGAAATTATTAAAAGTCCATTCTCCTCTATCTCTATACCAGATTTATCTAAGAGTGGCTGAAGTTTCTCTAAATTTTCAACTAAAAAAACAGCCTGAAGGAAAGATTTGTCTTCACCAGTTCTTATTAGTTCTTTAGTACCTCTTCCGCCTAATATAATACCTAAAGCTTCTATTATAATTGATTTTCCAGATCCAGTTTCTCCAGTTAAGAGATTTAGCCCTCTGGTAAACTGTATCCTAAGATCTTTAATTATAGCAAAATTTCTAATATTTAATTCTACTAACATCTCTATATCCTCCCCAGATTAAAGTCAATCCAATTGATCATGCGCTTGTTTTAATACTTGGCTTATAGAAAAAGTTTCTCTGTGGTCCTTATCTTTACTTTTTTTAATATGAATTAAAAACTCTATATTGCCTTTAGATCCTGCAATAGGAGAAAATGTCAATCCCTCTACGTTTAAGTCCAAGCTCCTACTAAATTCAATAATAGATGTCAATACCTCTGAATGTAGTTTTTCATTTTTAACAATCCCTTTTTTTCCTACATTGTTCCTGCCCACTTCAAACTGTGGTTTTACTAAAGCAACGAGTTGCCCATCGTCTTTTAAAAATTTAACAGCAATTGGCAGGACTAACTTTAAAGAAATAAAAGATACATCTATAGAAATAAAATCTATATCATCCTTAACTTTTTCTCGTGTTAAATCTCTTATATTTGTCCCTTCCATAACTACGACTTTAGGATTTCTTCTCAATTCTTCTACCAACTGATCTTTTCCTACATCTATAGCGTAAATCCTTTTTGCACCTTCTTCCAGCATGCATTGTGTAAATCCCCCAGTAGAAGATCCAATATCCATAGCAGTTTTATCTTTTAATTCTATACTGAACTCTTCAATAGCCTTCTCTAGCTTCAATCCTGCCCGGCTAACATAGATTAAAGGGTTAATCGCTATATCTATATGGGCTCCTTCTAAGAACCTCTCAGAGGCCTTCCTAGCTCTTTTCCCGTCTATATAGACTTCTCCTTCCAGGATAAGAGTTTTAGCTTTTTCCCTGGAATTTACTAGACCTTTTTCAAATAGTAAGATATCAGCTCTTTTCTTTATCATAATACACCTTCTATCTTTTGATAGTTTTTAATTAAAGTTAATTTAACTTTAGTGATAATTCAATACTAATTCAATATTATAAAATATTTAAATATAAAATACTTAATAATCAAATATAAGTTTTTTATATTTTTTCTATAACATAAGCTAGCTTCGTAAATAAATATTCCTAAACTAATATATATTTCTATACTAGCACTATACTTCACATTATTTCTTAAAAAATATCTCCCCTTATTAACACACCAGTAAGTAGATTTATATATAAAAAGCTGATAGCCAATGCTATCAGCATAAATTATAATTCATAGATTTAATTAATAAGATCCTCTCTTAGCATAGCTATATAATAATAGTAAATATTTACTACTTTTCACGATTTAGGAGCAAAACTGTTAGTTTCATTAAAAATTCTGTATTTCTATCTTCAAGGTTTTTCAAGTCTTCTAAAGCACCTTTAGTAAGATCTTCCAGTTTTTCAAATGCTAATTTATTATCCTTAAGGGATAAGTATGTATATTTTTCTATTTCTTCATCTTGTTCTATGTCTAAAAAATCATCCTTAATCTGATAAGCCATACCTACTTTTTTAGAAAAACTATGCATAATCTCTATTTCCCTATCACTAGCTCCACCAAGCATACTTCCTGCAAGCATACTTGCTTCAAACAGTGCTGATGTTTTAGCCTTATACATAAAGTTTAATTTATCTTCATCCATATCATCTTCATTGCCAAGTAAGTCTACTACTTGCCCTCCTATCATACCCTCTATTCCAGAAGCACTCGCAATTATCTGCATAATCCTTACACGTTTTTCATAATCTTCAAGACTTTTAGCGGACTTGATAGTGCTTTTAAGCATAGTTTCATAAGCTAAGTTTAAGAGTCCGTCTCCTGCTAAAATAGCTAGAGCTTCTCCATAGACTATATGATTTGTAGGATTACCCCTTCTGATTTTATCATCATCCATAGAGGGAAGGTCATCATGTATAAGAGAATATGTATGTATCATTTCTATAGCTGATGCAAATGGAAGAATCTGCTGGATATCATCATTAAACAATTCAAATGATTTTATAGCAAATATCGGTCTTAATCTTTTACCTCCAGTAAATAAACTATATTTTATAGATTCGTATACTTTTTGCTGGTATTGACCTTTGAGGTATATAGAAGAATTAAGACTTTCATCTATTGTATTTATGAGCTCTTTGATCTCATTAGAAATCATCACCATTTTCCTCCTTGAAAAAATCTTCTTCTATTATGGAGTCATTAGAATCATCTAAAAGAATCTTAACTTCTCCCTCTGCTTTTGAAAGAAGATTATTAGAATACTTATAAAGCTCTACACCTTTTTTAAACAATTCTATTGAATCACTTAAAGAGGATTTATCTTCTTCTAGTTTATTTACTATATCTTCTAATCCTTCTACTGCTTCTTCATAGGATAGTTCTTTATCTTTCATATAGTTTTACTCTCCTTTTCAATTTCTTTTACTAATACTTTTAAATCTCCATCTTTTATTTTGATATTTATTATTTCTTCTAAATTTATAGAGTCTATAGACTTTATAATATTTCCATTCTCATCAGTAAGCAAACCATATCCACTCTCTAAAGATAGTGAAGGATTTAAAAGCTTAAGTTTATTCTCAAGATTAAGTAAACTCTTCTCCCTATTATTTAAACTATCATCTATTGCTGATGTTAAATCTCTAAATAACATGTTTAAGTCCTGTCTGTTATTCCTAAGTTTTATATAAGGATTGTTGTATTTGAGTTCCGACTTGAGTGTTCTTAGTTGAATATCTTTATATTTCAAGCTTTTTCTAAAACCATTTTTTAAGTATCCATATTTATTGTTTAAGCTCTCTTTTAAATTGAAAATATCAGGCACAGCGAGTTCCGCTGCAGCTGAAGGTGTAGGAGCTCTTAGGTCAGATACAAAGTCTACTATCGTAAAATCTGTTTCATGTCCTACAGCAGATATAACAGGTGTTTCTAGGTTAAATACACATCTAGCTAACTCTTCATCATTAAAGCAAAAGAGATCTTCAATAGATCCGCCTCCCCTTCCAAATATGATAAGATCAATAGAAGCTTCCTTATCTAAATATTTCAGTGCCTTAATGATGTCGCCCGGTGCATCCTTTCCCTGTACCAGAGATGGATAAATGGATATCTTGCACGAAGGAAATCTTCTTTTTATTATATTTATAATATCATGTACTGCAGCTCCAGAGCTTGAAGTTACAACTCCTATATTTTTAGGTAAAAAGGGTAGCTCTTTTTTATACTTGGCTTCAAACAAACCTTCCTCCTCTAGTTTTATCTTGAGCTTTTCATAAGCTTCATAAAGAACTCCAACCCCATCATCTTTAATTCGCTTTACATAGAGCTGGTATTCACCATTTCTCTCATAAACTGATACATATCCTTCTGCAGTGATCTTTTGTCCCTCAGACAAATCTAAGAAATTGCTCTTTGCATCTCCCTTAAACATGACACATTTTATAAGCGATTTATCATCCTTTAAAGAAAAATATAAATGACCACTTATGTGTTTTTTAAAGTTAGATATCTCACCTTGAATCTTCACATTTGAAAGAATCATATCTGAAGAAAAAACTCTTTTTATGTAACTGTTTAATTCGCTTACCTTTAAAGCTTTCATATGATCCTCCTACAAATTAATTTAACAGAAAATTACTCTTTAGCTATATCTAAATCTATAGTATTTTCTAAATCTCTTAGTATTTTTATTTCTTTATCCTCTGTTGGAAGTAAAACTATTTTTATCTATATTTCATCTTCTATTTTATTTAATATTTCATCTTCAGCGGAGTACTTATCTTCCATATATTGGTCGTCTTCACTTAATTCATCAAGATTTTCTGTGAATCCTTCTCCATCTATATATTCTTCACGATCTTCTTCAAGATTTTCTTGTATATCCTCTTTTGGGAAAGGTACTTTCAATTTAAAATTACTATCCAAGCTCTTAACAAACCCTCCAAGAACTCCATTGATAAATTTAAATGAATCACTGTTACTGTATTTCTTTACAATTTCAATAGCTTCATTTATAGAAACCTCAACAGGTATATCTCTTCTGTAAAGAATCTCATATATAGAAATTCTTAAAGCTGCCAGGTCTACCTTTGCAAGCCTATGTATAGACCAACTTTCTAAATTCGCCTTGATATGACAATCAATTTCTTCCAAGTTTTCAGAAACCGTATTTATACATTCAGCTATATATCTTTCTTCGCCCTTATCAAATGAAAAATTCTCTATAAAAAGTTCTATTTCTGATTCTGAGAAATCATTATTTGACTCCATTTGATATAATAACTTCATTGCTCCTTCTCTTGCTTGCTTTCTGCCCATACATTTTCCTCCTAAATTCGCGTAAATATCAACCTTTATTGGAACTAATACTATATTATACCCTTAAATTATATATTTTCATACCTATATATTTAAAATTACCCCCTGTTTGAGCAGAGGGTAATTTTAAATACTAATCTTCTAAAGCTTCTTCTTTTTCTGTTTCCATGTTAACGCCTTGAATATTTACATTCACTTCAGGCACTAAAAGATCAGTCATAGTTTCTACCGACTTCTTGATGTTTTCTTGAACTTTCTTAGCTGTTTCAGCTATATCTACGCCATATTCTACTATAATAGAGATATCAATCTTAGCTACTCTATTTGTAATTTCAACCTTTACTCCCTTAGTAAGGTTTCTCATGCCTAGCATCTCTGTTATTCCGCCTGTAAATCCCATACTCTTTCCAGAAACACCCTTTACTTCTGTTGCAGCTATTCCAGCTATTGTAGCAATTACATCATTAGAAATTTTAATACTTCCAAATTCCTTTTCATCATTTATTATATTTTCTGTCATTATAGACACCTCCATGGTTCCATTAACTTCTAAAACTATTATATCAAAGGATTATAAGCTTTACAAACATTTCTCTTATTTTTCTGTTTTTATAGATTTTTCTTTAAACTTTCAAGCATAAGTTACAAAAAAAGCGTAAAATCCTAAGATTTTACACTTTTTTATAAGTTGTATTTTCTACTCTTCTTCGTCACAATCGCAAGAATCTCCACAGTCTGAACATTCATCATGTATATCAAGTTCGTCAAAATCCTCAAAATCAAAATCATCATATTCGTCGAATTCATCATATTCATCATACAATTCATCTTCTACGTCAGATAGATCTTCATCTATAAAGCTTACATACTCCTCTAGTCCAACTTGATCTTCTACTATCTCATCTAATACTTCAGTAAACTCTCCTAGGACATCTATTATTTTAATAAGGAGTTTTCCTTCGTTGGTAGCCTCATCTACTCCTAGACCATCAGCTAAACCTTGTAAATAAGATACTTTTTGAAATAAATCGTTCATAATAATCCCTCCAATTGTTTTTTTGTAAAAATTAAACTCTAGACATGTAATCTCCTGTACGAGTATCAATCTTTATATGATCTCCTAAATTAACAAATAAAGGAACATTTAAAGTAAGACCTGTTTCTACTGTAGCAGGTTTGGTAGCCCCACTGGATGTATCACCTTTTAATCCCGGTTCTGTCTGTGTAATTTCCAGTTCTACAAAATTAGGCGGAGTTACTTCGATAACTTTTCCTTTAAAAAACTTAAGAGTAGCATTGTCATTCTCCCTTAAGTACATTACAGCTTCTTCAATAGAACTTTTTTCTACTGGGATTTGCTCATATGTCTCTGGGTTCATGAAATAATAAAGCTCACCATCACTATATAAGTACTGCATCTCCGTAGTTTCTATATTCGCTTTTTCAAATCTTTCTGTCGGGTTAAATGTATTGTCTCTTGTTGCTCCAGTCATAACGTTTCTAATCTTCGTTCTAACAAAAGCAGCACCTTTTCCGGGCTTTACATGCTGAAAGTCCATGATTTGGTATACATCCCCATCCATTATAAAAGTAACACCTTTTCTAAAATCTCCTGCTGAAACCATACTTTTCCTCCTATCCTAGCTTAAATATTGTAATTCCAAAACTTATCTTTATTATAACATAGAAATACAAATAAAGTTTAAAACTTTTTAATAACCTGTATATCTATATCTATAAAGCCAGGTAAAAAAGACCCTCCCCTATATATGCACTTTTGATTGTGGATTAAATTCAAACTCTCCAGATCTATTTTTTCACCCTTATTTATAATCATTCCCTCAATCTGAGGCTTGGTTTTTGAATTGACTATTATTTTACCACCGTTCATTATAATTAAGCCTTGAAACTCAAAATCTTGATTTATAATCAAGTCACCCTCCAGATAAAGGTCTCCATGTAATATGATTTTTGTATTCTGCTCAGTATTTCCTATGGTAAGATTTCTATTTTCTACTCCATCACGTTTTAAATGAATTACGGCAAACTCATTTCTGAAATAATCTGTGATCTGGTTTACCTCACCAGAGTTTAAAATCATTTGCTTTTGACCTAATATGGGCTTAATATTTTCAGTAACATAGTTTAAAACTATATCTTTTTTTGTATTTATCTTTCTATAGTTAGAACCCATTGGGAAATCATAATCCCAATTATCTTTTTCCATAGTATGGAAAAAGTTTTCAAATAAATCCTTTTCTTCAGGCAATAGATCTTCTTCATCTAGTAGGGGTTTATTCAGCTCAAACAATTCGTTAACACATGGTCCATAAGCTTTTATACTAGTTTTTAGTCCATTATTACTTACCTCTGATTCAAAGAAAATCATTTCTTTTTTATCTATATTTTTAAAACTATAGCCTAATTTATCTATATAAGGTTTCAATTCATGTCCTTTTTCTAACTTTATTCTATAATCATTGACAGTAACCAGTCTAAAGTTATCCAGTATATCTTTTTTCATGTATTTTTCAATATTTCCTTCTCCATATAAAAACTTATTGAATCCATCTTCTGCCAGATATCTAATTTGGATTTTTGACAATTGATTTTTCGATAGTGCAGCTTGAAGAGTTGAGAATTTAAGCATCATAGTAAGAGATGTCATCATCAGTAAAAATATAAACATAGCCATTATAGTTAAACTGCCCTGCCTATTTTTAAGTATCTTTCTCATATCAACGTACCACAGGGCATCTTAAGCTTATAGTAGTTTTAAAGTCAGTGACTTTTTTCTTATCTTTTCCAATAGAAATATCAAATTTTACAAGATTATTATCTTGCAATTTTATCTTAGAATCTTCTAATATACAATCTATAATAACATTATGTCCTTGAAAAGAACCATAATAAGGAAGAGCATTAGGATTATTATATTCAGATATGCCAATTCTTTTTAATTTCCCGAATTCAATATAATAAGTAGAATAGTTATAAGATATATAAAATTCTTTTTTACTTTTCTCTCCAGGAGAATTATTTTTATCTAGAGCTTTATAGGTATGCTCTACTATCACAAATCCAATATTTGTTGGATAGTTTTCATCTAAACCTGGAAAGTTTTTCGATAGAATAACTTGATCTGCACTTATTAAACGTTCTTTTATATATTCTATAGCATATCTTCCATTTAGAAGCATCTCATCTTCAAGCATAATCCTTTCACTGGCCCTTGCATTGAAGCTTAAAACACTAAAAAAGGTCATCATAAGTAGCGATGAAATTGCCATAAAGAGAATTAACTCAAGTATTGTAAAGCCAGATTTATTTCCGTATGGCGGCTTTAAGATGTACATT